>JAFDKH010000289.1 GCA_019307065.1 Deltaproteobacteria bacterium
TTCGATAATCGGGCCCTTGTCGCCGAGCTTCTTTTCCAGGATCGGCATGGCCTGATTGAGATGTTCTAGCGCTTTTTGCGGTTTGCCTTCAAGACGCATAACCCGTGCCAGGCTGATCAGCACCTCGGCAAAGCCGGCGTGCTTATCGTTGAAGGTTTCTCTGACGATATCCAGGGCGCGTTCGATCCGGGAACGCGCGAGTTTGAGTTTGTGAGTCTCTGAGTAGACCCGCCCGAGGTTGTTCAAGGGTTCGGCCAGGGAGATGTGCTTAGGACCGTTGGCTTTTTCGTAGATGGCCAGAGCCCGTTGGTAGGCGGCGATTGCTTTGTTGTACTCTTTACGCTTGAGGTGGCAGTTGCCGATTCGGTTCGATGTAAAGGCCACGCCGGGGTGTTCGGCGCCGAGTACTTCTTCGTTCAGCTTGAGGATCTCACGGAATTCTTCAAAGGCCTGATCGAGTTTTCCCATTGTCTCGTGGGTTATGGCGATGTTCTCGCGCACACGCAAAGTGTACTGGTGTTTCTCGCCCAGCAGGCGGATACGAATATCGAGCGATTGTTTGAAGTAGTCGAGCGCCTCTTCGTATTGGGCATGGTCTTCGTAGTAGCTGCCGATGTTATTGGTCGCCATGGCTACCCGTGGATTGTCGGTACCCAAAGCCTTGGTCCAGATTTCGAGCGCCTGGCGATAATAGGCGATCGCTTTTTTATCGTCACCTTTTTCATCGAATACCACACCTAGATTGTTTAGCGAGTTGCCGATGTCCGGGTGGCGCTTGTCTAAGATCTTTTCCCGAATGGCGTGTGCTTTGAGGTAGTTTTCGATGGCCTCATCGTATTTGCCTTGTCCTTTGAGTGCCACGCCGAGGTTGTCATAGGCGGTGGCTATTCGCAGGTGCTGCTCCCCGAGGGCCTTATTGAAAAGCTCGAGTGACTTGTGGTGGTGCTCGACCGATTCGGCATAACGGCCATCGGAATCAAGGACAACGCCGATGTGATTCGTCAAGTTGGCTTGCAGAAGATCGTCCCCGCCGGCCCGGGCAATAGCCATCCTGGCCGCCGGTGCTAAAGCCAGAGCCGCCTGTCGGCGGTCCTTGAGGTTGCCGATTACATAGATCAGCCGGGTCAGGATACGAGCCTGCAGACGGTCATCCCGGGCACGGGCAGCTGCCCGGCCGGCATCATACAAGGTCTCTTCGGCAGCGGCGACCTCGTTGGTCTTGGACTGCAAATCACCGAGCAACCACAGCGCGTCGGCCAGAATGGCAGGGTGGTCCAGCTTGCCCGCCGCGGAAGCGATAATCTTTACCTCTTCGAGAATATCCTTGTGTTTGCCGACCCGCTTGAGTGCCCCGGCCTGGTCGATGCGTTTGCGAAGGGCCTGCACTTCTTTTCTCTTGCCTGGATTCTCCGGCAGAGGAATACGGGCCTTGAGGAATTCCACATCCGAACAGATCGCCAGCGGGGTAAGCTCGTAGGTTGCCTTGACGGCCATGTCGAGTACCTTAGGATCGCTCTTTGCGGCAAACAAGCCGATCAAGGCGTTCAACTCGGAGAGTCGTCGATCGAGGCATTGCTTGCGCAGTTCGAAGATCGTATCTGACTGATCTCCCCGAATGTGGGTTGCTTCGCACGAATTCTTGCGGGTAGTCATCCATCTGCCGGTGTATTCGTCCAGCCTGGATTTGACCTTTTCGAATGTTTCTTTTGCATAGGGCCGCTTTGATTCAGTGAAGGCTGACTTTACCGCTTGTTTGCGTGTGGCGTCCCAGACACCGGCCAGATAACGTTCGCTGTCCTGGCAGGCCGTCGGTTTTTCTGCAGTCAAAACGGTGTACAAACTCCAACTGCCCGCGGCCAGTGCGATAATGACAGCAATCCAGGTCGTCACCGCGCGTCGCTTGCGAGCGGGATCCTTTCCCAGCGCAGCCAACAAAGCGTCCATTGATGAAAATCGGTCAGCTATGTTGCTTCTTAGTCCGCGCAAGACGATCTGGCGCACCCACGCAGGTACGGCGCCGCTCTTAGAAGACGGATCGAGACTTCCGGCGATCACGTTGGCGGCTAACTGTTCTCCCGAGTCGCCGGAAAAGGGGCGCTTGCCGTAGAGCGCCTCGAAGAGCGCCACGCAGAAACTGAACTGATCGGAACTTACTGATACAACCTCCCCACGATGTTGTTCGGGGGACATATAGGCCGGCGAGCCCATTGCTGCTCCGGTCTGTGTTAACGATTCTGAGTCTTCGTCCGATTTCTGTGACGAGACAGCGGCTTTTTCGCCAGGCGCTTGATCGCTTGAGTGAGAAGCTACCAGGCCGAAGTCGGTTACACGCACGCGACCGTCGTTGCCGATCAGCAGGTTGTCAGGCTTTACATCACGATGTATCAAGCTTGCCCGGTGGGCGGCCGCCAGACCGCGGCCGGCTTGGAGGAATACGTCCAGGATTTGTCTAACTGATCGTGTCTTCTGCTGTAGCCAGCCGGTCAGGGTAAGACCGTCGATCAATTCCATGGCCACGAAAACCTGTCCGCGGTAGGTACCCACGTCGAAGACAGTGTTGACGTTGGGGTGGGCAAGTTGGGCCATGGCGCGCGCCTCGCGCATCAGGCGATCCTGCCGGACGGCGGCGGCCTCGCCCTCGCAGTCAAAGCGCAGGAGCTTGACCGCCACCTTGCGGTCGAGCACAGAGTCATAGGCTGAGTAGACTACGCCCATACCGCCCGCGCCGATCTGTTCGAGCACTACGAAACGGCCGAGATTTGTACCGCGCGGCAGGCTGGAAGTAGTCTGGCTGGTTTCTTGCTCCGGGTGGACGGTGTCTGAGTTGTGGTCGTCTTTCGCCATGTGATTCGGCAGAGATTGCCATTCGCGGCCGGCCAGGTCAAGCGCAGTGAGCCAGACGAGACGAGACAGTCCAATGGACTGTCTTATGACTATTGAAATCAATGTCAGCTTGTCGTAAGTTGCCGAAATTACTATAGCAGTTTTTGGTCTGAGCTTTGCAGTGCATAGTACGGTTTTTTTCAGCAGAATTTGTCTTTTAATTATTCGCAAGTAGGCAAAGGAGATCACATGCAATTCAATAGATGGATTAGATTAGTCGGGCTGCTTAGCCTGGTGATATCGCTCAGCTTGACCGGCTGTGGCTCTTCTGGAGCGTCGTGCAACGACGATTGCACCACACTGGGCGAGCAGCGCTGCTCAGCTAACGAAAACGGCTACGAGGTTTGCGGCAATTACGACTCGGACAACTGCCTTGAATGGGGTGGGTTAGTCGAGTGTACAGGTGGTGACACCTGTACGAACGGCACCTGTGGCTCGACACAAACAGGATTGGTCCTGACCGGAGAGCTTAGCCCGGCCGGTGGAGTAATGAGTGCCGGGAGCCTTAAACTCAGCGGAATCATAGCCAAAGACTTTGCCCGTGATGAGAGTAAAGCGGACACGCTGACCCTCGAGCACGTCGGGTTTACATCCAAGTGACAAGGAGACTGAGACCATGAAAAAACTATTCATCATTGCAGTTGTTGCGATTTGCTTACTTCCGAAAGTGACCCTTGCCGAAGTCCCCGACCGGCTGATTTACTCGGGCAACTTGGTCGACAACGGCCAGCCCTACGAGGGTGGTGTCGATTTAGAGTTTGGTATCTACGACGCTGCAAACGCGGGCACTCTTTTATGGAGCGAGTCGCACGAGGACATCAACGTAAGCAGCGGCAAGTTCTCTGTAGAGCTGGGTCAGACCGACAGCCTGATCGACGTCTTCGATGGAAACAAGTATTACTTACAGGTTAGCGTGGGCGGGCAGGCCATGTTGCCCAGAGTCCCGGTGGCTTCGGTGCCGTATGCTTTCAAAGCAACCAAGGCTGATGACTCCGATACGGTCGGCGGCCTGACGCCCGAAGAACTGGGCGGGGCCGTGACCGCAGCCGATGTCAGCTATGTAAACACCCAATCAGGTCTGACCGCCGAAGACGTCCAGGTGGCCCTGGATGAAGTCGTCGGGCGCCTGGATATTTTGCAAACCAACTATGAGACCCTGCAAGCCGACTACACCACCCTACAGCAAGCCGTGGACGGGATCAGCTGGAACGATCTGGCCGACATCCCGGCCGGGTTTGCCGATGGAATCGACAACGAGGCAGTGGCCGGGAGCGTCAACTGGGCCGATATCACCGGTATTCCGGCCGACATTGCCGACGGCGATGATGTCGGGCTGACAAGTGTTAACTGGCTCGATATCAATAATCGACCGGCCGGCCTCGACGACGGTGACGACGTCGGGCTGACAACAGTATCCTGGTTCGACCTGACTGATATTCCCGGTGAGATCTTAGACGGCGATGATGTCGGTATGACAAGTGTAACCTGGCTCGATATCAATAATCGACCGGCTGGCCTGGACGACGGCGATGATGTCGGGCTATTGACCGTTTCCTGGAACGAACTGACTGACATTCCGGTAGGCTTTGCCGACGGGACGGACGATGGATTGACCAGCGTCGAATGGATCGATATCGGTCATCGTCCCTTTGGTCTGGATGACGGTGAGGTGAACTGGGTCGATATCTTCAATCGCCCGGGAGGCCTGGACGACGGAGATGACGTAGGCATGACCAGTGTCACCTGGCTCGACATAAACAATCGTCCGGCCGGTCTCGACGACGGCGACGATGTCGGATTGACTAGTGTCTCCTGGGACGACATTGCTGACACGGCCAATATCCTCTACGACGGCACCGACTTCATCTTTAGGTCATTAAATGTGCGAGTCCAGAGTGGCAGCGGAACTACCGACGGTGCGATCAACGGCCTGGGTAACTTGATCGTGGGTTACGACGAACCCCGTTTCAGTGGCTCGGACAAAACGGGCTCGCACAACCTGGTGGTGGGGCCCAATCACAACTATTCGAATTACGCTGGTCTGGTCGCCGGGAAAGAAAACACGATCTCGGGCGAGTTTTCCACGGTGAGTGGAGGGCACCTAAACATAGCCTCGGACTGGACCTCCTCGGTGAGTGGAGGGACAGAAAACACCTCCTCGGCCTTGTGTTCCTCGATAAGCGGGGGATACAACAACACTGCCTCGAACTATTACTCCTCGGTAAGCGGGGGCTACCACAACACCGCCTCGACCCACTACGCATCGGTGAGCGGGGGCTATTACAACGAAGCCTCAGGCATGTACTCCTCGGTGAGTGGTGGGTATTTCAACACCGCCGCGGGCCAGTACTCTTCGATCAGTGGGGGCAGAGATAACGAGACAGTTGCCGGAAGCTATTACACCTCGATCAGCAGCGGTCAAAGCAACCAGGCCGACGGTGGCGACACAAACAACGCTGGTGGCTCGGTGAGCGGAGGGTACGGCAA
>JAFDKH010000017.1 GCA_019307065.1 Deltaproteobacteria bacterium
ACTCGAAGACCTTCTGGTTGACGAAGACCACATAGTAACCATGAGCCACAAGGGTTATATAAAGCGTAGTTCACTCAGTTATTACCGACGACAACGCCGCGGGGGTCGCGGGCGCAGCGGGATGCATACCCGAGATCAAGATTTTGTAGAGAGTGTTTTTGTGGCATCCACTCACAGTACTATTCTTGTCGTTACCCAGACCGGCCGGGCGCACGCCTTGAAGGTATATATGGTGCCTGAAGCCAGTCCAGCCGCCAAAGGCTCTGCAGTGGTCAACCTGGCGCGTCTGCGTAAAGAGGAACAGGTAGCCGCGATTGTGCCGGTACGTTCCTTTGAAGACATGAAGAATCACAACCTGTGCATGGTCAGCCGACAAGGCTATATCAAGAAAACCGACCTGGGCGCTTATTCAAATATTAATGTGGCCGGCATAAAAGCGATGGGTGTCGATAAGAATGATGAGATCATCGGTGCCTGTCTGACAAATGGAGAGCAGGAGATCCTGATTAGTACCCGCATGGGAATGGTGGTTAGATTCAGAGAAAAAGATGCCCGCCAGATGGGACGCACCGCCAGAGGTGTTCGTGGAATCCGTTTACGCAAGACGAACGATCGGATAGTTGCAATGGAGGTAGTCAATCCGGGCGCTACAATTTTAACTGTTACCGAGAACGGATACGGCAAGAGATCGGAACTGGATGAATATCGCCTAACCACCCGCGGGGGAGTCGGCGTTAAAACTTGCCAGATTACAGATAAAACCGGTCCAGTTGTGGGAGTAATGCAAGTGTCCGACGACGATGATCTGATGTTAATAACTGATGGCGGAATGGTCATCCGGACACAGGTGAAAGGTATATCCATTATGGGCCGCGCCACGCAAGGAGTCCGACTTATCGACTTGAAAGCAGGTGAGCGGGTGGTCGGATTGGCTAAACTGCTCGAGAAAGAAACAGCGGAGGAAACCAGCAAATGAGAGGCCGGGCGTTAGCCCTTGTGTTGGTAGTTGTTTCTGTGGTGATTGGTTGCCTGTCCGGCAGCGTGGAGGATCGTTTCAATAAAGGCCAGGAGTTGCTTTTTGACGGCCGCTACGAAGACGCCGAAAGTCACTTTTTGACAATGGCGCGAGTGCTCAGTCGCGAAGGGACTGCCAATGACAAAATCTGGCAGGCCAAAGCTCTTTTTCATGCTGGCCGTATCGAACATCTTTACCTGAACCAGCCGCGGCGCGCTGTCGCCCGGCTTCGTGAGGCGTTGAAGCTGGATCGGGATGCACCATTTGCATTTGAAGCTATCGAGGAAATTGCTTTTATATTTTACGACAGCTTGCGTGATTACCGCACTGCGGCCCTGGAGTTCGAACGGCTGGTGAGTGCCTTCCCCAAGAAAGCCGGGATAGAGAAATACCAATATCGTATAGCCCAATGCTACTTCATGCTTCGCGAATTCAACCAGGCCCGAACCGAAGCCCGTCTATTAGTCGAAAATTTCAAAGATAGTCCACATATGGCTTCGGCCATGCTGTTGGTGGCAAATTCCTTTTATGTTGAAGGTCGTTACCAGGAAGCCGCAGATGCCCATCAGCAGTTTCTTGAGATTCGACCAGACATCGAGATTGAATCACGCAGCCGGTTTGAACTGGGCATGTGTTACCAGGAATTAGGAGAACACTCACGAGCAGAGATGAGTTACTTAGCTGCCTTAAAGAGACACCCACGTCCCGACCTGGTCAAGGCACAGCTAGAATCGTTGCAGAAACAGATGCGGCAGGAAACCGGACCGGACCAGAAAAAATCTCCATATTCCACGGTTCCAATAAAGGGTTCTGGCGCGCTACCGAAGAAAACGGAAGTAAAGAAGTCAAAGCCCAAAGACGTAGACGTTTCAGAAGGTTCAAAACGTCCGCCGCTCAAAGAAAAACCAGTGAAAGCCAAGCCCGAGGCAGAGTCAAAACCGGTCGAAACCAATAAAGAAGAAAAAGTAGTAGAAAAAAAGGCTACAAAAAAGCCAGAACCCGAAAAAACCAATGATAAAGAAGTTATTCAATCACCCCCGAAAAAGACTGTGAATCCACCTAAGCCACCGGAAAATCAAGGATCTTAAACAAGGACGATAATTAGTAGTTTCTTGAGTTAATATGACTTAAATTTTTGTAAAATTTGCACGAAAAGTATTGATCCGCGTTTAGGGCCATGATATTTCCCACTCGCGGCGGAGGAACATTTGCATAAGTTCTCCGAGTCGTTGGGAAAGGTAGCGCCATATCTCAATATCGGTGGTATTTTTGCCGGTTGTTTGCTGATAGGAGTATTTTTAGGTCGCTATCTTGACGGCAAGTGGGACACCGAGCCGCTGATGTTGTTGATTGGTTCATTTTTAGGAATTGCTTCGGGATTTTATCACTTTTTTAAGATAGTTCTTCATTTGAATGATGTGCAGCGAAAGCACGGCGATAAAGATAACGATGACGAAACCAAAAATTGAAAAACCAAAAGGACCAGGAAAAACCGCGTGGGTTCTTTTCGGGGCCTTGATTGCAGCCGGTACGGTCGTATCTTGGATCTTGGCACACCAGGGTGTCGGTATGGCCTGGGGTTTAATGGCCGGCTGGCTGGGAGCCGGCCTGATCGGCCTTAGCGGATTGTGGACATTGAAGAAAGCCCTTTCAGGAGGGAATAAGACCTTTCTAAAATACGTCATGGGAGGCATGCTGCTGCGTCTGGTATTGTGCGGAACTTACGCCGGTGTATCTCTGGGGATGAAATGGTTTGATCAGACGGGCTTTGTGATTGGATTGATGGCCGGAATTATGTTGTTTTTAGTCATTGAGATTACCGGACTGCAGCGCTCGGCACGGCTCCTGTCCTCAAATGCCACTGATTGCTCAAACCCAGTCGAGGAGTGACGAGTCGTGGTTGAACATACCGCCGGGGCAGTTAAGAGTGTTGGTGAACAAGTCAAGGACATGATCCTTCACCATATTACCAATGGATGGGATTGGGAACTACCGTTGTGGAACTGGGATTCTGCATCTAGCGCGATAGGAGCGCCGGTGCATTTAAACCCCAATCTCCTGAGATTCGAATTGTTAGGAATCGACATCAATATGTCGGTTAGCCGGCACATTCTGATGATGTTTATTGCGGCGACACTGCTTATTTTAATGGGTGTCTTGGTGCGCCGAAAAATAGCATTGATCCCCAAGGGATTTGCCTCGGTGATTGAAAGCTTTGTCTTGTTCATTCGTGATGAAATCGCGCAGCCGACGATGGGTAAACATGGAGCCGCAAAGTATACCCCTTACTTATGCACGACTTTCTTCTTCATTCTCACCTGTAACCTGATGGGTTTGATTCCATATGGTTCGACGGCCACCGGCAATATTAGCGTTACGGCCGGACTGGCGGTCATGGCTTTTCTTACCATTCAGTTTGCCGGTATGCGCAAGATGGGTGTTTTTGGTTATTTCGGGCATTTGGTGCCGCCGGGTGTTCCCTGGTGGTTGGCTCCGGTAATGGTTGTTGTTGAGTTGATGGGTATTTTTGCCAAGCCATTTGCCCTGTGTGTCCGCTTGTTTGCCAACATGACGGCCGGCCACGTCGTTATGCTGAGCTTGATCGGGCTCATTTTCGTCATGGGCGCGGGAATCGCGGCGGTTACCGTTGGATTCGGTTTATTCATGTACGTGCTGGAGATCTTCGTGGCTTTCTTACAGTCGTACATTTTCACGATGCTGACTTCTTTGTTTATTGGACTATTAATTGCAGAAGAACATTAAACTACAGGATATTCTGAGCTAAGGAGGCAATGGAATGCTGGCACATTTAGCAGCGGGAATCGGAGCTGGTCTGGCAGTTATTGGTGGAGCATACGGTATCGGTCGTATCGCCGAGGGAGCCATGCATGGGACCGCTCGGCAGCCATCTGCGGCTGGCGAAATTCGAACCACGATGATTATCGCAGCCGCACTGATCGAGGGTGTTACTCTATTTGCCGAGGTTGTTTGCATCTTGATGGCCCTGAAGTAGGCGTTTTCTGGGGCCGCGGGGCAAACGCGGTATTGGCGGCACTTTGTGGCCGGAGTCTGCCGGTAAGACTTCGGCTACACATGGGAGGTAGTATATGTCCCTGATGAATATAGATCCTCGGGTCTTTATGTTTCTTGCGGGTTCGGGCGACGAGGGTGAGCATTTTTCCCTGATGTCGGTCCATCCCGGCACGATCCTCTGGACACTGATAATTTTTGCGATTCTTCTGATCGTAATGGGCAAACTGCTTTGGAAGCCGATTCTAAAGGCCGTGGGTGAACGTGAGAAGAAGATCAAAGAGGCATTGCAAAAAGCCGAATATGCCCAGGCTAGCGCTGACGAAGCATTAGCGGGCCAGAAAGAACAAGTGGACAAGCAGCGCAAAGAAGCTGCCGAGTTTCTGGCCAAGGCCAAGGACGACGCCCAACGTTCTGGAGACGAGATTCTCGACAAGGCCCGGCGGGAAGCTGCGGACCTGACCGATCGAGCCCGTCGTCAGATCGAAGAAGAGAAAAACCGGGCAATTGAAGCAGTCCGCACCCATGCTGTTGATTTGGCGATCGTGGCCGCCGGACACTTATTGGGCAAGGCGCTCGATGATGACACCCACCGCACGATCGTAAAAGACTATATTTCCAAACTTCCAGCCAACCTCAATCAGTGAAGCTCCACAAACCAGCTGCGCTTCTCAAAGGAGATCGTGTCCGCCTTGTAGCGCCGGCCAGTCCTTTTGACCGAGATCTTTTTGAAACGGGTTTGCGAGTGATTGAGCGTCTGGGGTTTGAACCGGTCGTCGATCGCAAGGAATTTTCGCGCACAGGTTTTTTAGCCGGCAACGACGCCGAGCGGGCCAGGCGGTTGCAGCAAGCCCTGCTGGAACCCGACACAAAGGCGGTCTGGTGCATCCGGGGTGGTTATGGAACGACACGACTGCTCGACAAACTCGACTTGAAAAAAATAAGATCGAACCCGAAGCTGTTAATCGGCTTCTCCGATGTAACCGCTTTGTTATTGGCACTCTCGACCGCCGGCGGATTTGTTACAATTCATGGACCGGTTGTAACTCAGCTGTCAAGCCTGCCAAAGAGTGCTCGCGACTGGCTGTATAAAACAATATCCAGTCCGGTTGCCGGGTCAATAGTGCCTGCCAGAAATCTGAAAACCGTAGTCAAAGGCAAAGCCGAAGGAGTTTTGCTCGGTGGAAATCTTTCGCTTGTGACTAGCCTTGTTGGAACACCCTATTTGCCATCCTTTGCCGGATCAATTTTGTTTCTTGAAGATACATTTGAGCAAGCCTATCGCCTGGACCGAATGTTCAATCAGCTGCAGCAAGCTTCGGTCTTCGAGGATATCAAGGGCGTGGTAATCGGCTCCCTGGCCGGATGTCTCCCGGCTGGGCGGGGACAGTACAATGCCCGGAATGTAGTTGAGCGGGCCGTGGCAAAACTGGGCCTGCCGGCAGTCTCGGGAGCAGACTTCGGACACATAAAACACAACTTTGCATTACCGCTGGGCGTCAAGGCACGGCTCGATGCGACCAAAAGGGTCCTGACAATTCTCGAGCCGGTGGTTTCTTGATTCCGATGACCGGCAAAAAGACCAGTAAAAAACTTTCAAATTTGATGGAACAAGGGGCGAGTGATGGTGTATTTCCCGGGGGTGTATTGCTTGTAAGCATCAAGGGAAGTATTCGACACCATACCGCCCATGGAAAACTCTCGCTTCAGCCCGATGGTCACTTGGTAACCCGCGAAACAATCTTCGATTTGGCTTCACTAACCAAGCCACTGGCCACCACAACTCTGATACTCGACATGATCCAGCGCGGCAATATCAGCCTGAGCGATTCGATACAAAAATATATTCCGGACATTCAAAACGCTGGATCAAATGAAATTAGCATCCAACACCTGCTGGAGCATTCAAGCGGGCTGGTGGCCTGGCGTCCTTACTTTGAAGAGCTGGCGGCGGCATTTGGCGGTAAACATATAGCCACGATCCGCGGTCGAGATGCGATCCGGAAAATTGTCGCAGCCGAAGATCTTTCAAAACCTGCGGGTCGACATGCTGTTTACAGCGACCTGGGGTTCATTCTGCTGGATTGGGTCATTGAGCTGATTGAATCAAAACCTACGGACGTGCTGTTTACGCAAAGGATTGCGCGACCACTCGGACTTGAGGATTTGTTTTTTGTGGATCTTAAAAATTCACGAAAAGCGCAAAAGGCTAGAAAGGGCCGAGTTTTCGCAGCAACCGAGCGCTGCCCCTGGCGTGGCAGGACCCTGTCAGGTGAAGTCCACGATGATAATACCTATGCCATGGGCGGGGTCAGCGGACAGGCCGGCCTGTTCGGCACAGCCCATGCAGTCCATGGTTTGGCGAGGGCCTGGCTGGACGCCTATTCAGGTCGCCCGGCTGTTTTCGATAAGGCGCTAGTTCGTCGCTTCTGGCGGCGCTCGGATGTAGCCGGTTCCGATCGGGCATTGGGTTTTGATACACCGGCCTTGAAAGATTCACAGGCTGGGCGTCATTTCGGCGGGCGGTCCGTAGGGCATATCGGGTTTACCGGAACATCTCTCTGGATTGATCCGGAACGCGAAATAGTGGTAGTCCTTCTTACCAACCGGGTTCACCCCAAGCGGAGTAACGAAGCCATAAAGTTGTTTCGACCGCAATTGCATAACCTGGCCGTAGAGGTATTTGAGAAATGAAAATACATCTAGTAGCTATATGCGGTACCGGCATGGGTTCACTGGCCGGACTGTTGAAAACAGCCGGTCATGACGTGCGCGGATCTGACAAGGCATTTTACCCTCCGATGTCGGAGCGTTTACAGGCCTGGGGTATTCCTGCCCTGCAAGGGTTTGACGCAAAACACATAGATCCAGATACAGACATGGTGATTGTCGGGAATGCCTGCCGCAAGGACAATCCCGAAGCAATTGCCGCCCAGGAAAAGGGCCTGATCATAAAGAGTTTTCCCCAGGCCTTGAGCGAATTGTTTATTTCTCAGAAGCGGTCGGTTGTTATTGCCGGTACGCATGGCAAAACAACCACGAGTTCGTTGCTTTCTTTTCTGCTAGTCGAGGCCCAACGAGACCCTTCATTTTTAGTCGGAGGCATCTTGCAGAACTACGGCAAGAGTTTCAGGCTAGGCAAGGGACCCGAATTCATCGTCGAGGGCGACGAATATGACTCGGCCTTTTTTGACAAGCGCCCCAAGTTTCTTCATTACCAACCCAACATTGCGGTCCTCACCTCAGTTGAGTTCGATCATGCCGATATTTATGATGACATGCATGCCTATCGGTCTGCATATCGATCGTTTGTCGACCTGCTGCCCCGGGATGGATTACTGGTGGCCTGTATTGACGATCATGAGGTTAGTAATTTGTTGCCGGGCGCAAACTGTCAAGTGATAAAATACGGATTGACAGATGAAGCCGACTGGCAGGCCCAAGCAATGGTACCAAGCCGCGACGGTGTAGTTTTTGAGCTGGTTGTTGATAAAAAACCCGCCGGAAAGGTAAGAATCCCGCTAGGTGGAGACCACAACGTTGCCAACACTCTGGCTACGCTGGTTGTAGCAAATCAGCTTGGTCTGGCACCGCCAGAGAGTGCTGCGCTCTTAGCTGGTTTTTCGGGAGTTGCCCGACGAATGCAGGTACGCGGAATATCATCGGGCGTGACAGTCATCGATGATTTTGCTCATCACCCAACGGAGGTGCGTAGTACGGTTCAGGCAGTCCGCAATAGCTACCCAGATGCAAACCTTGTGGCCGTTTTCGAGCCGCGTACCAACACGAGCCGCAGAAAATTTTTTCAGGACGAATATCCTGATTCATTCGGTGGCGCAGATCGAGTTGTTATCGTGCCACCCTTTAACTCTAGCCAGATCCCCGAGGCGGACCTTTTCGACTCGGCTAAGCTGGCCGATGATTTAGTCAAACGCGGTCAGGCGGCTGTTTGCCTGACTGCGGTCGATCAAGTTGTCAAGGATCTTACAAAAAGTGTTCCCGCGGGCGGTGTAATTCTGGTGATGTCCAATGGAGCTTTTGATAACATCCATGAGAAGCTACTGTCTGGTCTGAAAGAGCGAGAAGGAACGAGAAAATGAGTACCGTGTTTTCAGTTATTCTATGGGTGATCGTTGGCGGAGCGATAGTCCGGCTGCATGTCGCGCTATGGTCCCGATATTTTCATGCCCGTCAATATGCAGACCAGGTGCATTTTTGCCAAACAGAAGACGGTTGGAGATTGGCCCTGCATCGCTATTTACCCAAGAAGCAGATTTACAAAGAGCCGCTGTTTTTATGCCATGGTATGGGGGCCAATCGGCACAACTACGACATGGGCCAAGAGCGTTCGCTGGCCAGATCACTGGCCGGCCACGGATTTGATGTTTGGGTTGTTGAGCTGCGTGGTGCCGGCCTGAGCACCAGGCCGCGCTGGTTTTCAAAGTTCAAGTCTACATTTACCTTCGACGATCATCTAAATTTGGATATTCCGGCAGCTCTTGAATTGGTCCGTAAAGTGACCGCCGAGCCCGAATGCATTTGGGTTGGGCACAGCATGGGAGGCATGCTGGGTTATGCCTGGCTCGGTAGCCGGGCTGATTCCGGAGTAAGGGGCCTGGTCGCAGTGTCCTCCCCGGTCCAGTTGAATGTGTCCGGTAATGTTAAATGGTCGCACCATTTGATACGCTTGATGATTGTCGGCAGAACGATTGCATTCAGGCCGTTTGCTCGGTTTTTCAGCCCGTTCATGGGCTGGTCTTTGCGAACTTTATCGAAAATAGTGGTAAGCAAAGAAGAAATGGAAGGCCCGATGCTGCGCCGCTGCCTGGTCAATTTGACCGAAAATACAAGCGGGGCTTTGATGCGCCAGTTTTTCTCATGGATTCGGCTGGGCACTTTTGAATCTGAAGATAAAGAAGTAAACTATCAGGCCAATCTTGCAAAAATAGAGCAACCCGTACTTATCTTGGCGGCCGATAACGATCACATCGCTCCGCCGGATGCAGTTGCGCCAGCCTATGAGCGCATTAAGTCTGAGGACAAGCAGTTACGGATATTCGGCAATGATCGCGGGGATGACTACGACTTCGGACATGGAGATATTCTCCTGGGTATTCACGCCCCTGAATTGGTCTTTGTGGAAATCTCCGATTGGCTCGAATCACGGGCGACCCGCCTGGCCGGCAAAGATTGTCAATCGGATCAGCAGGAAAAAACAGACGAATAAAGTCAGTTGCTTATTCGAATACGGACATCGGGTCGGCCGACAAGCCACAAGCCGAGTAGGCGCCAACCGCGAGAGCTTCACAAGTACAGTACCCGCTGTCGAGGATCTCCTGACAGCGATCTTCGTCTTCATCTGAAAGATCGAAATTGTCCGCAGCAGCATCAATACTGATCTTACAGCGATCTTCTTTGGCTCGGGTTGGCTGACAGTCGCAGATTTTATTGGCAAGATCTTTACAAGCACTTCCGCACCCGGAAACGACAAAAACCGAGCTCAGGCCGAAAATAAAAATCATTATTATTTCGAATAGCCGAAATTTCATGGGCCACATGCTAGGTCTCCAACGAGTCTGTGTCAAGAAGTCTAGGGCCTGCCGACAGCGCCAGACCTGTCTTAGTTTGGGTCATAACAAAACAAGCCAGTCGATTCATTCCCCAACAGAAGCTGGAAAACGCCACGACCTTATGGCATGATCAGGTCAGTTCAGCAACCGCGAGGCAAAAAAATGAATAAACAAGAGTTCTTGCGCGAACTTACCAGCCTGAAGAAAAAATATGAAGTTTCGGCGATTAACCCGGGCTCGTTTGAATGCAGCGGCTGTAACCAATGCACCGGGTGTATGTTCTGTAGCGACTGCAAAGGTTGCTACAAGTGCACTCACTCAGTGAAATGTACTCAGTGTGCCCATACAAGTCATTCGAAGGGTTGTACCTACTGTCATAATTGCTCTTATTGCAATGAAAGTGATAACTGCTCGGGAAGTGCCTACCTGGATTTCTGTTCGAATTGTACAGATTGTACCTATTGTTTCGGCTGCGTCGGGCTGGGCAAGGAAGATTTCTGCATCCTAAATGAGAGATACGACAGGGACGAGTATTTCAAGATCACCAAAGATCTGAAGCGGGCCCTGGGTATTCGCTGAAAAACAGAGTCTGTCGTTAGACGTTCGCGCGAGGCGAGCCAGCAGGCGTCTGAATTCGGCGATCGTCTGGTAGTCGAGGGGCGGCGGATTGTCTCTTCTTAACGGCGTTGTTCAAGAAAACTTCCAGGCGCTGATTCTGATTGCCGTGCCCGTCGTAGAACATGCCGACAATTGGAATTCCAAGTTCGGGTGCGATTTTTCTAAACAGGGCGGTTGTCAGCGTGCCGGGCATACAGCCAAAGGGCGCACAATTGACGACCATGGCGGCCCCCTGGTGGGCAAATTTGATGGCCCGGCCGACCGTTATTAGCGCCTCGCCCTCGAAATTGATGGGTAAATATTTTTTACCCTCGTCAATAACATCGCGGATATCGGGTTCGTGTCGATCAGCCAGTAATGAATTGGTGGCTGCCCGTATTTTGTGATCAACGTGATGGATATAAATATTCTTCAGATCTGAAACCCATTTTTTCAAGAAATTATGACTGCGATCCCAGAAAGAAATGCTCTGGGTAGCCACGGTATAAAGAATCCATTCCGACATCGGGGCCAACCAGGCTTCTCCGCCAAAGCGCTCGATAGCGCCAATTACGTCCTCATTGGCAAACTGGTTGCAGCGCACATAAATCTCGCCCACAACGCCAACCAGGGGTTTGGGCGGGCCGCTGGTTTCAATTTCCGCAAACCTGGTCATGCTTCTACCAATGGCCGAATATAGGTCACCACCGCCTTCGATAACGGCGCAATTGATCGCCAACTGTTCCTTGAATACACGATTAGTCTCGCCATGATGTACTTCGTAAGGCCGCACCTTACAGGTTGCCTTGAAGAGAGCATCCGAAGCAACAAATGCTCTCCAGATAGTACGGCGAACCGACTCGTCTAGCCCCTGGTAACTGTTGGAGCTGGAAGGTGACAAGATTGCCACGTCTTCGAGCCCCTCGCGATCGAGCACTTGCCTGTGCAAAGTGCAGTATTGTCCGAACCGGCAAGGTCCTTCGGCGGTCGGCATGAAAAAAGCGTGTTTTTCGCCTTTGGGTCGTGAGCGAACAGTCTTGATGAAGGTACCGATGGTCAGCGCTGTTGGCAGGCATTCGGACCCCCGGGTAAGCGAACGACCCAGCTCGAAAGATTTTTTGTCCTCGGGCGGCAGGCCCGCGCACCGAAACCCGTGGCGCCGGAAAGCGCTGGACATTAAATCCGGTCCGGCCGGATGCATGGGGGGAAGCCAAATCAGCCGGTCTTTGACATTTGTGGGTTCTGGGCGGAAAGGTTTCTTGGCCAGTGTTTCCAAGCGCGGCCGCTGTAGCACGTCACAGAATGCTTCAATCCGGGTCATGTAGCCGGCATCGGCTCCATGCTCATCCAGCTCGAGAGCTAAAAAAGGCTGGTTGCCCAGGATCTGCTCTGCAAAGGTCAACAGAAAGCTGTCGGGGCCGCAGTTGAAATTGGTAAAGTAGACGATATCCAGGTTGTCATCCTCGGCAACCGCTTGAACGGTTGCCAGGATTTTCTGCCCGTAATTCCAGTAGGTATTGAAATAGCGCTTGCCTAACCTGGATGAATCGGCGTCTAAAAAGTCCAAAGGTATTACAGTGGTGCGCCCCTGTTCGGCCAGTTTCTGGGGAAGACCGAGATTTATGCCCGTGTCGAAGAGGTTATAGGGACGACCAGCCAGCACTAATAATTTCTCCCCTGATGCAGCTGCTTTCTTCAATATCTTGCGGCCTTCAACCCGGCAGCGAGACTCAAAGTCTCGCTGAATATTGATAGCGTCCTGCCAGGCAGACCGAATCTCCTTTCTCGATTTACCCAAGGTAGTCGTAAGAGACTTGGCCAGCATATCGGCAAGCTTCGATTCACTCAGGCGCATGTCAATAACCGGAGACAAGATTCGCGATGTGTCAATGCCGTTCAGTTCCAGAGCGGTTCGCGAATAAGAAGGGATCGACTGGACATAGGGGCAGAACTTAGTCGCCGTCGAGTGCGAGTTTTGAACTTCTGAAATCATATGGGGCGAGAAGATGTAATCGACCCCGTCCCCGGTCGCCAGCTGGGCGACATGGCCGATTGCGATTTTCGCCGGGAAGCAGAATTCGGCCCCGGTCAGGCTGGATGCCAGCGCCCGGGTTTTCTCAGTTGTAATTCCGGAAAGTTGAATATTGAATCCCAGACGATTGAAAAATCTTCGCCACAAGGGAAGATAGCCATAAGTAGTCAAGGCTTGTGGAATACCCACAACGGGCGCATTTTCATCGACTTTAATTCCGGCTCCTGTCTCTCTCCACAGTTTCTGACGTAATCGTAACGGCTTGTCGTGGGGATTTACCCTGACGCGATCTTCTTCCGGGTCGCGTCCGCACATATAGCCCCAGGAAGGTGTTTCGGCCAGGCCATCAATGTTTGCGAAAGATATCGAGCATTTGTTTTGACACAGTTCACAATTTTCTTTGCGGATCGTGATTGAACGTTTATCCAGATCCAGTCCCAAAAAAGCACTGGATGAAACTGACTGTTCGGCCATGGCGGCTCGAGTCAGGAGAGCCACCCCATAGCAGCCCATCACGTGGCAATACGGCGAGACCACCATCTTGCAACCCATCACGCGCTCGAAAGCAGCTACCAGGCCCTGGTTGCGAGCCGTGGCGCCCTGGAAGAAGATTTTTTTACGACTGCGGTAACGGTTGCCGACTACTTTGTTGAGGTAGTTTTTAACCACTGAAACCATTACGCCGGCCAGTGCTTCTTCGGTACTAACTCCGGATTGTACCAGCTTGGCGACATCCTGCTCCATGAATACCGTGCAGCGGTCGGATGTGCGCGGGGGATGGATGTTTAAAACGGCTGGTCCAATCTTGTCGACCGGGTACCCCAGCTTCTTGGCCTGCTCTTCTACGAACGAACCGGTCCCGGCGGCGCAAACATAGTTCATATTGGCATCCCGGACATGTCCGTCGACTACATGCATATACTTGGAATCCTGTCCACCGATCTCGAAGATCGTATCGATCGTGGGATCGATCTTGGAAGCGCCGGCCACGTGCGCCGAGATTTCGTTAATTATTGCATCAGCGCCGATGACCTTGCCGATCATCTTGCGACCGCTTCCGGTAGTACCGACCCCGAGAATTTCATACTTGACGCCCTTGTTCTCTGCCAGGCTTCGCATGGCTTTAAAGAGCAGCTTGGTGGCAGTGATCGGATCTCCACCGGTTTTCCGGTAAATGTCCAAGACAACCCGATCCCGGTCATCAATAAGGGCCAGCTTCGTGCTGGTCGAACCAACATCAATTCCAAGCCAGCCTTTGACGATTTTCCCTGCCGGCCAGACCAGGATACGGACTTCGTTGTCGTCGGTGTCCATATAGGATTCGTTGGCTTCAAATGACGGGTAATCTGATTTTTCGAGCGACAGAGGCCATTCATGGGTACCGCGTTCTTCGGTATGCACGTGTTGAACGGGAATCGGACGCGGTACCGGGTGGACTGGGTTTTCAGCCAACCAGGCTGCCCCGATAGCAGCCGACAGATGCGGGTCGGACGGTACGCTTAAAAGATCCGGGCAGGCCGCATTGAGCCAGCGCAGGACTTGCCTGTTTAGGGCTACTCCGCCAATCACAGCCGTGGCGGCTGCGAGGGGTTTGCCGTTTAGCAGAGTTCCCAATAGAGTCTTGGTCATTCCGCGGCACAAGCCCGACCACATCTCGGCCTTGGAGTAACCTTCTTGCTGACGATGAATTAAGTCGCTTTTGGCAAAGACCGCGCAACGAGTTGCTATTGAGGGCGGCTCTTCGACAAAGCCGAAGTCTTTCATGTCGGCATATGAAACTCCCAGACGTCCGGCTTGCTCATCCAGAAACGAACCGGTCCCTGCGGCGCATAAGGAGTTGGTCGAGTAACCCTGGAAGTCGCCTTGCTCGTCGAGCTGCACCAGAGTAACTGAGCCGCCGCCGATATCAATGATGTTGCGTGCCTGGGGCTGCTGTTTTTTAATGCCGGCGATTTGACAACTGGTAATGTCGAGTAACTTCACACCGAGAGTCTCAGCGAATAAGCCGGCCGCCGAGCCGGTGATCCCAATAGAATCGTCGGCCGAGACGTCTAATTTTGACAAAGCCTGCTCGAGGATCTTGGACGGATCACCCCGATGAGGCTGGTAGTAAGAAGATAAAAGGCTTCCTTCTTCGTCGATCCTGACAGCTTTGAGAAAAAGGGCCCCGATATCGATTCCAATACGTCTGCGCGTTGTGGTCAATGCGCCCTCCGATCTGATCCCATGTAGGGAAATGAACTACTGAACTGACATGTCAGTCTATTTAAACGAAAAGGAATGTCAATAATTTATTTATTCACTTTATGTTACAAGTAGTTACAAGAATGAAGTTTCTATACAGGCCCGATGCGCTTGAAGGCGATCGCCCCGGCAAGGTTTACGAGGATGCCAATGATGATCAATGTTTTGGTCCAGCGATTCATCGGTAACTTTCCGACCGAAAGAAGCATAACCAGATAGGGGGTGATATCTAACGCAAATCGATAGCCGAACTGGACATAGCCGGAGTTCTGATAAAAAAGCGGCACCAAAAGCGCGGGAATCGCGGTTGCCCACAAGATTGAGTATATCCACGGCCTGGCTCTGGGCCAGAACAGACGGATGAAGATTGGAGTTGTCAGAAAGATACTCAATCCGTCCGCGTTGTAGCCAATCCAGGGAAATTTATTGCCCAAAGTCGGCAAGCGCAACAAGAGTGCGCGTAAGTTCCATTCGAAATAATGAAAGGCGAAGAGACCGTGCTGGTCGATGCGATTACCGGCCGGCCCAGAAAGATAGCTGTGACCGAACTCGAATAGACTGTGGAAACGGAGATGGTTCATCCACATTTGCAGGGCGCCGACCACCAGAATCGGAATGGAAAATAGAATAGACTTTTTAAGTATGGCTTTTACGTTACCTGCCGCGAATGAACCGTTTTCATTGCGTGGAAAGAATAGCTGCAAAGCAAAGTAAGAGACCGTGAAAGCCAGGTTAACGCGGGTGTCAAAAGCCAGGGCCAGAAATAGGCCGGCCAGTAATGGCTTACGAACCCGGGTAGCACAAAGTATGTAGGCCAGCGTGAATGTGACTCCGATTACCTGGGCGGTGAACCAGACTTCTCCGAGGATTGAGCAGGAGAAGTTTACTGTGCCGAAACCAAAAAGAGCAGTCAGCCACAAGTTTTGGCGGACTGACATCGAGCTGAGTTTCTCGCGCACAAGCATCTGGAGAACTAGAAACATGAGCAAAACGTTCAAGGCCGCGAATAGCAGCGTGAAAATTACATCGTTGAAATTGATGCCGAAAACGACCACCCCGGGCAGCATGAGTATGGCCGGCACCGGCGGAAAACTGACATAGGTCTTGCCTTCGTAGCGTATCCAGTCATTGTCGTTGGGCGCTTTGACAAAATTGTGCACTTGGCCGTGCAGAAAAGCATCCGCCAGGTAGACGAAATGCGGGCCTTCTGACTGCTTGATCAGGCGATCGGCGCTGGTTGCAGAAAAAATACACAAAGCGACGCCGAATATGGCCAGGTGCAGCCGGTTGCGGGCCCACCAGGTCTGACGGATCGGACTTTCAGTCGTGCCTGTCTCGCTTTGTCCCATTGCCGCGCAATTTCCCATGCCAGACCCGGCGAGTCAAGAAAGCCCCGGTAAAAACTGTATTGTTCTTGCGGGCCTGAGTATAAAGTATCTGAAAACGCCTGGCAGGAGTAACAATGGTTGATTTCAAAGACAGACCGCCAAATGATCTTCGTGGTTATCTAGAGTTTCACCGCCGCAGTATCGAACAGCGTGAAGACTATTGGCGCCAGCAGGCCGAAAGACTTGTGTGGACGGAAAAATTCTCCTCTGTTTGCGGCGAAGATTTTTCGCTACCTGCGCTGAACTGGTTCAAAGACGGCAGACTCAATGCATGTTTCAATGCTCTGGATGTTCAACTGGAAAAAGGTGCCGGTGATAAATTAGCCCTGGTGTATTTCGACGATGAAGGCAAACAGCATTTGTATTCCTACCGGCAACTACACGACCGGGTGCAGCGTTTGGCCGCGGCTTTATTTTCACGAGGTATGGACGCGGGAAAACGGGTGGTGCTTTATTTACCGGACAGTCCCCAGGCGTTGTTTTTTATGCTGGCCAGCGCGCGGCTGGGATTGACTTACGTGCCGATTCCCGCCAGGTTTTCGGCCGAAAAAGTGGCGTCTATTGTGGAGCACTGTAATGCCTCGATGCTGATTGTCGCGAAATCTACCGCCCGTCAGGATTATAACAAACGCGTCAATGAACTGATCGAAATGAGCAGCGGGCCGGCCCTGGTGGTTGTTGGAGACGACCATCCCAAGGACGCAATCGCATACTCAAGCCTTATGGCAGGTGAATCATCAGAAAATGAATCGCGGCCACCGGTAGCAGTTGGGGCCGAGCATCCGCTTTTTATTCAATATGCCAATTCAGCCACCGGGATCCCTCGTGGATCGATCATGACCAGCGCAGGGTTCTTGGTCCAGGCAGCTACTGCGCACGATTACTTGTTTGCTCCCAGATCTTCTTCGCGCGAGCCGGATAAGCTCTATTGCGCCGTCGAGCTGGCCTCGGCCGCCGGCCAGTGTCATGGAGTCTGGGGGCCTTTGCTCAACGGAGGCTGCCTGGTGATTGCAGCCACCGGCAAAGTGGGTGTCAGCCGGAGAATAAACCGGGTGCTCGATCAGTGCTCACCCGTAGCCGCCTTGAGTACTCCTGACAGATTAAAAGAATGGATTAGCCAACTCGAGAAACAACCACTGCAGACAGACAAACGCTTTAGCCTGATAGCTGCTTGTCGGGATATTTTGACTCCCCGCCTGTGCAACCAGGCCGACAAAGTTCTTACCGAACAGGATCAACGCGTAATCAATTTATGGATTCAGAGCGAAACCGGGGCGGCTTTGATATGTACATTCCCGGGTAAGCAATTGAACCGCCCCGGCGCTTTGGGGCTGCCTTTTCCGGGAGTTCTTCCCCGGGTATGTGACGAACGCGGCAAACGGCGGGGGCCGAATCAGGGCGGTTTACTGATGTTCGCCGAATCCTGGCCGGCTATGTTGCGCGGGATTTGGGGACAATCTGAACGGTTTCGAGAACTATATTTCGGTCGGATTCCGGGGAATTTCAGTACAGGTGACGCCGTCAGGGTGGATGCCAGCGGATACTACTGGTTCATGGGACGCCGCGACGATGTAATCAAGGTAAGAGGATTTTCATTGAGGACAGCAGAGGTCGAAGCGGTTCTGCAGTCACATTCCAAAGTGACTCAGGCCGTCGCTGTTGGAATCAGGGTAGATGAAAACGACCAACTGGTTGCTTTTGTCGTTTTGTCCGCGAGTCTGGAGCAGAAAGTCGGCGAGGAAACCCTGGAGGAGGAGCTCTCAGAATCAATCGAAGCGAGGATCGGAGACTTTGCCATTCCTCGGCGATTTGTTTTTGTTGGGCAGCTGCCGCGGACAGCCTCGGGCAAGGTTACCCGGCGAGTCTTGAGACGTATTGCCGCCGGCGAGTTGGCCAGAAATGAAGACTTGATACATGTTGCCAATCGCGGATCAATTGATGAGCTGATTCAGAAAATACAGGGTTGATGGCATGAGCGTGCGCAAAGACATTATCGAGGCGGTTTCTGAAATAGCCAGATCGCAAGTAAGCCTGACTGCTTTTATGAGTCAGCTGAAGAATGCCGGTACAACCTGGCTGCGTGATTTGTCAAAGCGAGCAGTTGGCGCAGATGAAGCAATAGTTGATGAAACCCTGGTAGAAATCGCGGCGATTATTTCAACATTGTTGCCCCAGGCGGGTTCTCCACAAGTTAATTCCGTTTTGGGAAAAGCGCTTAGCTTGTTGATTGGACTTGAGCGCCGGGTCGACGGCTCAAAGAGGCTGATTAAAAGACTGGTCGGTACGCAATTGGCTGAGATAGCCGAGGAAGATCAGAGACAAATTCTGGTGATAAACCCAGGAGTCAGCTCAACAAAGATCACTTGGCTAGAAGGCCTCAGCAGACAGGCTCAAGCGCGAGTGCATAATTCACCAGATGTTCCCGACACTGTCGAGCAGCGCTTTGCGGCGGTCCTCGAGCGCCTGGCCGAATGGGGGGTCGAGCTCAAGAAGATTCAGGGTGTTACTTGTCGCAGCGGGTTCGTGAAACCGGTTGCATCGGGCTCCTACCGGGTTGTTCCTCAGATGCTGCAGGACTTGAGAAAACCACGCGGTCATCCGGCGGATGACATGAGCATCCCCCTGGGCATGAAACTCGCCCAAGCTTCTGGCGGAGAAGATACTGTCCTGTTGGTAACCACCGATCCGCTTTCTTGCGATGAAGTCGAGCCGGTCGAGCGCTTGACCGGGCACGTCAAGATCCGGCGGGACGGCGGGGCCGGCCATTTTCTGAACCACAAGGCGTCCAACCGGATTTTGGCGTCCTGCTTGGGCCGCCGGCCGGAAGATCTGGACCTGATCAGCGCCCATTTGGGAAGCGCCGGATCCCTGGCGCGTCATCACAACGGGAAAGTCGCAGCCCTGCTGGACACATTCTCGGGGATTCCTTCTACCAACCACAGCGGGACAATGGATGCGCGACCCTTACTGGACGCCTTGCTGGGCGATGAGTTCAACGTCAAGGAATTCTCCGAAGCGGTTTACGCAAAAGGAGGACTACTCTCACTCGCCGGGACCAATGACTTCAGGGCCTTGATAAGTTTTCGGCGCCAGGGTGCCAACGCAGCGCAATCTCGCAAGATAGAAATATTGCTGAATTTCTTTGCTCGCCGGATCGCTTCAGCATTTCTTCAGTTGAGCGCGGACGGATTGCCGGTCGATCTGCTGGCCATTTCGGGAGGTTTGACGAAAGTAACCGAGTTGGCCGGGCGAGTGGAGGCTAATCTAGCAGATCGCTATCCATTAGTCTGGCTGGGCGGAACACTGGTCGATGATGCTCTGGCCGCCGGACTGATTAGATGTTTCTATCAGCCGGAAGAGATCAAGGACTACGTTCAGGAAAGCGATGCTCAGGCAGAAAAACAACTGGCAGAGAGACGGCTGCTCGACACAGTTGTCTTTGAGCGTGAAGTCCTCTTTAAGAAAAGTGGTTCGCCGATTGTATCGGCTAATGAATTGATTGACGCTGCCCGAATAGCGGTTCACCAGGATCGGCCCCCGGATATTGCAGTTGTCGGGGCTGATAATGAAGAGTCCCTTTTGGCATCGAAGCGGGCCAACGAGGAGGGTCGTTATCGCATTGCGCGCTTCAGCCTGGTCGGAGATTCGGCCGCTATTAATGAGATTGCCTACGAGCTCGATCTGGTGATCGACGACGACAACTACACAATTGTCGACACGGATGAGCCTGTTGTCGAGGCCGTTCATTTGCTCGAATCCGGACAAGCTCAAATTTTGATGAAGGGTAGTGTAAAAACCGACAAGCTGCTGAAGGGAACGTTTCGCTACTTGAGAGACTCCGGGCGTCTGAAAGAAGACGAGCTCTTGTCACACGTAGTAGCCATGGATTTACCACGCATGAACAAGCTCTTGATGATTACCGACGCAGCCGTGAACCCGTACCCCGACGAGGCCAAGAAGGTTAAAATAATAGAAAACGCCTTGAAGGTCGCCAAATGCTTGAATATCCGGATACCAAAAGTCGCGGTGATTTCGGCGACCGAAAGCGTGAACGTCGGTATTGAGAGTTCTGTCGAAGCCGAAAGAATTGCGGCCTATTTCGAGGAGCGAAAGGACTGTATCGTCGAAGGTCCCCTGTCTTTTGATGTCGCCACAAATCAGGAGATTGCCGAAGAAAAACACTATCCCGGAAGAATCCAGGGAACGGCCGATATTTTGGTGATGCCTGATATCGACTCGGCCAATGTTCTTTACAAGACATTGACCACTCAGTCCGGTGCCACGGCGGCCGGGGTGATTCTTTGCGGCGATATGCCGATGGTGCTCAATTCACGCGGAGATTCAGCCCGAACAAAATTTGCTTCAATAGCTTTGGCGGTAAAAATCTATTTTGACCTGCAAAAAAAGAAAGCTCCTTAATTATGGCAGTTCAAGAAGCTGACTCATGCTTAGTAGAATTACTCAAGAAGGGCCGCCGGATACTGGTTTTTACCGGGGCCGGTATCTCCACTGGCAGCGGTATACCCGATTATCGTGGGCCCAAAGGTGTCTGGAAACAGCGCAAACCTGTTTACTACCAGGATTTCATGAGTTCCGAAGAGGCCCGGCGGGAATACTGGGATTTCCAACTCGAGGGTTGGGACGGTTTTAGGGACGCCAAACCCAACGCCGCGCACCTGGCCTGTGTAGATCTAGAAAAGAACTCAAAGCTGGGCATGCTGGTCACCCAGAATATTGATGGTCTGCATTCTCTGGCGGGCATAACTCCCGAGAGCCTGGTGGAGGTGCACGGGACAAACCGGCAGGTCGAGTGTCAAACTTGTCACCAACGCAGTGATCCCGAGACTCACTTCGAATATTTTCGCAAGTACAATAAGTCTCCCAGGTGTGAATGCGGAGGTTTGCAAAAACCTGCCACAATCAGCTTTGGCCAGCAGTTGAGAGAAGAGGATTTGGCCAGAGCATCAGACGCTGCGGCCAGGGCAGATTTGGTTGTCTCGCTTGGCTCGACACTGTCGGTATATCCAGCAGCTGCGATTCCATTGGCTGCAGCCGAACGTGGCGTAGCCTATGTCATTATCAATCAGGGCCCTACCGAACATGACAGTCATCGAGCTGTCAAGCTTCGGCTGGAAGGGGACGTAGTTTCTATTTTTCCACCCGCAGTTGAGGCGGCCTGCCTAGAGGACGCATGATGAAAGTTGCCGATGCAATAAAAAAAACCCATGCCTGGCTAACTGAACATTCTGACCAAACAAAAAACATTCTCGACGACATCTATCGGCGACAGACCGAGTTGGATATCAGGTACTCCAATCGCACAATTCCTACGTTTCTGCGGCCATGTTTTATCTCGAATGCGCAGCGTCAAGAGATATGTAACTCGTCACAAATTTTACTAGGATGCGCCGAGCGGTTCATCGAACACTACGTTAAGGATGAAGCGGCCCGGGCAGCGATTGGTTTGACAAGACAAGAGGAAAAGTTCGCACTGATGGATTCCGGGCTGCAGCGTAATGTTGTGGTTGCCCGGCCTGACTCGTTTATGTTTGGCGATACGCTGAAATATCTCGAGTTCAATTCTGACAGCCCGGCCGGGGTCGCCTGGACGGACTTGCACGAGCAAGTCTTTCTCGAGCTGCCGCACATGCGTGAGCTTTCCCGCGAACAACCGCTCGGCACATCCAGTTGTCAGCAGTTGATGATGGAAGCCTTTTTGGCAGCCTACAAAGAGTCGGGTCTTTCCGCACAGCCAGCCCTTGCGATTATTGACTGGCGGGAGGTGGCCACCGGCCGAGAGTTCTATGTAATTAGGGATTATTACAAGCGGCACGGGATTGAAGCCGTTGTTGCCGATCCACGCGAGATGGAGCTCCGCGGAACGACCCTTTACGCGGCCGGTACCCCGGTCAGTATGGTTTACCGGCGCGTAATAATCCAAGAGTTGTTAGAGAAAAAAGACGAAAAAGGAATTAGCGATTTTCTCAAGGCTTACCAGCAAAAACTGGTCTGTGTGGTTAATCCGTTTAGTGCAAAAATATCGGGCAGCAAGGCTTTCATGGCCGTCCTGTCAGACCCGCAATACGAGAAATATTTCAACAACCAGCAAAACGAGATCAAACGCACCTACATACCCTGGACTCGCGTTTTGAAAGAGTCCCAAGCCGAGTACCGGGATCGCCAGACTGAATTGTTCGAGATTGTCCGGACCGAAAGAGAAAGAATGGTAATTAAGCCGACGAACGGCTATGGCGGAAAGGGCGTTGTTATTGGAAGAGAGACCAACCAGAGTGAGTGGGACTCTATGATAGAACAAGCAGCCAATAAACCCGGAGCTATGACGGCTCAAGAATATGTGCAGATTCCCGAAGAAGAATTTCCTTTCTTGGAACCGGAATTTCATTTTGAAAAACTGAAAGTTAACCTGAACCCCTACTTGTTTGGCGGCAAATATGCCGGCTCGTTTGTACGCTTGTCGAAAAGCTCGATTATCAACGTCACCCTGGGCGGCGGAATGGTCCCGATTTTTGTGCTTGGCTAGCAATATATGAACGAGGCGATCCAATTCCAGCTGGTCGAGATTGCCGATGAAATTCGGCTTTTTTTCCATATTAATCCGATTAACGAAAAAGAACAGCGTGAGAAATTTTTATCCAGACGCGCTACGGGGGCGTTGCCCAAAGAACGTGAGCCGACTTTTGTCTATCCGGAGCCTGCTTTTTCCGCGCATGGCTTACTGGACAGGCTCCAGGCGCTTGATCTTGAAAGTACAAGTGACCAACGAATTGCTCTCCTGTTGACCGATAAGCAAGAAGAGCTGGCGAACTTGATTAGACTTGTCCGCGCCAGAGGTACACCAGATTTCAAACATCTTTCGCTAAGACTGTTTGGCAAACCGCCGCCGGAGACGGTTGCCATAGCAGGGACCCTTTTGGCTACATCCTGCGCACCAGAAAAGCGCGAACAAGATTCAAAAATCTTGCGGGACTTGCTCAATTCACACCTGGATTGGTACCGTTCCAAGTACTCCGATTTCGAATGTGAGGTTGTCCTGGAGCCCAACATGAGTTCCAACATGTATGTCAACAAGAACCGCATTCATGTAAAACTCGGGGCCCGGGTTTCTGAAGCTGCTGCGCAATGTGATAAGCACCACGAAATCGATGCCCACATTCTGACCTATCTCAACGGACTGCGACAGCCGCTGTGTATTTTCAGGATTGGGCTTGCCGGGTCGGCAGCCTTTCAGGAAAGCCTGGGTATATTTACCGAGTTGGCCTGTGGGGTGTTCTATCCCGGCAGGCAAACAACGCTAGCCGCCCGGATCGTGGCAGTTGCCGACATGCTGGACGGGATGAGTTTTAGCGATGTATTTGAGCGGCTGGCAGAACAATACCGCCTTGATGCGGATGACGCCTACACTGTTTGTCAACGCGTTTTCCGGGGAGGCGGGTTTTCGAAAGACTGGATTTATGTTGCCGATCTTTGGGATATCTTTGTTCACTGGGCAACCGGTAAAGACATGTCACTATTACTGCTTGGCAAAGTCAACCTGCGAAATCTGGATCTAGTTGCCGAATTGCTCGATGAACAACTGATCGAGCCGGCCTATTATAAGCCAGCCTATCTAGAGAGAATTGAGCAAAAGAGAACCAGCCAACCGGTGCAGAACCTGCTAAATGCAGACAAACCAGATTTGACCGGCCTGCTTTCGCTGACGCTTTAGTTTTTCTAGCCCAGCAGCGACCAGAGAATCCCGGCGGCCATGGCCGAGCCGATTACACCGGCCACATTTGGTCCCATGGCGTGCATCAATAAGTGGTTTTGGTGATCTTCCTGCTGGCCTACCATTTGGGCCACCCGGGCTGAATCGGGCACGGCCGAAACTCCGGCGGCGCCGATTAGAGGATTGATCTTGTCCTTGGAAAACAGGTTCATGATCTTGGCGAAGATGACCCCGGCCGCGGTTGCCACCGCGAATGATAATGCCCCGAGACCGAAGATCATTAATGAACGCGGGGTTAAAAAGGTTTCGGCCGAGGCACTACAACCAACCGAGAGGCCGACCAAGATGGTAACGATATCCACAAAAGAAGTCCTGGCGGTATGGGCCAGACGGTCGGTAACGCCGCATTCTTTGAGCAGGTTGCCTCCGAAGAAACAACCGGTCAAGATGGCCGAGCCCGGCGCGACCGTGGTGCAAATTAGAAAGCCCCCGATCGGAAACATGATTTTTTCAAGTTTTGAAACTGGAGGAGGGGCTTTCATTCGAATCAGCCGCTCTTTTCGAGTAGTCAGCAATTTCATGATCGGCGGCTGGATCACCGGTACGAGGGCCATATAAGAATAGGCCGCGATGGCAATTGGAGCCAGGAGTTCGGGCGCCAAAATTGATGAAAGGAAAATGGCAGTTGGGCCATCGGCCCCGCCGATAATCCCGATAGCACCGGCTTCATGGGGCAAGAACCCAAGAGCCAGGGCGCCAATGTAAGTTGAGAATACACCAACTTGAGCAGCTGCACCCAGAAAAACCAATTTGGGTCTGGAAAGCAAATAGGAAAAATCGGTCATGGCTCCGACGCCAAGGAAAATCAAAGCCGGGTATATCCCGGTCTTGACGCCGAAATAAAGGTAGTACATCACGCTGAACTGGCCGGAGCCCTCGGCAATTTCGCGGTCGATCAACATGAAGAAGATCTGCTTACCCCCGATAGTTATCGGTGCCACGTTGCCAAGCAGGATGCCGATCCCGATAGGTACGAGTAACAGCGGTTCGTAATGTTTTTTTATCGCCAAGTAGATAAAGATAATACCTATGGCGTCCATGAGCAGGTTGCCCCAACTCAAGTTGAGAATGGCGGTGAATTGGAGAAACTGTGAAATTTGATCCATTCGTCCGATCCAGTCGCTAAGGCCCTAGTCATCCCTTTTCATGGGCCTCATCAATTCCAGCCGACCGGCTATCCTCCAGGAATCAGCCGTTGTTGTGACAACATCCATGTTTAGCCGAGGTGTTTGCATCTTTTCTTCCAGCGCCAGGGCAACCGCAACCGAAGCTGCCAACTCGAGATCTTCTTTGGGCATTGTTTTTTGCAGAGGAAGTTCTCGTGCTTCTGGATGCTTCGAATCTGCAGATATGCCAAGCGGGATAGTCTGGGCTGCTTGGGTTATGGACCTAGCTCGCCGCCGCAACCTGAAATAGTGAATAGACCGATGCATGACGCTGATGAAAAAATACATACACATTAGGGCCAGAAAGACGCCACCAATTCCAACCGCGGTGACATTGCCGGCTTGGCCTTTTTCCAATAGCTCGAGGATCTGCTCCATTGACAGGCCTCAACAAAGTTTCCTAAAAACACGGCGAGCATAGCCAGATAGTGGTTTGAATGCAAGTTGGGACGCGAACCTGTCAAATAGGGGCTAAACCGCTTTCTAATCGGCGCCCAATGTTGTACGGGTGATGCTGCTTGCAATCGGGCTTTCTTTGAGCTAAATGTGCTTCAATTAGCGAACTAAGGAGGAAAAAATGTCTCTCGATTGGCTACCCCGCGATGACGAAATCAAGGATCACAGTCTGTTCAAAGGTGACTATTGGGGCACCGAAGCTCCTTGTACGATGTACGAGAAAAAGCCGTTGCTAGACTCAGACGGTAATGAAATTCCGGACTTGTACGTGTCCAAAATAACCCTGAACAATCCGGCGCAATACAATTCTTACACGACCGAGATGGTCAAGGGGGTTATTGCCGGATTCAAGGCAGCCTCATCTGACCGGAGTGTGATAGCGGTGATTTTCACCGGAGCCGGCGACAAGGCTTTTTGCACCGGCGGAAATACGGTTGAATACTCCCAGTACTACTCGAGACGACCAAACGAATACGGCGAGTATATGGATTTGTTCAACAGCATGGTCGATACCATTCTAGACTGTAAAAAGCCGGTCATTTGCCGAGTAAACGGTATGCGGGTTGCCGGCGGGCAAGAGATTGGAATGGCTTGCGATTTGGCTGTTGTCTCCGATCTGGCCATTTTCGGACAAGCCGGGCCCCGGCACGGCTCGGCCCCCGTCGGGGGTTCGACTGATTTTCTACCGTGGTTTTTATCGATGGAAGACGCAATGTGGAACTGTATTTCTTGTGAGCTTTGGTCGGCCTACAAGATGAAAACCAAAGGGTTGGTGACCAAGGTTGTGCCGGTTCTCAAACAGGACGGTGAATACCTGCGCAACCCGGCGGTCTTCACGGATAGCTACATTCAGAATGGCGAAGTTGTCTATGGAGAGTTCAAGCAGGGCCAAGAAGGCAAGGCGGCCAAACAGTTGACCAAGAGCTGCGAAATAGATTTTGAACAGCTCGACAAGGAAATCAATGGCATGATTTGGCACCTGGCCAACTTGTTCCCCGGCTGTCTGCAAATGTCAATCGAAGAAATCAGGGCCAAGAAGAAATTTTTTTGGGATCAGTCCAAGATGTCCAATCGTCACTGGTTGAATACCAACATGATGGGAGAGGCTTTCCTTGGTTTCACTGCCTTCTCGACGCGTAAGATAACCGGAACAGACACCATCGACTTCATTAAATATCGGCAGCTTATCGCCCGAGGAGACTTGCTGGATGAGAAGCTCTTCGAGGATGTTCTCGGAAAACCGTTAAAATAGATGGCGAATGTTGTACTGAATCTTGTCCTTTTGATTCTTTCCATTTTGTTGCTGTGGAAAGGATCCGGCTGGTTGGTTGAGAGCGCCTCCCGGATCGGGCGCAGATTCAATATGTCCGATCTGACCATCGGCCTGACTATCGTCGCCTTTGGCACTTCGGCCCCGGAATTTGCCGTAACGGTTTCAGCAGCCATCAGCGGCAAGGCTGACATCTCGGTCGGCAACATTGTCGGATCAAATATATTCAATTTGGGATTCATTCTGGGTGGCTGCGCTGTTTTCAAGGCACTCAAGACGTCGCCAAGCATAGTCTACCGGGATGGCGGGCTTTTGATCGGCACGACTTTGATGCTGACCTACATGCTGCACGATCATTACTTGTCCAGGATTGAAGGCATAATCCTTTTTACCGGTCTGATCGGTTACATCTTCATCCTGTTCAGCCAGAAGAAAACTACGGATGCTTCCGATATCCCGGCCGGGATAGCCACTTGGAAAGATGTGCCCTTGTTGCTAGTTGGCATTGCCGGGGTAGTCGGCGGTGGACACTTGCTGGTCGAGTCGTCCTCAGAACTGGCCCGCATGATGGGGTTGTCGGAATGGCTGATCGCAGTCACAATCGTTGCCGCCGGCACATCCGCGCCTGAATTCGCAACTTCGCTGATGGCTGCCGCCAAGGGTCGCCACGGAATGTCTTTAGGCAACCTGGTGGGCAGCGATCTTTTCAATTTGCTCGGGGTACTGGGGTTGGCCGGCATTATCCGCAACATGCAGGTAGCCGAGGACTCGATGTCGAGCATCTACATGTTGGTGGGTATGTGTGTCCTGGCCGTGTTTTTTATGCGAACCGGCTGGAAAATCTCCAAGTGGGAAGGCGCCGTCCTTATCTCCGTCGGACTGGCCCGCTGGATTATTGATTTTGCCACCTAAGCCGCTAAGTTGAGTGATCATGCCGGGCATCGGTGTAATAAATAACCCGTATTCTCGTAAGAATAAAAAGAACCCGGACTGGATGCGCAGCCTGGGATACCTGGCCGGCACCAAGGGCGAAGCCGTAGCGACCAAACACATCGAGGATATCCATGAAATGGCCAGGATGTTCAAAGAACGCCAGATAGATATTCTGGCGATCAACGGGGGTGACGGTTCAAACAGCCTGGTGTTGACAGCCATGATTGACGAGTACGCTGATCAGAAGCTGCCGATGATAGCACTGCTGCGCGGCGGGACAATGAATATCGCCGCCAACTCTTGTGGAATCAAGGGCACCTCGGCCGGCTTGATGGTCAATCTGGTGCACAAATATCGCCAGTCCGTCCCTTTTGAAACCACCTGGCGCGACACGCTGAAAATCGAAGACCGCTATGGTTTTTTGTTCGGAAACGGGTTTATCCAGAGCTTCTTGGAAGTCCTTTACGCCGGTGGAAAGAAGACACCCTGGACAACCGCCAAGCTGTTTGGCAAAGGAACAATCTCAACCATGATCGGGGGCTCCCTGGCCAAACGTCTGTTTGAGCGCCTGCATGCCAGAGTAACAGTTGACGGCCGGCGGTTGCCGCAAGAATCTTTTGCTGCAATGGCGGCAGCGACCGTCGAGCAGATTGGTTTCAACTTCAAGCCTTTTCATCGATGCCAGGAAGAATCCCATTCTTTTCATTTTCTGAGTATCGTATCATCACCGGCCGCCTTCGCGGCCCGCCTGCCCAGAGTCTATTTCGGCAAGAAGATTCATGAGAAAATAATGATCGAAATGGTGGCCAAAGAAGTGCTGATTGAATCCGACAAGCCGATCAAATATACCCTGGATGGCGAGAATTATACCAGCGGTCTGCAATTGAAAATCGGGACAGGACCGCGGCTGCAGATAATAATTCGCTAGACACGCAGCGTGTCGCTCGGCCCACATTGGCCGGGCAAACAATTGGGGAACGGGTGACTGGTAGAGTTACTTGCCTTCGCGTCGATTCGTCAGAAACCTATCGAATTGAAGATGAAGGGGTAGGCCACAACCACAACGCCCTTGCCCTTGGGTTTGGGGAACTTCCAGCCCTTGATTTTGGCTGAGATACACATGGCAACGGACGGAGAGGCCATTGTGTTCTTTTTTGTTTTGACCAGGCTAACCGAACCGGCTGTCGAAATGGTCCATTCCATTATTACTTTTCCGGACAGATTGGGATTAAGCAGCAGGTTTTTCTCGTAACAGTACTGAATCTGGCGCAAGTGCTGCTTAACTACCCGGGCAATGGCTTCACGACTCAGATGACCGCGGACCACCATTCGGCGCTTGGGAGCTTTGAATACAACTCCGCTTATCTTGCGTCTTCCGGTTACTCCGCCAGCCAGAGCGCCGGGGCCGATCCCTGCCCGCCCACCGCGGCCTTTACCGCCGCGCAGGACGTCAATGCCGGATTTTACGCCGACCCCGCGACCACGAGAAACGACCACGCTCGAGGTAGGCAGTTTGGTGACTAGACCGGACACTCGGTAGCGCGAGCGGCCGCCGGGTACCCGGACAGCATCCAGGTTTGAGACTGCGGCAACAATATTGTGGCTGGATTTCTTCTGGTTCAGATTGCCCAAAGCGGCCAGCATTCCGACACCGCCGCCGCCGTTCTCTCCGCCAGCGCCTTTTTTGTTTTTGTGCTTCTTTTTCTTGGCCGGTTTCTTTTTTTCGGGCTGTTTGGGTTCGTCCTGTGGTTCTTGACTTACTTCGGGCACTTTTTCGTCTTTAGCTTCGTCTGGGGCCGGCAGCTGATCGAGGGGGATTTCGGGTTCTTCGACGGCATGATTCAGGTGGATGTCTTTGACGTCGAGCCGGGCGAAGCGATCGATGTCTGAGTCGTTGGCGGCGTTGACTCCGCGGGCCGTCAGGCTTAAAACCACAATGAAAAGAAGGTGAGCGACAAAGGCCGAGCCGAAAATTTTCAGAGCTTTAGGGTCGAACTTCTTGGTTTTAGGAGCTGGTGGGAGCTTGGGCGGATTGGCAAAACGCAGAAACGATCCGCCGCCCTCATGCACCAGATTGGCGTAATCGCCCTTGTGGAGCCTGTAGCTGTATACTTTCTGGCCTTTGCGTTGGGACTTTAGGTTTGCACTGTTCTTAAGTTCATCAAGCGATACAGTTTGTCCGGCCCTGATTACACCACCGGAGAATTCATCGGTGAACATGAGTTGGCAGGCCGATCGATCGTCATAGTGGACCAGCACGAGTTTCTTGCCAATCTTGAAGCGCTTTCCCGGCGAGACCTGTTCGAAGTGCTTGACTTGTTTGGCGGTGTTGTAGCCGATGACTTCAACGACAGGAGTAGTAGCGGTCGGAATATTTGGTTGGGCAAAGTTTTCACGAATCAAGTTGGTCAGCAGAGAGAAGGGCTCAACGAAATCCTGCTGGATTTCTTCCTCGTCATCTTCCGAGACTTCGGCTGGGGCATGTTCAAGTGCAGGTTCCGGCTCAGTGAGTTGCGGCCCGGCCTGTACGGCTTCCGGTTCAGGATCCGGCTGTGGGAGTTCTGTCGGCTCAGGCTCGACCTGAGTCGGCTCGATGAACTCCTGATCTTCGGGTTCAACCAGCATGTTTTGATCGACCGCTGTCGCTAAAACCACTTCGGTCCGGTCGGTTTGCTCGGGCTGTCGATTTTCAATACGAGTCTCCTCACGAAAACGGCGAGCTTTATTATTTGGGCTGATTAGTTTTAGCTTGAGCGAAAAGGGGCCGACTGAGACTTCATCGCGGGGATCCACAAAGCAGCGCTCAACAGCTTCGCCATTTACGCAAGTGCCATTCGAACTACCCAGATCCTCGAGGATCATTCCATCGGAGCTTATTGTAATCAGGGCGTGAGCACGGGAGATAATCTCATCATCGAGCTGCAGATCGGAGTCTTCGTCTCGACCAATAGTTACTTTCGCCTGGGCGAAGCACTCGGTGCCGTAAAAACGGCCATCACGAAAGATAAAAACCTGGATAACTTCGGTTCCACTGGGCCTGGAATCTCGTTGTTTCATGGCGGCTTCCTCCCGAAATAGGTGTAAATTGACCGACCTATTTGGGACCACCCCCGGGACGAAAAGTTCCCAATGGTTTCTTCAATTTTAACTTGTATTTATAGATGCCCCGGATACATGGCTTTCAGGGTTTTGGCGATAGTCTTAATTGCCAGTTGTCTTGGCATTAATCTGGTCATTAAAAACGTTGCCACTCGGTTTGCCCGTCCGGGAACAATGGAGGGCGCCTTGCCCAGAGAATCAAGGGCTTCTTTCACAACGGCGGCCGGATCCATCAAAGGGGCCGAGAGAATGCCCGGATTCTCAGGATTGGTGGCTAGATAAGCCGGGGTTCGGGTTGCCCCGGCACAGCAAGCCAAAACATCTACCCCCGACGAGCGCAACTCTTCCCAGAGACTTTCGGCCAGAATCAAGTTGAAGGCTTTGCTGGCGGCATAGCTGGCAACCAGGGCAGAACCCTGCAGACCGGACATCGACGACATGAGAATAATACCGCCCCGCCCGCGCGCCCGCATTTTCAAACCGAGCTCGTAAATAAGCAGCAGCGGAGCTCGGCAGTTTACATTGATAGTCGCTAAATGGTTCTCGAGCGGTTGATCGAGAAACGCTCCGATAATCGAATGGGCTGCATTGTAGACCAGCATACCAATTTCAATATCGCCGGTTTCTTTTTTGATATTGGCCAGCAGGTCATCTGCGGCCAGATCTTGAACTATCGGGCGCACCTGAATGCCGTGCCTGGAGCGCAGTTCTTTACTAAATTTTGTAAGCAACTCGACTCGGCGCGCGATCAAAATGAGATTGAGACCCTTGTGTGCCAGCTGCCGTGCAAATTCGGCTCCGAGACCATCAGAAGCCCCAGCTATCAACGCCCATGGCCCATATTGTTTTCTCATGCAATAACCTTTCCCCTAGAGTTCTAACGGCCCAGAAGATATGAGTTATTATTCTTAAAAACCAGACAAAAATACTACCCTTGCAGAAAATACTTGACAGTATAGTACGCATACGTATAATACTTTGAAGAAATTAACGGAGAACTTCAAAATGGTAAACCTGACCGAAATCAAGGAATGTCCCTATTATTTGATAACCAGAGCCAGCCTGGTGATTACCGCGCACCTCAAGCGCGAGCTGGCCTCTGCCGGGGTCGGCATGGCCCGGCCGGCTTATCTAGGCGTATTGATGAGTCTGTGGCATGAGGATGGCTTAAAAACGGTCGATTTAGGGCGCCGGGCCGGCCTGGAACCTTCATCGATGACTGGCTTGCTCGACCGGATGGAACGCGATTGCCTGGTGACCCGCCAGGCGGACCCCGATGATCGCAGGGCTCATCTCATTTACCTTACCCAACAAGGCCAGCAGGTCAAAGAGCCTTCGCTGGCCGTCGTAGACCGAACCTTGAACTTTATTTTTGAAGGTGTGTCCGATGAAGATCAGGAACGTATAAAAAAGATATTGCGGCACATGCTGGCTAACACACACAGGCAGGACAAACCATGACAGAAAAAGAAAAGACCAAGATCGGGTTTGCTTGCGCCTATTCACCGTTACCGCTGATCGATGCAGCCGGATTTGTCCCCTACCGGATACTTCCATTGTCGGATGCGCCCGATCAGGCTGGGACATTACTGCATGACAATCTTTGCCCGCATGTCAAGAGATTGCTTGATAGAGCTATGAGCAATGATTTGCCCGCCCTGGCAGGTGTGGTTTTTATGAACAGTTGTGATGCAATGCGTCGCCTGGCAGATGGCTGGTCAAAGGCCAGGCCGGAAGAAAATATTGCTCTTTTGGATTTACCGATTGGTAACAACAGGCCCTCACAAGACTACTTTGAAAAAGAACTATCTCGGTTAAGTATTTTGCTCGAACAATGGGGCGGCCAGAAGGCCTCTAACACGCGCCTGAAAAAGAGCATTGCCGCCTACAATGATTTGGCAAATGCTCTCGACGGTCTGAAAAAACTAAGTTCGGCAGGCAGGTTGGCCGGCGGGGCCGCTAAACTGCAAAAGGTTTTCAACAAGTCGGTAACCGCCCCGATTGATCAAACTATGCCCGAAATTGAAAATCTGAAATCAGCCGTCAACCCGAGTGAGTCAGAGAAAACTCACGTTCCTGTCTTTTTGTTCGGCAATGTTCTGCCCGATTTTGCAGCCTTTGAATTATTCGAAACTTGTGGAGTTGCGTTGGTGGCCGACGATCTGTGTACGGGCTCGCGGCAGATTAGTCCAATTGATAATCCTGAAGAAACCGAAGCATTGAATGATTTGGCCCGCGGCCTGCTAGCCCGGCCGCCCTGCGCGCGGACAATGCCAAATCTGCAAGCTGGAGAAATAATCGATCGGGTAGTTGCCCAGGCAAAAGAATGTGGCGCCCGAGGCGTGATCGCGCACATTATGAAATTCTGCGATCCGTACCTGGCCAGATTGCCGGCAATTCAACAGGAGCTTAGAAAGCAAGACATCCCGTTATTGGTTCTGGAAGGCGACTGTACGCTACGCTCGTTGGGCCAGCAGCGCACTCGAATCGAAGCCTTCGTAGAAATGTTAGGAGGCAACCCGTCATGATGCTCGAATTTTTTGAAAACCTGGCATCTGGAATAGAGGCAAAACTCAAATCAGATCCGCAATCCATAAGCGGACGCAAGTTGTTCGCCCTGGAGACGGTTCGGCTCGGCGCCCGGCTGTACTCCGGCAAGGAAAAAATTTCTTGGTGCGGAGTATTGGCTCCATTCGATTTACTTAGCGCCATGGATGTGACCTCATGCTTTGTCGAGTTTGTTGGGGCCATGCTGGCTTCTAGCGGAGGCGTTGAGCCGATTATCCAGGCGGCCGAAGAACATGGTTACGCGTCTGATTGCTGTAGCTATCACCGGGCGGTTTTCGGGGCGACCATCCAGGATATTATGCCCAAGCCGGACTTTCTGGTAGCCACTTCGGCTATTTGCTCGGCCGGGCTGGCTTCCATTGAAAGCCTGGCACGAATTAATAAAAAAGATTTATTCGTAGTTCACGTCCCCCTGGGAACCCACCCGGATGCGGTTGCCTATCTGGCCAAGCAATATCGCGAATTGGCTGAATTTGTGGGTCGCCAAACCGGACAGCCCTTGGACCCGGAACGCCTCAGGCAGGCCACGGAATTGACCAATCAAACAAGGGATCTGATGGTTGAAGTGTTCAATTTGGCCAAGGAAGTGCCGACTCCGGCGCGCCGCAAGGATCTTGTCAATTTCGGCATTGTCATGGCGTTGTTCTTGGGAACACCTGCGGCGGTACGGATTGCCGAAACCTATCGCGACGAGTTCGCGCTCAAGGTAAAAGAAAAAACGCCGGGCATCAAGAACGAAAAGATTCGTTTATTGTGGCTTCAAAATCGGATTCAGTTCAATAACCCGTTGGAGCAATTACTCGAGGATGAGTTCCAGACGGCCGTTGTTGCCGATGAGCTCAACGATATTTTCTGGGAAGCGCTGGATCCTGGTGATCCTTTTCCCGGCATGGCTCGCCGAACGTTGGGGGCCCCGATGTGTGGACCGGCCGAACAAAGAATCGAAGCCCTGGTTCGCCTGGCGCGCGAGTACCAGGTAGATGGCGCCATCAATCCCTGTCATTGGGGTTGCCGGCAGGGTACCGGCGGGCGTGGCCTGATCGAGGCGGGTCTAAGAGAAGTCGGTGTACCCACCTTGAATCTAGAGGTTGACTGTGTCGACCCGCGGAATTATGCCGAAGGCCAGCTGAAAACAAGACTGGAAGCCTTTATCGAAACGATCACCCTGCGCAAGCAGGCAGCCCGAGTTTGAGAGGTTTGCGTATATGTTCTTTTTAGGTGTCGATGTCGGTAGTCTCTCATGCGATGCGGTTATCATCGATGACGACCAGAAAATCATTGCCTGGGCGGTGATTCCAACCGGTGCAAGAAATATCGAATCGATTGAGCGAGTATGTGCCAATGTACTCGAGCAAGCCAAGATCTCTAAAGAGGAACTCGGGGCTACTATTGCAACCGGTTATGGCCGCGACCGGGTGGCTGGCCGGTTGGCCTCGGTTACAGAAATCACCTGTCATGCCAGGGGAATACAAGCGCTGTTGCCGGGAACCGAAGTATTGGTAGATATAGGCGGACAGGACAGTAAGGTTATGCGCCTGAACGGCAGCGGGCAAGTGCTTGAATTTGCCATGAATGACAAGTGTGCCGCCGGAACGGGCCGCTTCCTGCAGGCCATGGCCCGGGCCCTGGAAATCGATGTGGCCGATTTGGGTAGCCTGGACGAGGGTGCTTGCGGAGATCTGACACTGTCGAGCATGTGTACTGTTTTTGCCGAAAGCGAGGTCGTATCTCTGATTGCCGAGGGGGTCGAGGTGTCCGAGATCGTCCACGGCCTTCATCGGGCCATCGCCAGTCGCACTCAGGCCCTGGTCAAGCGAGTTGCTCCCGATGTTGGCACGCGGAAGATTGCCATGTCCGGCGGAGTGGCGCGAAATACAGGGGTCGTCAAGGCCCTGGCGGCGGTCTTAGAAAACGAAATCCTGTGTCCAAGGGTGCCCGACATTACCGGGGCCCTTGGGGCAGCCTTGATTGCCCGTGAGCGAACTACCAGCTAGCACCCGCCAGAAAATATTGACATACCCGGTAATTGATCACATAAGAAACTTCTCTTGTAGAAATAACCTGGCTGGCGGGTTTCCTATGCGAATATTGCTGTCTTCCGTGTTTGGCCCCTATGGTGTTGATGACGCCTACGGACGTAAAGAAAACATCATGGAGCTGTTTCATAATCAGGTTACCCGGGAGCAAGATCTATTTTCTCTGAGGTTTCATCATCAGAGCTTCGGGTTGTATTTCATTGCCGAGAATATTCAGGCCCCAACGACCGTCCTGGATTTTCCCAGTCAAGACGCCTTCATCCGGGAAATCAAAAAGGGTTATGACACGATCGGGATTTCTTTCATCGTTCCTAATTTTGCCAAGGCCAAGAGAATGGCCGGCTTGATTCGGGAACATGCCCCCCAGAGCAAGATCATTCTTGGCGGTCACGGAACCCAGGTTCCCGGCATTGAAGAATTAATCGAGCATGACTATATATGCCGCGGTGAAGGAGTCGCCTGGTTCAGGAAATTTCTCGGAGAAGATCCCGGGCAACCGCTGAGTCATCCGATTCTCCCCTCGGGCTTTTCAAAGCGAATTGTCGGTGTGCCTCAAAAAACAAGCGCGGCTGTCTTGATTCCCGGAGTGGGCTGCCCGAACGCTTGCCGTTTCTGTGCGACCAGTCACTTCTTTGGTAAGAAATACACGGCCTTTTTTGAAACCGGCCAGGAACTGTTCGATATTTGTCAAAAGCTAGAAAAGGAGCTCGGCAGCAAAGAATTTTTTGTCATGGACGAGAACTTTCTGAAACGTCCCGAGCGGGCCCGCGAATTGCTGGGCTTGATGGAGAAAAACAACAAGTATTATCGGTTTGGTATTTTCAGTTCAGCCGAGGCGGTTGCTCAAGTTGGAGTAGAATTTTTAACGCGCTTGGGGGTCTACTTCTTGTGGATCGGGGTCGAGTCCAAATATGAGATCTACGAGAAGAACCGCTCTATTGACCTCCCGACGATGATTCGTCAGTTGAAAGACCACGGGATCAGCGTACTTGCTTCGGCAATCTTGTTTTTAGAGCAACACGATAAGCAGACCATCTGGGACGATATTCAGTTTGTTGTCGATCTTGGTTCCGATATGGTTCAATTCATGCAACTGGGTCCCCTGCCGGGAACACGGCTATACGAGAACTATGATCGGCAGGGGATCTTGAAAAAGGATATTCCCTTCGAAGAATGGCACGGGCAACACCGCTTGTGGTTTGAGCATCCCAATTTCAGTCCAGGCGAGTCAGAGGACCTGCTGCGCAAAGCCTTTCGCTACGACTACAACCAACAAGGTGCGACCATATTGCGCATGTGCGAGACTGTTATTAGGGGTATTCGAAAACTCGCAGATTACAACGATAAGCATATGCGCGAGCGCAGACAATTCCTCGTAAAAAAGGCTGCTAGCCTCAGGCCGATTCTTGAAGTCTTGAAGAAATATGCCCATAACCGCCACGTACGCTCGTTGACTCAGAAAGTAATCGACAGCTATTCGGCCGAATTCGGCCCGCCAACATTTAAGCAAAAAATACTCTCAAAAGTCGCCCTGGCCTATGCTGCCTTTGAGGCTGTTCGAGTGACCACTAAGAACAACGTCTATCAGCCCCGGACATTCAGGACCAACTATAGAATTCCGGCAAAAATTCTTATTGCCGAGCAACTCCAGCAGCGCATAGTTTCGTTTGCTGAATTTCAAGCCGAACTGCAGAACCAGCTCGAACCCCTGGCTCAATCTGTTCCAGCTGAACAGCAAAAATGACCATTCCATACCCGAGCTTGGTTTCGTCTATCTAATGAACAGCCTTTCAAAACGGTCAGGTCGTCTATTGATCTGTTTCATGACCTGCTGTTTGCTCGGTCTTTTTCGTCAGCCAGTCGCAGCCCAGGAACCGCTTGAACGTAACGATTTCAATATTGACGCATTCACCGGACCGGTGCTGGGTTCCAGCCGGGTTGTTGGTATGGCGGGCGCCCATACGGCTCTGGCGACGGACATCGATGGTGCTCACTGGAATCCCGCCTCTTTTGGTTCTCGACCGCCCTACGAACTGGATTGGTTTGAATATGGCCTTTCCTTGAGTTATTTCGCCCCGGGACTTTTCGGGGCCGATGATTTTTTCAACAATGGTTCTGGAATAGATGTTGACGGGTTTTCTTTCTTGAGTCTCGGGCTTCGCTTTCAATTCGGCAACTTCGGATTCGGGGGAGATACACGCATACAGACCTACACAACTGGCTCCGGCGATGACGAGGTGGATATTCTCATGATCGAGAGTCATGTCGGAGTTGCATACGCTTTTTTTGACGGACAAATTATTTTCGGTCTAGGAGCCCGAGTAGCCGATCTTAGAATTAATCTTCCGGACGATACCCGCTTGACACATTTCACCGGAGCCGGAGTAGAAGGTGGATTGCTGTTGAAGCTGGCGGATTTCCCCTGGCGACTCGGTGTGGCCGGACGAAGTCCGGTGGAGTCACACGCCGAACTTGTCGAGGGAGTAGAGGTTATTGCAGGAGTAAAAACCGTACGCGGTATTATTATCCCCAATAAAGTGTATATGCCCTGGCAAGTACAAATTGGTTTTGCCTGGCAATTTGGGGCACGTCCGCTGAATAGAAAGTGGATCCCGGCCGAAGATCCACAAGTCGGTCTCGAGTCCGAGAACGAAGAAGCAATTGACGAAAGAACAAGGAATGAATACCGGGTAATCCCGAGAACTTACTGGCTGATTAGCGCAGACTTGATTCTGACCGGACCAACCCGCAACGGGATTGGGGTGGACGGTTTTGTAGAGCAGGTCAGACGAAGGTCGGGCGAGGATTTATCATTAGGGTTTCACCTGGGGGCCGAGACCGAGATTGTCGACAACCGGTTGAAGTTGCGAGCCGGCTTCTATCTCGAACCTGCCCGCAATTCAGACTCGGTACTTCGACCGCATGGCACGGCCGGGCTTGAAGTTCGTATGTTCGACTGGGACTTTTTTGGTTGTTTCAAGCCATTTGGTTTGAAGGTCAGCCTGACCGTAGACGGGGCAGAGCGTTACTTAGACATTGGCATTGGAATAGGCGTCTGGCACTGAAAGAGCTGCAGGTAGTTTTTTACGATGAGAGCATTTTGGTGGTGGACAAACCGGCCGGGATGCTGGTCCATCGTGGCTGGGGACGAGACCCGGTCGTATTGGTCGATCAGGTCAGGGCCTTGACCCGGGGCGCCAAGGTTCATCCTGTCGGGCGCCTTGATCGCGGCGCTAGCGGGTTGGTTCTTTTTGGGCTTAGCGCCGAAGTAGCCCACAATATGTCTGAATTGCGAAAGCAGGGCGAAATCAGAAAGCAATACCTGGCCCTGGTACGCGGCCGCCCGCCCGATCATGGTGAAATTGACCACCCGATTCCAAAACGGCCGGGCGGACCACGTGTCAGGGCACTGACGATCTTCAAATGCTTATCGAGCGTGGATTGCCGGCCGCGGCAGGTTTCCTTAGTTGAAGTAGAACCGAAAACCGGACGGTTGCACCAGGTGCGTCGTCATCTCAAGCACATCAGTCACCCGCTGATTGGGGACGCAAACTACGGCAAGGGCAAAATCAATCGGGCGATGCTGAGCAACTATCAATTAGATCGCTTGGCCTTGCATGCCCATATGCTCGAACTGCGCCATCCTGTTTCCCAGAACCGCCTGCGTTTGTTTGCCCCAGTTGCCGAGGATCTGAGCCGGCCCCTGGAGTTGATGGGATTCAAGGAATCGGTCTGGAAAGATTTGATAGATAATTAGTTTCTGATAGAAAATTAATGCTAGCGGGTCATTTTACTCGAAACGGTAGTCACACTGACCACAACCATCGTTTAGATGCCAGCACTCATGGTGATGCAGGCCGCCACAGCTGGGGCAAAATTGGCCGGCTTGTTCGACAGCGCACTCACAGACAGGGCAAGTTGCCACGGCCGGGACAGTGCTGATCGACGAATTGACAAGATCTATCAACTGCTGGCTTTCGAACGGTTTCGGCAGCGAGCCCAGGGCGCCGCAATTTTGAGCCCGGGCAGTGTCGCCGGTTATTTTCGGACCGCATAGAATAATGACCGGTATATTGCGAGTTGGCTCATTCTGTCTCAGCTGTTCACAGAGGTCATATCCTCCGGTCGGCCCGAGTTGGTAGTCGATCAAGATCAAATCGGGGACCTGATCGGCGACCTGGCGCCAGACCGAGGTGTCGTCTGAGGCCGTCATGACATTAAAACCTTCAGGCTCGAGAACCATTGAGATCGAGTGCTGGATGGTCCGGCTGTCATCGGCAACCAGGATTCGACGACCGGCATGTGGCGAAGATAACAAATTCTCCGGTTTTACTGTCTGGGCGGTTGTCTGGGCGGAGTACTTCCTGAGCAGTTCTCGCTTCCTGTCCTCTTCCTGTTTGCGTAAAAAATCATCGGGCTCTCCCCAAGAGTTGCCAGCGGGAGGCTGGGCCGCTTTCTTGGCGAATTTGATGACGAAGAATATGATCGCGATGATGACGAATACTAGTGTCTTAATGGCCGGCGCTCCTGTTTGAACCTAACGACAGGGAGTCTAGCATGTCTGAGACAGTAAACAACCCGGGGTTCTTGCAAGACCATGCACTTTTGCATGCGGACTTGTGAGAGTGCTACCCTGAAAACATGGCTGGTTGAAGTGCGAATGATTCCCCAAGTGTGTATAATATTAAACATGCGCCGAAAAATAATCCAAATAGCCTGGCTTCTTAGCACACTGTTTTGTTGTCTATTAGCTGCCTGTGGTTCGTCTGGCAATCAAGATCCCGTAACGGGGGATTTTCAGGTGATGATCTATAATGTTGCCGGGCTGCCGGAGGGCCTTTCGGGCTCTAATCCCGTTGTTAATATTCCCCAGATAAGTCCGCTGCTCAATTCATACGATCTGGTACTGGCCCAAGAAGATTTTTGGTACCATGCCGAACTTGCCTCGCAAGCCAGCCACCCATATCAATCGGAGCCAATGTGGGAGGAGCCAACTTTCGAGAACATGGGTGATGGGCTAAACCGGTTTTCCATTTTTCCATTCAGCGAGCATCGCCGGGAAACCTGGGAAGTATGTTACGGAATAACAGACAATGGTGCCGACTGTATGACAACAAAGGGTTTTTCGGCAGCCCGCCACGAGCTGCGCGAAGGCGTTTATATCGATGTTTATAATCTGCACATGGATGCCTCCGGCGACGAAGAAGATCAACTGGCCCGGGCAGCCCAGACAGAACAGTTGTTGATCGAGATCGCAGCCCGCTCGAGCGGAAATGCCATAATTGTTGCCGGCGACACGAACCTGAAAAATGATCGTCCCGACCGGCCCCTGGATAAAGAGACACTCGATCGATTGCTCGGTCAGGCCGAGTTGCAGGTGGCTTGTCGCACGGTCAATTGTGGGGATGAAAGAATCGACCGGATCATGTATCGATCTTCCGCCAGCCTGACACTTAGGCCGACAGACTGGTTGATGCCGTCGGAGTTTGTCGATAGCCAGGACGAGGGTCTTTCAGATCACGAACCGGTCCTGGTTCCCTTCAGTTGGACATATCGGCCGTAATAAGAGAAGGCAGGAGTTTGAGGAACTAGTCGGGTTTGCCTAATTGCGGATGTACACAGCGTATTCCGCCGGCTTCCATTTGGGCCACACACAAGTTACACGGCTCGCATAGCGAGGCCGACGTCTCGCCGGCCGCCATTTTGTTGATCAGATCGGGTTCCAGAATCAGGGGCCGCCCCAGGGCCACAAAATCGAAGCCCGCCTGCATGGCTTGTTGCATGTTGGCCAGCGATCGAATTCCACCAAGCAGCACCAGGGGCAGCTTTACCGCCCGGCGCACTTCTTTAGCGGCTTCGAGGAAGAACATTTCTTCAAAGTGGTATTTCTGGACGAGCAGCCGCCCGAACAGCTTAAGACCCATTCGGCGAAAGAATTTCTTTTCATTGCGCGCCATTTCTTTTATCGGCAACTCGCCGCGCATCATGTAAAAGGGGGTTTTACTGACGAACCCGCCACTGAGCACCAGGGCGTCGACACCCTCGGCCTCGAGGGCCTTGCTTACTTCGATGGCTTCTTCCAGTTGCAAGCCGCGCTTGAATCCATCTTCCAGGTTTGTTTTGGCCAGCAGTCCGAAATCAGGGCCGACGGCCTTGCGAACTTGGCGGACTATTTCAAGAGGAAAACGCAATCGATTTTCCAAAGAGCCGCCCCACTTGTCTTTACGCCGGTTTGTATAAGGAGACAAAAACTGATTAAGCAGATAGCCGTGGCCGAAATGCAGTTCGATCGCGTCGAAACCAACCTGCTTGGCCGCCAGAGCGGCCTTGACGAAATCATCGGTCAGGCGCCCAAAGTCTTCGGTGGTCATCGGGCGCGGATAAGTCAGGGTGTAAAGATTGAAAACCTTAGAAGCCCCGATAGGTTTTTGACCCATGGCGGCCCGACTGGCGAAATAACCGGCATGGCCGATTTGCAAAGAAGCAGCGGCACCCTCGGCGTGAACAGCGTGGGTGAGCTTCTCCAACCCGGGCAGAATCTCGTCGCGGATGTGCATCTGGTGGGGGAATGTCAAACCGTCGAGTGAGGTCGAACAATAGGCCACCGTTGTCAACCCGACTCCGCCGGCGGCGACTTGCCGATGATGCTCGACCAGGGCGGCGGATGGGATTCCGTCGGGTGTCATGCCTTCGAATGCGCCGGTCCTGATTGTGCGGTTACGAAGCACTAGAGAACCAATTTTTCCGGGCGTGAAAACTGTGTTATTCGATTTTTCCATTTATGGCCGTCATTTAAATACCAAAATGTGTACTAAGGAAAGGACATTGTTCAGACGCAAGCGAGCAAACTAGTCATTATACGGTGCGCGTGGTTTGGGCAAGCTAAAGAAAAACAGTGCAACTATTATTCCCAGTGCGCCGACAGGCCAGAACTCACCGCCCAAATCGTTGGTCGTGACCAGATCGACCAGCCAGCCCAGCAATGGAGCGATAAGCATGGTTGCCAGACTTTTAGCCTGGCTTTCTATAGAAAGGAGGGTGGCGCCCTGGCGCTCGTCTCCGTAGGAATCGAAACGACTGATCAGGATCGGCCGCCATATGTTCTGTAGTATGAATAGCAGTATGAATCCGGCAATGATCAGGCCGTTGATTTCGAACAGCATGGCCGGCAGCAAGGCCGAAAATCCAAGCAAGAAAGCTCCCCACAACCAGCGGGCTGCCCGGTTTTCTTCTCCGGCTCGTTTGGCAATCCGATGCGACCAGCGACTGGCCAGGGCCGACAACATGAATATGCAAAAATAGACCGGCCCAATCAGCAAGGCGGCTTTTTTGTGCTCGCTAAGGCCGGCGACAATGGCCAGGCCGGCCCCGGCTTGTAGGGCCGTCGATTTCAAAACCGGCTGCAGATAATCTTTGGCGGCCCGAAAGAGGCCTTCGAAGCCCATTGATTCGAAGATCAAACGGCGCAGCTCGCGGCGGCCGAGGGCGTTGATAACCGAACTCTTGAGATGGCCAAACAGCCGGCCCAACGAAAAATCTGAACTGGCGCCGCCGTCGAGTTCTTTAGGGTAGCCGATGAAATTAATGATCCCGATCAGATAGGGAATAACCGAGAAAAAGAAAATGGTCGTGTAGTTTTCGCTGAGCAGCACGAAACCGGCCGCCAGCAGGGCCGCAACGGCCGAACCGATTTTACTCCACGAGCGAGTCTGGCCGTAGACCTTGGTGCGTTCGTCAATCCGGTTTTGTAGTCGCAACCAGGCAAAAATTATCGCTTTGTGGGTGCCGGTTCGAAAAGCGACTCCAATGCCGTAAAAAAACATGGCCACAAACAGCCAGGCCAGCTGTTCGCAGAAGCCGAAAATCAGAAAACTGGCTATGTAAGCGACGAAGGAAAAAATCATCGATCGGCGCCGGCCGTAGACATCCGCGACTGCGCCCGAGAGGATCTCGAACAGATTGACGGTCAACTCGCGGCAGGCAATCAACAGCCCGATTTCGAAAAAAGTAAGCCCCTTTTCTAAAAAGACCAGAATCAAAAAAGGCCCGAAGTATGTCTGGTTTTTTAAAAAACCGTATAGGCAGAAGCGAAAGAGCATGCCCTGGAATTACCTAGCCGTCAACAACAGGTAAACTGACGATAAAACGACTGCCCTGGCCGCGCGTCGATTCAACATCGATTTCGCCGCCATGGGCCTGTACCAGGTAGCGAACAATGGCTAACCCGAGACCGGTTCCGGAGGCTTTGCTCCTTATTTTCTGATCGACGCGATAGAAGGGGTCGAAGATTCGGCGTTGCTCTTTTTGGGGTATGCCGATCCCGTTGTCTTCCACCTCGATCACGGCCAAGCCGTTACGATCGCTTGTCCGAACGGCCACTTTTTTGTCGGTTAGAGTGTACTTGTAGGCGTTAGTCAGTAAGTTGAGAACCAGAGTGCAGATAGCTGCGGGATCGTGCCGGACCAGGGACGTGCTTTCCAGTCGGGAGTCAACCTGAACTTCTCTGTGAGCGACCATTCTGGCAAAGCGGGCCAGGGCGTCTTCAACCCCGTTATTGATGGGTGCGGCGTTCAGCTTTATTGATTCGCGGTCTTTTGCAGCAGCCCGCCAGGTGAGCACCCGCTCTATCATGGTTTCGAGCCACTCGGTTTCCCGGATTATTGTCTCCAGACTCTCCTGAGTCAGATTGGCATCTTGTTCCAGGCGGCCCATAAGCAGAGTCTGGGCGTACATTCGGATCGAAGACAACGGGGTGCGCAACTCGTGGGTAACGTTGGCCAAGAGATCTGCCTGCAGCCTGACCAGCCGGGCGCGGCGGCTAAGTAAGACTGATACCGTGATTGCGCCACCGATGGCCGCGGCGGTAAACGAGATAATTAGTACGGCCACGACGAGATAGTCCGATTCCTCGCCCAGGGCCAGGCTGACAATACCGACCGCGGTTGACAGCAATACCGGCAACAAGATCCCAACGGTCAAGGTAATGATGATACCGGTTTGGCTAATATTACGAAGCCTGATTCTGCTAGTCTTTGGTTTTTTCCCCATGGGCTACATTATGACTCCAGTCGGCGGGTCCGACAAGAATATTGGAAAACTATTGGAACATTCATTATATTGACAACGCATGTTGTCAATTGTCGAAATATGGCGATTTAATCTGACCAGATGATTTTTAGGAGTCAAGCTAGTGAAATTTTTGAGCGCGGGTATTCTCTTTTGTCTTATGGTGGGAATTAGTATTTCTCCACCAGCTCACGCGCAAGAAGACAAGAAGAACACAGTAAGTGAAGATACAAAAAAGCCCGAGGACCCAGAAGAAGACATCAACGAGATCGTTGTCACTGCCCGGCGCGACGAGCAAAATGCGTTTGAAACCGATCGCAGTCTGCACTTGCTTTCGAGTGAAGATATCATTGAATCACAAGGGCAATCGCTGCCGGATGTACTTCAAGAAACAAGCGGCGTTTTCATGCAACGCACCAACCGGGGCGCCGGGGCGCCGTTCTTGCGGGGCCTGGTCGGGCCGCAGAACCTCATTTTGATTGATGGAATTCGATTCAATAATTCAACTTTTCGGACCGGGCCGAATCAGTATTTGGCGATGATCGATCCGACTTCGATTGACCACCTCGAGGTTATGCTCGGGCCCGGTTCGGTCTTGTACGGCTCGGATGCTATGGGTGGCGTTATTCATGTGTTTCCTCTGGGATGGCCAAAGAAATTAGGATTGAGCGCGAAAGGGGGCACTCGATTCGTAAGCTACGACCTGTCGACTTCTGTTTGGGCCGATGCGTTCTGGCAGAATGATTCCGCCCAGCTTCTTGCCGGCGGGACGTATAAAAACTTCGAGAGACTGATGGCGGGCCAGGACGTCGAACAGCCGATCAGCGACTATTTGCAAGGCTCATGGCGAGCACGCGGGCGCTACGAAATCGCTGACGACATGGACCTGGGTTTGACTTACCTGGGAGCTAGAGTTCGTAATGCCGGCCGCGAAGATCTGCTATACACAGGCTGGTTTCGTTTCTATGACAACGATGATGATTTTCTATATTTTGATTGGAAATACAGGCCCGGCGGTGTTGTCAGGGAATTGCGCGTGGCAGTTTCGTTGCACCGAACTCGAGAGAACATTGATAGATACGGATGTGATATCTCGAGTGGCCTGGTAGTAAAGGAGACCGCCGCTTGCCTGGCGGCCGCCCGGATTGAAATGGGAAGCCTGCCGCCCGAACAGTTTACCGATCAAGAGTTCTACAGGGACACCGTCTGGACTCCCGGTGTCATGGCAACCGCCGCAATGTCGTTCTGGGAGCATCGCATTAGGGCCACAACCGGCCTGGAAGCCTACTTTGACTTCATTTCATCCAGTAAGTCAGTTCGCCAGGCCGATACCCAGCCTCCCTGGAGATGGAATACCGACAACCGCGGAAATTTTTCCGAGGGTTCGACCTATCAGTCACTAGGCGCTTTTCTTCATGCAGATGGAGACCTTTACTCTTGGAGTGATCAGGCACTTATTCTGGGGCTGGGAGGTCGGGTCTCGAGCTTCCTGGCCAGGGCCGATGATGTGCCCGGGATCGGCGAGGTCAGCTATTCACATACCGGTTTTGTCACGACTGTCGGTTTGCGCTATTTGTATGCTGAATTGTTCATGGCCTATCTGAACTTCTCACAAGGATTTCGGGCACCCAATCTGCAGGAAACCACGGTCCTGGGTGATACCGGCAGCAAGTTCGAAGTGCCCAACGCTAAGTTGAGCCCGGAGAAAAGCAATACTCTTGAAATCGGCACTCGCCTGACCCTTGCAAAGGTCAAGTGTTTCGTATCTGCCTTTATTAGTTTCATGGATAACGTAATCGACGAAAGAGCACTCAGCCGGGAGGAAGCGGCAGCTTTAGGCATTGACTCTGTTGCTGTCGGCGACAAGCCGGTTGTGCAGCGAGTGAACAGCAGCTCTGGTTTATACTGGGGAGTAGAGGGCACTTTGACTTTAGGTCCCTGGTTCGACACCAAGCCCTGGGTGAGAATCGCCTGGATCAGGGGCGAAATTGAAACCCAGGCAGACCTGGTCTACCCGGCACGCAGGATACCGCCCGTCATGGGGGCCGCCGGATTGCGCTACGAAAACGCCGATTATGGCTTTTACGTTGAGTTTTTCACACGGTTTGCCAATCACCAGACACGCTTGCATCCTATTGACCAGACCGATCTGCGAATTTGCGAAGATCCGGACAACCTGGGTGACACTTATTCCAATTCGGGTCAAAAATGCCCGGG
>JAFDKH010000113.1 GCA_019307065.1 Deltaproteobacteria bacterium
TCGATCCCACCGTATAGTTTCATCTCTGGTTCCTCCTTGGGTTGTTGGTTGCTCTTACAACTTCAACCGTACAACCCGAGTGAGGAGCCTTCTAGATGATTATCAGGTCATGACACTTGACACTTAATGAACTTCTCTTTCAACAGGTTACACAAGATTTCAGGCATTGGACTCAAGTGTCAAGTGTCATGACCTGACCCCTATGTCTTGACCCCTATGTCTATGTCTATTGATGGATTGGGTTATGCCGGTGTAAAAAAAGGCGACCATCTGGTGGCCTGTGTATCTGGCGAAATCTTCAGCTACAAAGCCGGCAAATGCACTCAGTGGGAAAAATCCATGTTTGATAACAGCCTAAAACCCAAAGAGGCCGAGTGCCAGCTTACCGGAGACACCTTTAAGGTAAAAATCCACGGTCACGAATCTGAACTCAAAATTAAGGGTAGTCTCCTACTCAATCATCAAATGGAGAAAAACCTAGCGGTCAAGACCATTAATTTCGAAGAAGCCAAGGGCAAGATCTGACCCCATTATAGGCGTTCAATTGATTTTTGATATTTGCCAGATGATGTCCACCACAAATCGTTCGGAATCAATATTTGTGGCTGGGGTTACGTCGAGATCTGTGTGGCCGTGTTTTTTGTGGAAGTCGTGAATGCGCTGCATATCGGCTGCAACTTTCGATCTTACGAAGGTTTCTCCTGTTTTGATCTTTAAAAAAGCTTGATAATCTTTTGGTTCAGCGACCAAGTCTCCCGAAACCCCGATCTTGCCGATCGAAAAAGTGGGTCCCTCTTCAATCGAAAACGTTATTACGATGTGGCCATCTTCCTCGATGATATCTATTTTGGGATCTGAAATTCTAATATTTATCATGCCCCTTTCGTAATAGAGAGTACCGCTGGCTTCTTTCAACTCGATGGCAGCCAGAAGATCAGAACTGGCGATTTTCTGATTACCTTTGAAAATGATTTTTTTGACGGTAAACTTGGGCCCTTCGTCTATCAGAAAGCATAAATCAATCGCGCCGCAATCAAACACTCACTTGCGATAGTCAATCTTGGTCCTTTTGAAACCGGCTTGACGATAATACCGGGTGACTTGCTCCATTTTTTTAATCAGCTGCCCGGGCCTGAAGAGCTGCCTGGTCCGTGTATCAAGTAGTGCGTCAATTGTGATCACGTTTTCTTGAGTTATTCCTGCATAGAAAACTTTGGCATAGACAGGTTTTTCTAAAACGTTGTATTTGACCACCAGGCCCTCGGGTATTTCTTCAACCTCGACCCAAATGTCATCGAAAAGATCTAGGTTCCAGATATTCTGGACATCCTTGCCAATCCTGGAAGCGTTGAGATCGTCTCCCGCTTTGGTTTTAATTGACTCGATTATTGCTTCGGAATCGACCCTGGGGTTGCCCTTGATTTCGATTCGTACGACCCGGCCCTTAATCGCAGCGACTGATTCCAAAAACTGCTGACGAACCTTTGAAGGCTGCCGCTTATCAGATTGACAGACTTTGTCTTTGCGGGTGAGGGAAGTATGCCGGGGATGTCGCAAATCATGTTTTGAAACAGGACTCGAGCAGGTAAACGTTGTTATTGCCAGCAGGGCCAGGCTGAAAAGGCTGGAAGATAGACTGTTCATTAGTACAGCTGGACTACGTCGACTTTGAGCCAGACCCGGACATATTCGTTTTCGAGTGCGATAACGTTATCGCTAAGCTGGATTTGTCCATGAAACTCAATCAAGGATTCGTGATAGTCAAGAATGTATTCGTGCAGGTTCATGCGCGGATACCAATCCACTTCCAAAATGACCAGATCGAGTGTCAGAGCATCCATTTCGTCGAAAATCGGCCCTTCGAAAATAGTCAGACCGGGCTGCAATGAAGTGCCTTGATCCTGGGTAAACATCTCGGAAGTGCGATACTCCAGTTGGTCATCATGAGCCAGGATGTCCTTGCCGTAAGTGTCTAGGATGTATGGATTATAGTGAACCTGGCACTGGGCAATGATCTCGGCCGGAGGATCTCCTTGTTCACCATCAAAAGGTTCATGATTTTCACGGTCGTTGAGGAGTTCAATCTCGTCGAGAGTGATGAACACCTTGCGGCTGTGGAATAAAGTCGCGGTGGCCTTGAGGGCAGCTGCCTGGCTGTTCGGCAGGGTCATGTGATCTACGTAAACCAGCGTGTGAGTGGCGGCCAAAACCTCTTGGTCAGGCGTTATGAAACTGGCTTCGGGTTTTTGTGAATGAAAGTACTCGTCTTCGGTATACATTATCCCGTCGTTGGGTTCGTCATCCGGATTACTGATGTCCAGCAAGGCTATCCCCAGGGCCTCGGCGATGTGAGGATCGCAAGCGCAAGCGTTGTGAATGAGCATACCGGCGAACAAGGGGTTGTTGCCCTCATGTACTTTGTGATCCCAGACAATGGTGTTGTCCTGGACGAAGTCGGGATGCATGATCACGAAATCATTCAGCTCCATTCCCAGTAGTTGAGCGCCATCACGAATGGTGGGGTTGTCATACAGGCGTGCCAGTTGAGCGCCGGCCAGGACTCCGGCCGAGGTGAACCAGCGTACGAAGCGATTCTCGGCCGCCAGGCCCTCGAGATTATTCTCGATCACATGCCGGATAATCAAGCAGCCCATTGAATGACATGCCAAATTCACATGAGTGGCCCCGGAAATATCAAGGCGGTGGCGGATGAACTTGGCGACAATCAGGGCGTAGCGTTGCAAGGCGCCGGTGCCCTCGTAGGGATATTGCTCAATTTCGTCGATCTGTTCCTGAGTAAGCCAGTCGGCCGGCACACCGCCATAGTACTCCACGGCGATCCGCTGGTTGGGAGCATACATATCTTCAGGAGTGTTACCGCAAGGTAAATCAGTGATGCCGAAGTCGGTAACATCTCCAATGAGTCCCGAACAGTTTTCGGCCTCTCCATAGACCATGGATGCCAGCTCTGCGGGGCTCTTGTTGTAGAAGCCGTGTACCCCGACAGTAATAGTAGTGTCGTTGTCGTATTCTTTTGTGCCGCTCATCTCGGGCGGCTGACCGCAATCGGCCGGGCATAGCTCTTCGGTTTCACATTGCCCGCAAGTGTCGTCACCGCAGTCGTCCCAACGCGCTGGATCCAGCACGGGGCCAATGCAGAGCCCCAAGATGCACATTCCTCCCGGACAAGTGTCCGGGTCATCGGCTTCACATGCATAATCAAAGATGCCGCTCGAGGAACACGGGTCAGTATCTCCGTCAGCGGGTTGGCTATCTCCATCGGCTGGTTCTAAGTCGCCGTCGGCCGGCTCGGCGTCGCCATCGGCCGCAGAGTCACCGTCAGCGGCTGCCTGGTCTCCATCGGCTTGTTCGGTGTCGCCATCGGTTTGGCCCTGATCCCCATCAGCTGTGTCTTGATCGGGCTCACTTCCGCCGTCGTCGCCATTTTGGGCGTCGCTGTCAGCTCCGTCAGCGGCATCGGGATTTTGCTGGGTGGTTTCGCCGGAACAAAAAGGGAAGGCGAACAGGCAGACAACTAGAACTACGAACAGGTATCGAACGGTCATTGCACCTCCCGGATAAACAATAATACGTTATGCGCTTCTTTCCGGCAACCGTTCTCGGTTATGATGAGCGTTTTGACCCCGACGGCAAGCCTGTGATACTCAGGAGCAATCAATCAAAAAAGGGGATTACCATGCGACAGATTCTTTATCTTGCCATGCCTTGGTTTTTGCTTCTCGGTGCTTGTTCCAATAATACTCAAGCTGCAAAAACTAGTAAGGCCGATGTCTTTTCAGCGCTAGTTAGCCACTTGCCGTCGGGGGCTGATCTGGTCGTCTTAGTGGATTCTGCTGAACTGAGCCAGGCCTTTATGCAATTGCTGGACGGTTTCGAAAAAACACCAATTGTTGCCGAAAACCCGGAACTGCTACAGATGTGGAAAACGCAGCGTTCAGAACTGGATGGAATGCTGAGCATGGCGAAGACTAAAGCCGGCTTCGATCCGATGAAAGACCTGCATAGCGGTGCCATCGGCGTTTGGCTGGAGCCAAACAAAGACCCGCGTTTTTCGGCGGTGGTCAGCGGTAAGTTTCCCAAGGACATCCTGGAGCGCATGCAACCTGGTGCAACCATACGCAAAATCGGATCTCACCAAGTTTGTGAAATGGGAGACGGGATGGGGGTTGCTCTGGTCGATGACAGCCTCCTGGTGGCTGCCGAGATGTCCAACATGGAAGCTGCGCTGGCTGCCAAGACATCTTTAACAGATTTCAAGAAACGCCACCCTAATTTGCTGGCGGCATTTCCAAAGGGGCTCTTGTTTCGTTTTTCGGTCTCGATTCCCGATTGGGTTAGGGCTCTGGGTAAATCCAGCGCGCCGGGTGCATCGACTTTACTTGGCCTCGGGCATGTCGACCTGGATCTCGGCAAAGATCTACGCATCCAGATCAAGACGACTACCGAGCGGGCCGCCGAAAACGTGAAATATCTTTGTGAAGGATTCAAGGAAGTCATGATCGGCGGACGGAACATCTTCAGGGCCTATGCTTTCCTGGCCATGGGTATGGATCTGGGCCAGCTTACGGAATTTCCGCCGCCGATTAGAAGCGCTTTAAATAACCGAAAAGCCATTCTAAAGACCATGGAAGAGTACCTGGCAGAATTCAAAGTGCTGCCCAAAGTTACTGTGCAAGGCAGAACGATTGTATTATCGGCCCCCAAGGAAGCCATGACAGGAAATGCTTTCATTGTCGGTATCTTAGCGGCAATTGCGATTCCAGCTTTTATGGAATATACCCAAAGAGCCAAGGCTGCCGAGGCCCAGGCTAAAATGATGCAGTTGCAGATGTTCGAAGAGGCTAAAAGACAAGAAGATCCAGAGTCTGTTCGCAAATGACCAAAGCAGGTACACCAGTATTTTTTTGAAACCCTACCCCCTTCTGGTGCGTACTTTGTAACATGAAGGCGGAGGCACACTCATTGGCCGACGCTACCCAAACCCGTAAGCTGGATGAGGGAGCTTTGATGCTGGCCCGACACATCGCGGGAGAGCCGCGCGCATTCGAGGAACTAGTCAATCATTTTGGTGGTTCGGTATATGGCTACCTGGCTCGGGCCGGAATCCGGACCGACACGGCCGATGACCTGTTTCAGGAAACTTTTTTGCGAGTTCATTCTGCGGCTCGCCGTTACGACCCGCGCCATCCATTCAGGGTCTGGCTATTCACCATTACCAACAATCTGATTCGTAGTCATTTCAGAAAGAAAAAGGTGCGTAGAATCCTGGTTGGCTGGTTCAGTCGCTCCAAAAACGATCCGCATGGCCAGTCACGAGAAATGGATCCTGCCGACGATGGTCCCGGGCCCGATCAACAGACCCAGGCCAGGGCGCGGGCTGAATGGCTCAGACAGGCAATCGCTGATTTGCCCGAGAGTTCACGACAGGCGCTTGTCTTGACCCAGCTTGAAGGGCTCAGTCAGGCCGAGGCAGCCCAGGTTCTGGGTGTTCCGGTGCCAACCATAAAAACATGGGTCCGGCGCGCCAGGTTGTTGTTGGCGAAAGCCCTGGAAAAAGAAGACAAGGAGTCAAAGTCATGAATTGCCGGGAGATTCAAGACCGTTTGGCCGAAGAAATTGGGGCCGCCACGGCGGATTCCCAGGTAAAAGAACACATCGAGAAGTGTGCCGGTTGCAAAGATTTCATAAAGCGCTTGAAAGAAGTCGATAACGCTCTGGCTAATCTACCAAAGGTCAAACCTCCCCAAGACGTGATCCAGCGGACCGTAGCTGCCGTAGAGCGAAGCCGGGTCAAGCCGAACCGCCGGCTGAAACTGGTTCTGGGCGCTGCGGTGCCGGTCGTAGTTGTACTGTTCTTGATGTTGACGGTAGTGACTTTCAAGGGTGACGAGATCAGGACTTTGTTTTCGACTTCGGCCGACGCCCTTTCCGGCCAAGAAGCGCCTGAGCCTGCAGAAGCGCTGTACGCTCACAAGTCTTTAAGGAATTTCGGAGAAGGAGATTCTGGAGGTTCGAGAATACAAAGCAATACTGGCGGTTCTTTGGATTCATTTGATAGGGGTCAGCCCAAAAGCGGCAGCGGAAGATATTTAGGTAAAGAAGGTAAACCCGGCCCTTTGCCAGTGGAACAGCCCGACGTTCAGAGTAAGCCAAGCGACAGCGTCTATTGGACGGATAGCTCCAAGAAAGACGAAAAGAAGGACGATCGCTGGGATCGCAAGTATAAACCGCCGCAGACTCGCGCCACGGTTGAGACACTCCTGACCGGCGAGCGGGTCAAGTCCCTGAAATGTAAACGCGAGCGGAGTTTTCAGGTGATTCGTCTGCCGAGTTCAACTGACGGCACCGAAAGCCATAGTGAAGAAGAAGCAAAACCAGAAGAGGGAGAAGTAGCAGCTTATCGAGAAAAGACAAAAGAGTTACGCAAAAAAGCCGACAAGGCCCAACGGCAGGGCGACTTGTCACGAGCCGAGTCGCACTTTGCGCAGATTACAGAAATTGAAAAAGACGTCGATGAATTGAAGCAAAAAGTGTTTCGCACCAAAAACCGTCTGGGTTGGCTGGAACCCGAAAAAGCCACAAAACACGAGGCGGAGCGCGAGATTAAAAAAGTCGAGATTATGAATAACGAGATTCCGATAGGTGGCGAAACTGGTGTCTTGAATGGGCGCGATGGAAAGAAAGTAGCCGATCCTGGCCAGGCTGAATTCGAATTCGATCAAGACAAGCGGGCCGACGACGATCTGACGATAATCGATAAGAGCGGCTCAGTTGGTGGGAAAGTTCTAGTCGAGGCGACCGATTCCGGAGACACTTATCAGTATGCTGATGGAGAAGACCTGCCTGCCCAAGACAGATTTAGCGCTATCACGGCTGGTGTCGAAAAAATTCCTCCTAAAGACGTTATAGCGGGCAAGGTCGGAGGCAGGGGCGAGGATAGCGGAGTCGATCAGGGATATCTGAACATCAAGACGGCACCATTGGGAGCCACGGTTTTTATCGATGGGCGCGAAGTCAGCAATATGCCGACTGTGCCGCTGCTGCTTCCGGCAGGTACACACCGGGTGAAGATTAATCAAGCCGGATATAAATCTGTTGAGCTAGAGGTAAGAGTCCGGGGTGGAGAGTTGACCGAAGTCGGGTTCGACCCTGACGAGGTTCCTCTCGATAAGATTCAATACATTGCAGCCCAAGGTTATTTTGCCAATACTTATTTGCCGGGCGATCCGGTCATCGAGTGGTTGCAACAAAAACTGCAGACCGGATTGTTCCTGCGCGGTGAGGAGTTGACCCTCGAGCGTGCCGCGACCCCTTATTTGCAGCCTTTCGATTCACCTGAAGCCAGCGGCCTGGATGTTTTCTTGAGTACCGATCGGAATGCTGTTGAGGGGCCGGCCCGGCTGACCTTACAAATTGGATTGAAGGGTTCGCTACGCCACGCTGGCCGCCGGGCCCCTTTAAACGCCGCCATCCTTGTCGATCTGAGGACGGCACCCTCAGAGAAAGACCGTCGAATCATCTGGACGATTGTCGATAGCATTGCCACCAATCAGCAGGCCGGCGACCATTTCTCTCTGGTAGTTGCCGGAGTCAAGGATCCTCTCAGAGTTAAACACAACCGTTTCGATCTGGTATCAGTTAGACGCAACTTGGCTAGTGCGCTGCAAGACATTGAAGAGTCGGGAGTTGCTGGCAACTTGCAGACCGCCTTGAATGAAGCTTTCGAAGTAATCGGCGGAGAAGGAGTCGATGATGCGCCGCTGGGAGCCAATCAAGTATTCTTGATATCGGCTGCGGCTATCGACGAACGGCTCGACATTCTACAAACCATGACTCATCGGCAAGCCGTCTTGGGTATTAACCTGACCACTTTAGGAGTCGGGTCCGCGGCCGACATGGAAGCTCTGGGCGCGCTGGCCCTGGCCGGCCAGGGCCGTCGCCGGCTGGTTGTCGACCTCAAACAAGCCAGGTCGGTTGTTGAAGCCGAACTGGCTGCATCGGGCAGGATTGTGGCTCGGGCTGTTCGGCTGAGAATCCGTTTGGCCGAGGGAGTCAAGCTGGTTGAAGTTCTTGGGTCGCATCCTCTGGACTCGGTTCGCAGCGAGAGAGTTCGTGAAGCCGAGCAGGCCATCGACCGACGAGTTGCCAAGACCCTGGGGATCGAAGCCGACCGCGGTGAAGATGAAGACGGAATCCAGATTGTCATCCCGGCCTACTATGCCGGCGATGATCATGTAGTCCTGCTCGATGTGGTCGTGCCGGGCCCTGGATATGTAGCCGACGTACGAGTCAGATACAAAGACCTGGTCGGGCTGCGCAATGCCGTGGCTAACGCCAGTTTGAGCGTTCCAGCCGGCACCCGTCCTGATGACCCCTTGACCTGTAACGTGCGCAAGAACCTTTTGGCTTTCAGGATGTCTCAAGATTTGCAAACGGCCTCCGAGCAGTTGAAAAAAGGGCAAATTGGAAAAGCCCAGCAAACCATAGCCAGGGCTTCAGCCCGTGTTCGCAGGCTGCAAGGCCGGTTCCCGGAGTTCATTGATGATCCCGAGCTGGGAAAGGACATCGCTATGCTGGCCGAGTATGTCAAAGTGTTGGGCGACCATCCCAACTGGCAGCACAACCAGCAGGTTCGGACGCATCTTATACGTTCTTTAGCCTATGCATCGAAAGTGAAGCTTCCACCACGTGTATCAAAGTGAGCGTGGGGAAATTTTAGAATAACCAATCCAAGCAGGAGGAGCAGCCATGCGAGCCGTCACATCTATCAAGATCCTGGCACTCACTATTGGGCTATTACTCGTTACAGGCACCGTTTTGGCCGAAGAGGAAGATATTGGCGGCACAGTTCGATTGCCCCTGGACGTCTATCAACAGCTTTATTCTAAAGCCAACAAGCCAGCCAAAGAGGAGATCGAGCCGCCGGTATCAGTGACTCTCTCAAGCGCCAATGTGCATGTCAGGGTACCCAACGAGGTCGGCCAACCGGCGGTGGTGACGACCGAGGTGACAGTGCATGTGCTGACCAATGAATGGGTGGCTGTCAGGCTTTTACCGTCGGGAACAGCACTTAGTAGTGCCACCCTGGATGGCAACACGATTGCCCTGGCCGTGCTGCGCGGAGATCTGGTCTGGTCGGCCAAAGCCAAAGGCAAACACAAGTTGCGCCTGGTTTATAAATCGCCGATTATCGAGGCGGCCGCCGGGCGCTCATTGCATATTCCGGTTCCGGCCGCGGCGGCCTTGAACTTAGAAGCTGTAATTCCCGGCGATGGCCTGGTAGTGTCGGCGGTTCCGGCCAGTGGCGTGACGGTAAATGCCTCCGGCGGGGTGACTGTAGTCAAGGCCTCGATTCCCCGAACCAGCGGCGTGCTGATATCCTGGCAAGTGCCGGGCTCGGTCAAGGCATTGATCACCGAGGCCAGCTATGTAGGTACTCTCAAGAAAGATGTTGTTGCCTGGCGGGCGCAGGTCAGCGTCAAACTGACCTCGCCGGATCCGGTCTCGTTGCCGTTGCTTGCCAATAGCGTAGCGTTAGCGGGAGCAACAGTCGACGGTAAAGACGCGGTTGTCGAAGAGAAAGAAGGCAAGCTGGCCGTTCAAGTTTTTGGGATCGGGCACCACAAAATCAGACTGGATTTCGAGACTCCCGTGCGTCGGGAAGGCGGTCCGACATCCAGTGGGCTCTGGATGCCGCGTCCACCGGTTTCGTCTTTCCAGTTGACTCTGCCCGGTAAAAAAGAAGTGACTGTTTCACCCAAGGCCGGAGTGGAAAGTCGCAGGCTAGGTGACAAGACGGTGGTAACTATCCACTTGCCGCCGACCGACCAGGTGGTTTTTTCCTGGTCGGAAGCGCTGCCTGAAGTTGCTCAGGAGAAACTCAGGGCCAATGCCGAGATTTTCCATGTCGTGCGAGCGGAAGAGGGTGTTGTACAGATACAGGCCTTGCTGGCTTATCAGGTGACCCGCGGATCGACCAACACGATCAACGCCGTCCTGCCGTCTGCTGTGGTTGTCAACCGGGTTGAGGGTAGTGGAGTGACCGATTGGCGCGTGACCAAAAAGGGTAAAACCCAAGAGCTGAATATCTATCTCGATCGTGACCTGAAGGGTGACTATCGCTACCAGGTATTTTACGAGTTGCTGGTTGGTGCCAAAACATCCGAAGACGAGCCGGTCGGGATTCCTTTAATTCAGTCAGGTGAGGTCCATCGCCAGCGCGGTATGATTGCCCTGATCTCCGGCAACGAGCTCTCGATGAATCCTGAACAAACCAACGGCATGACCAAGGTCGGCGAAAACCAGCTGCCAACCTGGATTCGCGAGGGCATCACCCAAACCGTGGCTCATACCTACAAATACGTTGACATCGAGGCCGGGCTGTCAGTCAAGCTGGCACCCCCCGAACGCAAACGCGGAAAATTCGATGCCATCGTGGATACCCTGTTCTCAGTCGGCGACGGGGTTATGAAGGCCTCGGCCTCGGTTAAGATTGCTATCAAGTCGGGCAAGATGATGGACCTCGATTTGACTCTGCCCAAGGACATCAACTTGATTAACGTGACAGCCCCGTCGCTGCGCGATCATAAAGTGGTCGGCGATGAGAAAGCCGGGCAAACCTTGCAGTTGATGTTTACCCAAGAGTTGGAGGGTACCCTGCGAGTCGAAATTGCCTACGAACGCGTGCTGGGTGGCGATCAGGAAAAGGTTGTTGTCCCGGTCATCCACGTAAACGGAGCCGATACCGAACAGGGCCGATTGGCAGTAGAAGCTTTGACCGCAGTCGAAATCAAGACCAAGCAAGATTGTGAAGCAATCAAGGCCAAACGGGTCTTGCCGCTAGATGTTCAGGAGCTGCCCCGCCAGCTTACTCTGCGAACGACAAACCCGATATTGCTGGCCTATAAATATGTACATGCCGAACCGCCCTTCACCTTGATTCTGGAAGTCAAGCATCACGAGGAAATGAAGGTACAAGTGGCCTCGATTGACGAGGCTGTCTACCAGACTCTGTATACCAAAGACGGCCTGGCCCTGACCCGGGTGGTCTACACGGTGCGCAACCGGCGCAAACAGTTTTTGAGTGTCGAGTTGCCGGAAGGTTCGAAATTGTGGTCGGCTCAGTTGGCCGGGCAACCAGTCAAGCCGGCCAGGGGCGAAAAGGAATGGGTCGTGCTGGTACCGCTGTTGAAATCAGCGACTCCCTATCAAGTCGAAATCGTTTATAAAACTACGATACCCGCTTTGGGGTTTGCCGGTTGGCTGGGCGGCGACCTGCCGGTGCCCGACATTGTCGAAACTCATTGTATCTGGGAAGTGTTCCTGCCGGAAAGCCTGACTTACGACCGGGTTGACACGAACATGACCGTACTCGAAGAGGGTGTCATCCGCACCGCTAATGATAGTGTGGCCTCGTCAGATTTCCAGCAGGCTGTTGGCAAGAGTAGTGCATCCGGTATTGTGCCCGAAGGCACCGGCGGAGTGCTGCCGCTTAGAATTCATGTTCCTCAAAGAGGCGTCCATTATCGTTTTGAAAAACTGTATGCAAATCGAGGTAAGGAAAAAACCCGCTTCTCGATCCATTATACCACGACCGGGGCGACGACTGCCGGCGGTCTGATTATGGTTTTGGCTGTCCTGGTTTTGGCCGGCCTGGCCGCCGGTCGGGTAGGCCTCTGGCGCGGTCTTTCGAAAAGACTGACGTCGGTTATCAGTATCATTGCCATAGCCGGAATGGTCGCAGCCGTCTTGTATTTCGGGGCCAATATCGTCTGGGGCATGGTTGCGGCCGCTGCAGCGGCCCTGGTCATCTTTGCCCAGTCCCTGTTCAAGCTCAAATCCAAAGAGACCGGCCCAATTCAAAAAGGGACGGAGCAAGTATAATCAAAGCTGGATGTTTATGCTCACACCTCTTGGCTGAATACAGCCTCACGACCCGTATATGGGGTCGGGTCCTGACACTTGACACTTAGGTTTCAATCTCTTCTAGGGTTTCAGCCAGATTCATGAAAGAAACAACTCGGGCAAGGCTGCGGGTCTCTTGGCGCTTGCCCGCGTAAATCAATAACCGGTCTTGGGCTTGCTCTTGAAGTGCCATGGGCCAATACTTGAAACCACGAAACTGATACTGACCGACAGTCATCGCCGATTTGATTTCGATCAAAATATACATGAGGCCGCGCTCATAGATCAGGTCGATTTCATGACCGATGTGATCTCTGAAAAATGATAGATTTGCCCGCTTGCCGCGATGAAGCCGATATTTCATGCACTCAGCCACGACCAGGTTCTCGAAAAGGCCGCCTCGCTGTGGATGAGTCTGAACTTGTCCGGCGTTCTCGATGCCCAGCAAATGAGAGGCCAGACCGACATCCCAGAAGTACAGTTTTGGCGATTTGACCAGGCGTTTCTTCAGGTTTGAAAAAAACGGGGGCAATCGAAAAAGGATGTAGGACGTCTCCAGGATGGAAATCCACTCGCGGATGGTCGTGTGCGACACGCCAACATCATCAGCCAGAGAAGACAAATTTACAATCTGGCCCACTCGGCCGGCACACAACTTCAAGAAAAGCTGGAAGGCGGAAAGCTGTCTGACCTGCATAACCTGCCGTAAATCGCGTTCGACGTAGGTGAGCAGATAATCAGCCATAGCCCGGTGAGGCTCGAGCTGTCGAGCATGAACTCGCGGATAAAACCCCTTGTAGAGCAATTCATCGGGCCCTTTTACTTTTTGTTTTTTCGATAATTCCTGAATTGAAAAAGGCAGTAGCGAAAGCACGGCCGTGCGGCCGGCCAGTGACTGACCGACTGCTGCGGTCAAGCCAAAATGCTGGCTGCCGGTCAACACAAACTGCCCGTTCTTTTGGTTTTCATCCACGCGGACCTGGATGAATGAAAGCAGCTCGGGTACTCTTTGAATCTCATCCAGGATAGCTCCCGTGGACAGATTATTTAAAAAGCCGATCGGGTCTGTTTGGGCGAAATCGCGAGTTTCGAGATCCTCTAAGTTGACGTAATGCAACCCATCGAAAATCTCTCTTACAAGGGTTGTTTTACCAGATTGTCTTGGACCCGTTATCGTGATTACTGGGTATGAGTCAAATGCATCTTTTGCAACTTTTTCTATAGTTCTAGGTATATAGCGTGTTTTCATAATAATCAGGTTAGCCCAGTTATGTGTAAATTGCAAGTTCTACTTTCAATTTTACACATTCCAGTTTGCTCGTATGTTGGGGGACCAATGGACCAATGGGGACAGGGTAGAAATAACCTCCCGGATTAATACCCGTTTCACAATTTGAGGAACCTTTTCGAGTTGGGCGTTGTCTTTGAGAGTATGAACAAGGACAACAGGCCGAAAGAATTCTCGGACTCAACCAAGTACTACAGACTTATCCCGCTTATTGCCGCACCTTTGATCGCCTTACTCATTTTGGGATTATTTGCTATCGGAGTCAAAGAGAACAGCTCTTCCCTTGGCGATCTTTACGTTGTGCCCGATCGCTACGCCAATTTCATCGCCGAAAGCCCGAAATATGGTTCGGCAGCCGTCGGCCAGCGAGGCTTGCTGGCAGTTCTTGGTTCTAAAGGTCCAGATGATGAAATATTTTTTGGTGGTTCTACTGTGGGTGACAGCGGAGGTTTTGGTGGTTTAGGCTTGCCGGAGTTCAAAGAAGAATCTGGTGTAATCCATGGAACGGGTGGTGGCAGAGGTAAAATGATCAAGCCCCAAGAAGGATATGCCCGGGAGAAATCCGTATCTCACCAGAATTTCATTCCGGCCAAGGGGTATTTCAGGAACACATATTTACCGGGCGACCCGGAATTGGAGTCGTTGCGGCGATCACTCGAACAGAATAACTATTTCAAGGACGAAAAATTCTCCCTGGCGAAGGCCGTGATTCCTTATCGGCAGCCATTTGATGCGCCTGAATCGGAAGGTCTGGCAGTTTATCTGAGTGCCGATCACACAGCTCTGGAGGGTCCGACTCGTATGACCGTCCAGGTTGGATTGAAAGGGTCCGAACGCCACGCCCGCCGCCGGGCTTCGCTGAATGCAGCTCTGGTCGTCGATCTGCGGCAAGTGCCCGAGGAAAACGAAAGGCGTATACTCTGGTCGCTGGTCGATGCCATGGCCGCCGATTTGCAGGCCGGCGATCGTTTTTACTTGATTCTGGCCGGCACAAAAGACTGCCTGCGCGTCAAACCAGCCGATTTCAACCAGATGATTATTCGTCGCAGCCTGGCCGACGGGCTCGAGCAGATCGAACGTTCGGGCTCCCAAGGGAACCTCTTGACTGCGCTTTATATAGCCTATCGAGCAGTCGGCGGTGAGGCGGCCAACGACGCACCGATCGGAGCGAACTTGGTTGTGATTGCATCGGCCGCCGATCTCGGGGCCGAACTCGAGCCACTTCAGATGCGCGTGCATCAGGGCTCGCTGAAAGGGATTACGCTGACAACAATCGGGGTGGGCCGTGAGGCCGACATTGAAGCTTTGCGGGCTCTGGCTATGGCCGGTCAGGGACGTAGGCGTTTTGTAGACAATACAAAAAAGGCTCAACGCACAATCGAAGAAGAACTTTCGGCTTCCGGGCGGGTAGTCGCCCGGGCAGTCCGCCTGAGGATTCGGCTTGCAAAAGGAGTCAGGCTGGTCAGAGTCTTGGGATCAGATTCACTCAATGCCGGACAGATTACGAGAGTACGCGAAGTCGAGCAGGCAGTTGATCTAAGAGTTTCGAATACTCTCGGTATCGAAGCCGACCGAACTGACGATGAAGATGGAATTCAGATAGTTATTCCGGCCTATTATGCCGGAGATGATCATGTGATTCTGTTGGATATTGTAGCTAGCGGCCCGGGAAAAATCGCCGAAGTGCGCGTGCGCTATAAAGACCTGGTCAATCTTTCAAATGCTATCAGCCGAGCCAGCTTGAGTCTGCCGGCCGGTCGGCGCCAGAGTAATCCGTTGTCCAGTAATGTATGCAAGAATGTATTGGCAATAAGGATAGCTGGTGACCTTTTAGCCATTTCGAGACAGCTCGAAGGCCATAATCCCGACCATGCCCAAATGAGCATTATCAAGAGCCTGGAACGCATAGCTCTATTCGTCGAAGGCCACCCCGAGTTTGCCGATGACCCCGAATTGGCCCGGGATATAAACATGTTGACCCAGTACCATGATTTATTTTCACGTAAGCCCGAATGGTTACGTGATCAAGAAGCGCACGATCACCTGATCAACTCACTAGCCTACGCCGGCAGAGTGAAACTTCCCCCCGGCCGTTGATCAGAGATTCCGATTGATTTTCTACTGCGTCCCTGTTTTTTCTTCTGATTTTCGGTCGATTCTGTTTGTCACAAACCTAAAGATGAACAAGGCGATCGCGGCGGTCAATCCGATAGCTACGAAGTAATACCAGATGTGATGGGCCTCGGCATAGTAGGTGGCTTTCTCGGCCGCGCTCAGGCCGGCCGGAAGGGTCTTGGGGTCGGGGCAGTAGGCGTCTAACAAGAAACCCGACATGATGAAGCCAGCCAGGGCGGAGAAAAACGAATGCAGGTGGCTAAAGCCCAGGTACAAGCCCTCTTCCCCCTTGGGGGCATGAAGCGAGAAGTACTCTAAGAACCGGGGCGAGATGAAGCATTCGGCCAAGCCCTGGATCCCGATCCCGACGATCATCATAATGGTCAAAGGATGCAAGGTGATGAACCCCAAGACCAGGATCGAAGAGCCATATATGCCCTCCAGCCACGGGCTGGCCGACATGGCCAGGGCGGAGAAGGGCATCATGATCATTCCGACCAGCATCGAGGAGACCGCTCGATATTTCTTCATCACCTGGGTAACCAGCACCACGAACAAGACCACCGCGGCCGGGTTCACGTTGGCCAGCCATTCCGGCCGCGCCCCCTCACCCAACTGGCGAATAACGTACTTGGGCATGGTGGCGTACAGTTGATGCTGGATGATCCAGAACCCGGAGACGATCAACGTAAGGGAGATCAGTCGTGGAGCGCGGAATATGCGCCACAGGGCGCGGGCCACATCCCCAAGGGTCTTGCCTTCTTCGCTGGAAGTCTTGATCTTTTTGAAGAAGAACAAGGCGAATAGCAAGGCCAAAAACGACATGGCTGCGGAGAAGAAGTTGACATACTCCAACCCGATTCCCTGCCGGATGTAGGGTACGAAGGTCTTGCCGCTGAAGGCGCCGACGTTTACCACCCAATAGAAGAGGGAGTAGGCGCGGGCGCGGTTGATCTCGGTGGTGGTCTTGCTAACCGTACCTGTAATCAGCGGCTTTATGAATGAACCGCCGATCATGATCACCAGCAGAAACAGAATAACCAATAACTTGGTATGAAAAACTCCCAGAAAGAAGTAACCCACGGTCAGCAAGCTGAATGCCAGAATCAAGCCGTTTTTGAACCCGATCTTGTCGGCAATGGCCCCCACGAACGGTGGCAGCAGGTACAAACCGGCAAAGAAGATGCCGGCCACCAGAGCGGTCTCCTTGTCGCTGAACCCGACAATGTCGGTCAGGTACAGGGTCAATACGATGAAAAAACCGTAATAGGCAGCTCGCTCGAAGAGCTCCATGAGGTTGGCCGTCCAGAACTCACGGGGAAATTTCCAGGATTGCTTTTCTTTATTTGTCGTATCTTCCATGAGTTCGCTGTCCCCTTGGCTGCCGTTAAGGATATGCAGCCTAACAGGGGGATCTGATACTAGCAACTGATTCATCAGCCGACTTGACAGAAGCGGCCTGCGCAATTAATGTGTCGGTCCAAGGGAGGCTGCATGCGAAGTTGGCTGGTTGTTGGGTTGGTAGGCATCGCAATAGGATTGCCGATAATAGTATTCGCCGACCAGGCCGGCTCGGACTACTTGGGCGCTTCGAGCTGTAAGAAATGTCACCCGACTGCCTTCGCGATCTGGGAGAAGTCGGCTCATCAGAGAGCCCATGTTGCTTTGCCCGAAGATCGGCGCAATGACACACGTTGCATCCAGTGTCATGGTTCTTCCGCCAACCTAAACGGCGGAGTTCAATGCGAATCATGCCACGGAACCGGTAAACACTACGCCAAAAGATACGTAATGAAGGACAAAGAACTGGCCAGAATTGTCGGTCTGGTAGATGTGACTGAGAAAACGTGCCGGCGCTGTCATACGGGTAGTACGCCTAGTATACAGCCTTTTGAATGGAAGAGATTGTGGTTGCTCGTATTTCACGGCCTGGAAAAAGCAAAGCCCGAGCCGGCAACCAAGTAGGTATATCAAGCCTCAACCGGCAGTTCCATTTGTCAGAAAAATAAAATAATTTATTATGAAGACTTACAAGACACGATTTCTGCTCTCGGCCCCGAACGCTTCGGTTTTTCCTGTGCCGGATCTGCCCGAAATAGCGGTCGTCGGCCGCTCGAATTCGGGCAAATCGACCTTGATTAACATCCTGGTTGGACAACGCGGCCTAGCAAAAGTGTCGGGCAAGCCCGGTCGTACCCGAGCTATCAATTTTTTTGAAGTTGAAGAGCGATACCAGTTGGTTGATCTGCCGGGCTATGGATTTGCCTCGGGACCCAAGAATGAAAAGGTAAATTGGGGAAAACTGGTAGGCAGTTATTTTGCGTCTGAGCGGCCTTTGAAAGGTGTTTTAGCCTTATTCGATAT
>JAFDKH010000018.1 GCA_019307065.1 Deltaproteobacteria bacterium
AGACGGTTGTAAACCAGGCTAAGTCTATTCTCTAGTTGCAGTAGGGGTCGTAAGGGGCGCAGTAGCCTGAAACGTCGCAGCAGCCGCCCAGGCAACTCGAATCGGAGGTGCATTCATCCGAGCAGAAATACTGATCGGTGGTGCCGGTGTCGTCTACCAGGCAAACCATTCCGGTCGGACACTCATAGTCTCCGCCGATCACGCAGTTGTCTTCACCCCAGGACCAGACCCTGTTCATGCCGGTGTAGTACGACTCTTCCATACACACCCAGCGTATACAGCCGGTGCAGGCCTCGTAGGTAGTGCCTTCGTCCAGCAACGGTACGCACCAGTAGCCGACGTGGCAGCCGAGGTTGCTATGACACGGGTTGGCGCAATAAAGTTGGCTGGTGGTTTCACCCTCTACACAGTATTCCTTCATTCCCCAGGTCGCATGATCGTGACATTCATCGCAGCTATCGACTTCACGGGATGCGCCCGGCGTACAGCCTGTTACCAGGACTAGAAACGACATTGCAGCAATCAGAGCCAGAATCTTTGTGGCGATTTTCATGGTTCAAACTCCTGTTTGGTTATTAGTAAAAAGTCCCTTATCTCGCATGTTTTCAAGTTCACAGACTACTTCGGGCTTAGCATGCTAGTCAAGTCAATGCTAGTTAGACCGCTCCAGGGCCCATTTTTATTCGATTTTTTTTATTCTTTTAGTTACAAAGGTTTATAGCTACCCTGTCCCCCGTTTTCTAAACCAGCTGAGCAGTTCCTTCTCTTCGATCAAGAGCCGTTTCGACGGCCGGTTACGGCGTTCGACAGTCCTGGTATTGGGAAGCTCGAGAATGGCCAGGCCGTCCTGCCTGAGCCCGGCTTCGATCCAGGCGGCTAGATCGCGCTGCAAATAACGAAAGCAGATTATCAAATCCCAGGCGTCGGCTTTTATGAATTCAGGCTGTTCTTTGAGGTCAAGCTTGTGGATGGTCAGGCTCAGTCCGGCTCGCTTGGCCCTGGTTCGCGCTTTTTCCAGACCGACCTGCGAAATGTCTACTGCTGTGACTTGGTAGCCCAAACCGGCCAGGAAGACGGCATTTTGTCCCTCACCGGCGGCCAGATCGAGAGCTTGCCGGCCGGCCGGCAAGCTTGACTGAATACTCTTGAGCCAGGGCCGCGGGTTGTCGCCCATTCGACTATCACGACAGGTATAGCGCCGGTCCCATTTTTCTTGGTCGGCTTTGCTCATTCATGAATTCCCACGAGCCAAGCTATATTTGTCGGGCAAGGAGTTGTCAAGCGCTTGGTCGCGAAGTAGAATTCAACAAACGACGAAGTGGAGTGAACTTTTGAGCGTTATTAGAGTTGCACTAGTCTGGTTTTCTTGGGCAGCCATGAGCGCCTGTTCCGGCTCTGGCACTAGCGGTTCCGACGGGGGCCAGGACGCCGGTAACACCTTTCCACCCGAAGAACAGACGCCGTTTTTCGAAAAGGGATTTATCCTGCCTCCCAACTCGCTGGCCTGTGTTCCCGTTTCCACCGGCCTGCCGCAGTTTGAATGCAATCATCATGGTTCGACACTGGCCGAGCTGCCTGACGGTACAATCGCGGCGGTTTGGTTTCACGGTGAAAATGAAAAATCGCACGACTCGGCGATTGTCTGGTCGCGTCTTTTACCGGGTGCCGGCGAGTGGACGACTCCCGAAGTTCTCTTCGACGAGCCGGACAAGGCCGAGGGCAACGCCGCCATCTGGGTCGCTGAAGATGGTACCATTTTGGTGTTTTTCGTAACCATCTTCGGTCGTGACTGGTGGGATGATTCCTACGTTCGCCTGATCCGCTCGGGCGACAACGGCCAGACCTGGTCGAGTCCGGTGAACCTGCGCGAGGAATACTGCTGGATGGTTCGTCACCGGCCGATCAAGCTCAAAAACGGCCAGATGATTCTGCCGCTGTACGACGAGTGTCTGGCCATGCCGGTCTTCATGTATTCGGATGATGATTTCGCAACCTGGCAGGAGCAGGAGATCGAAGATCTGGGCACATATGTGCTCAACCACGTCACCCAGATTCAGCCGGCCCTGATCGAACTGGCCGATGGTAGTGTCGCGGCCATAACCCGTGACGGCGGGTCCAATAAACGCATTCACATGATGCTCAGTAGCGACCACGGCCGCAACTGGTCGGTCAGTCTGCCCGGGCAGCTGCCCAATTCAGGAACTTCGATAGACTGGGTTCGCTTGCTTGATGGCCACGTCGTAACTGTGTTCAACAACAGCCCCGAAGTACGCTTTCCTCTGGCGGCTTCATTGAGTCTGGACGAGGGTGAATCCTACCTGGCAACCCGCCATCTAGATGATCAGTGTCCTGAAGGTGACTGCAGCTTCCACTATCCAGCGCTAATACAAAGCAAGCTTGATGGCACCATCTGGGTGACTTATACACACAAGCGTGAGACTATTGGCTGGGTGCACTTCAATGAAGCCTGGCTGATGCAGGGCGGCGACGATCTGAACGTCAATCCGCTGCCCTGAAAAGATGCGATACCAAATTGAGAATTTGAAAGAGATGATCATGAATCCAAACGACTCTTTGGCGCCACGTCTGATTGCCTGTCTATTGTTTGCCAGCGCTCTATGCAGCTGCGCAGCCCAACTGAAATCGATCAAGCCGGATTCGGGCCTTTCACCGACCGAGCGCCTGATGATCATGCAAGCTGCGGCCGACAAGCCGCTGCCTGTGGTTTTGAATGACAACCCAACCGGAGATACATTTTTACGGACCAAGTGCCAACCAACTGATTATTCCGACCCGGCCGTTGATCATTTGATCAGCCGCATGTTAGCTGCCCTCGAGCTAGAAAAGGGGGTTGGTATTGCCGCGCCTCAGGTAGGCATCAATCGACGCCTGGTCCTGGTCATGCGACTGGATATCGAACCGGAGAAACCAATTCGGGCCTACCTCAATCCGGAGATTACTCGTTATTCGTCCGAGAAAGTCGTCGATTGGGAAGGTTGCCTTTCAATCCCGGCCGGTTTTGGGCGTGTCAGCCGATCCGAAAATATCGACGTCTCCTACGATCTTCCTGACGGCACCCGGGCAAAAGAGACTGTCTCGGGATTCACCGCCCGGATTTTTCAGCACGAAATTGATCACATCGACGGTATTTTGTTTATCGACCGCAAGGAACCCGGTGAGTTGATGCCCGAATCCGAGTACCGGCAGATGCGTCGCCGAGAAAAAGAAGGCCAGACGGCCAGACTTGGCAATGAAATAGAATTTGGCTACAGTTCATTCATGTGATAATTGTCGAGATTAATAGACTATTAGCGTTCAATCCAGGGAGAATCGGTCATGAACCATATTAAGCCGGCCTGCTTGATAGTTACCGTAATTTTGGCGTTTGGAACAGCTTGTTCAAAATCGGGTGTCGCCATAGAAGACGCCGGTAAGGCTAAAGGTAAGATATTCACCGTTGATAATTCCGGAGATGCCGGACAGTTCGTCAGCATCGATATCGACGTAAATGATAAAGTGCATATGGTCTACTACGACAAGAAAAACAAAGCTTTAAAATATGTCCGCCAATCCGCGGCTGGTTTTGCGGCCGCAACAGTTGATGACACCTGTATCAACTGCCTGTATGCCACGATCAAGGTTACCGGGAAAGGCGAACCACATCTGGCCTACTACAGTGACGCCACTCAGACCTTTACCTATGCCTACAAGAAGGGCAGCGAGTGGAAAAAGGAACCAATCGAATGGGGCAAGGGCACTGGAATGGGGGCTCGCTTGCTTTTCGACGAAAAATTCCAGTTGCACGCTCTATATTACTCGGGCGATGGCTTCTTGAAACACGGCTGGCGAATTTTGCGCAAGGACGCCCCCAAAGTTCCCGAACCGAAGAAGACGAAAAAAACCAAGAAGACCGGCACGAAAACAGCTGTCGAAGAAGAGACTGAAGGGCTATGGGGCAATGAACGCGTCGATAAAGCCAACGGCTCGGAAAAAGTACAAATCTCGTTCGTCCGCAATCCGCAAGGTGGCCTGGCCACCAGTTATTTTCACTGGTCGGGCATGTCCAGCGAACTCCGGGTAGCCATTCAACAGCAAGATGGCAGCTGGTCTTCGCAGACTGTGGCCAAAGAAGACAATCCCGGCAAATCCAGCGAGTTGTTTTTTACAAATTCTAAAGAACCCCGGATTATTTTTAGAGAGGCTATGAAGAATCGACTGTCAATTGCCAAGGCATCTGTCGAAGGCTGGCAATCCAGCCCATTTCTTGAAGACGTCTACAACATGGCCCTGGATGCCGACGCCGGCGGTGATTTGCTGATCGCCTATGAGAAGTTGTCCGGCCGTGATCCGCGCAAGGGTAATTTGTGTTATGTCCTCAGGAAGGCCGGCAAGTGGACCCGCTATGAAGTCGACCCAGCCAAAGGTTCCGGCACCCACCTGGATGCCATCTTCACTTCTTCATCCGGACCGGTGATCGCCTACTACGAAGAGACCGGACATTCGCTGAAGCTGTTTATTGCAGATTGAGGCGTCTAGCAAGAGGTCGATGTGGGCTGTGGAGGTGGCAGATGAAGCGTGTGTTCGGATTGCTGTCGATTGTGGCTGTCGTGTTCTGGCTGGCCGGCTGCAGCAGCGGCCAGTCTGCCGAGGACGCCGGCGACGGAGCCGATGGTGCAATGGATGGCGGAGACGGCGCCGCGGACGGAAACGACTCGATTCAAGATGACGGGGGAGGCGAGCTTCCACCGGGAACTCTCTCTGAATGGAGTTTCATCGGACCTCCCGGCGGTGACCGGTTCCTGGTAAGGGTTGATCCATTCAACCCCGAGCGCGTCGTGGTGGTGGGGCACGGTGGTGTACACCGCAGTTCGAATCGCGGGAATGACTGGGAGGCCGTGCATGAGGTGGAAATGCAGGGCTCGCTTTTTGGTTTGGCTTTTGATCCCACCACACAGCATCGCCTGGCCGTAGGTTCGAACCGTACCGGGGTTTTTGTAAGCGACGATTTCGGCGCCAGCTGGGCGGCGCGATCCTCGGGGCTGCCTGCCATAATGGGGACGGAATATTTCCACGAAGTCCAAAGTCTGGCTTTCACCAACGACGGTCGTCTGTGGGCTTGTGTTCGAGGGGCGGATGGTGTGTCCCAGGTTATTCATTACAGTGATGATCAAGGTCGCAGCTGGACTGCATCACCTGGCGTAGCCAAGGGGGACGTCACTCAGCTATTTGTCGCCGGTACTGGGTTGTACGCCGTGTCTTCTTCGAACGGACCGTATCGCTACACCGGCGGCATATGGGAGTCCTTGGCAGGCAACCTCCCGGCGGCTGCATTGTCCGGTACCTACCTGGCTGTGGATCCCGGCAACCCGGACCGTGTCTTTTTGGGTAGTAGTCGCGACGGCTTGTATTTCACTACAGATGGAGGAATTTCCTGGAGCCGGCTCGACCTGCCGGCCGGTCTCAGTCCGGGAGATCCCTATCCGCTGGTCTACTTCGTTGTCATCGATGCGGCCAATCCCGATGTCGTCTGGGTCGGCCTCTACAATTCGGAGCGAGCTACTGAATCGCCGCTCTTCCAACCCGACCCGGACCAGGTGGCCCAATGCGGCAATGTAACTTGCGCAGGCATTTACGTTTCCATAGACGGAGGCGCCAGTTGGACCCACCGCATTAAAGCGCCCTTGGGCGGCTTTCGCCTGACTCTGGATCCAAGCGATCCCATCATCGAACCCTTCGGCCCCCGGTCCAGATATTTTTACCTTACTTCCGGGGGAATGGCCTGTGTGATTCGCTCGGATGACGGGGGTTTGACGCTCTGTCGGCGCATTCAGGGAATCAACGGCGTATACATCAATGCCCTGCGAAAGTTGAATGGACGGATATACAGTGCGGGAGAGCAAGGCATCACTTACAGCGAAGATCTCGGCACGAGCTGGATGTACAGGCGACCCGCGGAATCGATCGTCTACACTTGGGACATGTTATTAGACCCTGAGGATTCCGACACCCTACTGTGGGCCACCGGGGAGCCCGCCTGGGGGGTTCCCGAGGTCAAGGGAGTATGGCGCAGCGATCTATCGAGCTGCCAAGAAACGATGCCGACCTGTTCCGGCGACCCGCCCTTGATCAAATGTCCCGCCGAAAACCTACTCGAAGGCACCGGTACCTGGCGCCTGTTGGTGGAACCTATCGGAGTTCGACGTGTCTTCGCCCTCACCCAGGAGGCCGGGATTAAGACGGGCACCGGCAGGGACACGAACTGGGCCGATCTGTCGCAGGGCCTTGCCGAACAATCCGTCACCAGCTTGCTTTTCGACACACAAGGAGAACCCTGGCTGGCGGGAACGCGCACCTGTCGCGGGGATTACACGCCAACCTGTTCATGGATTCCAAGAAATACCGAAGTGGGGGGCGTTTACTTTTTTGCGAATAACTTGTGGAACAAAGCGAACGGGCTGGATGCGGCGGTGCTGGATCTTGCCCACGATCGTATTGGGGGAACAGTTTACGCGGCCACGGCCACGGGCGTCGCCCGCAGCCTCGACTCGGGTCGCAACTGGGAACCGGCCGTTACCGGTCTACCGGAACTTGCGGCTTTACGGGTGACGCGCTCGGTGGTGACCGATCCGCGGAGCCCCGGAGTCGTCTACGCCGGATGCCTGGATGGGGTCTACCGGTCGGTGGATGGCGGTGACCAGTGGTTCGACGCGGCTGACGGATTACTCAACCGGGTGACCGACCGAATGATCTTCGTGGCCGGCGAACCCGACCGCCTGTTCGTGGCCACCCTGGGGGGCAGTATATTCATGGCCGAAATCGTGCGATGAATGCAAAAAGATCCCACATTTAAGAGCTTATCGTTTAGACCACAAACCGGGGACGTTTTTAAGTTTTGATCCCTGAGAAGTAACTCAACACTCGTCGTTCCCGGATGATTCTGCCGGGAATCCATACTGCGTAACCCCTTGGATCACCGACAGAACCATTCGGTGATGACGTTTCTATTTAGAGTAGTTTTTGAAAAAAATGGCTTACTTCTCCGGGATCAGTTTTTAACTTTTGTTCAATTTTGGATTTTTCTTTGGTGTTCGCTTAGTTTCGGACTAGTCTAGAATCTCACTGAGTCCTTCAAGAACCTGACTCAGCTCTTCGGCTGTTGCTTTGCCTAGCTTCTTGCCGGTCCTATCCACTGATAATGTCCTGATCTGGCTTATCTTCACCCAAGAGCGCTTTGGCAACTTCTTTGAACTCAGTTCCATGGTCAGGGGAAATCCCGCTCTCGGCTTCTTATTTGTTATCGCCATCGCAATCACGGTGCCCGAGCGTTCGTTGAACACATCGTGGCTCAGGATCAGCACTGGTCTGAAACCAGCCTGTTCGTTACCTCGCACCGGATTAAGATCTGCCCAACGAATATCTCCCCTCAGTATTCTGGCCATTCTCCTTGCTCCGCTGTCATGCCTTCTTCTGCTAAGGCCTTCTCATAGGCAGGATCCAATTTAGCGCACTCTCTTGCCAAACGACTCCGTTCAAGTCTTTTAAGCTTTTCTTCTACCGCCTCTTGAATAGCACGGCTCCGGCTAGGGTAAACCTGTTCTTTGACCAGTTTATCCAGACGTTTGACGATTTTCTCCTCGATAGTGATGGCAATTTTACTGGTAGCCATTGTCGGCCTCCTGGTATGATAATATGTCATACCGAAGAGATGATCAAGCCATTACTTGCTTTCACTGCAAATCAGAACGTTGGGGTTTTAAAGGGCCGCAAACTTACCGTTTCCCGCGCAGGCCCGGCGGGGTAAGATCGGCCAGCAACGCCTGATTGACTTCAATATTGGCGATTGCGCGTTTGTGCTTCAGCCAGGCAGCTAGCTGGCGGCCGCGTTGGCCGGCCAGAACTCGGTTGCGCAGGACGTCTTGGTCTTCTTTAAAAGCTTCCATGTCCGGATCGACCCGCTCGATCAACTTGAAAACGACGAAGGCGCTGGGGCCGAAAGGCGAGGCAGTCTTGAAAACCTTGTCAGGCAGCGGACTATCGTTGGTAAGCGTGAAAGCTGCCTGCGCCAGATCTTCGTCCATGCCGATTTGGGGGACGAATCCGCCCATGCGGGCAATTAGCCCGGTGCTGCCGACTCTTGGGCCAAAGTGTCTGATAGGATTCTTGGGGTCGACTTCCGGGGTTTTGATCATGTCCGAGAATTTCTTTCCGGCTTTGATTCCGGCGAAGAGACGTTCGGCTTCGGCTTTGGCTTTTGCCTCGGCTCGATCGGTGGTCAACATCTCCTTGGCGATATCCAGCTTGACCTCGTCTAACGGGTGATCCTCGGCTTTGATTATTTTGAGGCATTTTATTACGTGATAGCCCTTTTCGGATTTGACGACATCACTGAATTTGCCTTCTTCCAGTTTGAATGCGGCTTCGGCGAAGGCGGTTCCCCAGCGGGCGCCCAGGGCTTCCTTGTTCAACATGGCCAGCTGACCGCCTTTTTCACTGGTGTCTTCGTCTTCAGAGTATTCTTTGGCTTGAATCTCGAACTTGCCGCCTTTTTTCAGATCATCAAAGGTAAGTTCAGCCTGCTCCTTTTTGTCGTTGATCTGGTCTGTGTCGTAATCCTTGCGAAGCTCGAAGAATACATGGGCCACCTGAGCCTTCTTTGGTTTGTGGTATCGAGCTTCTTGGGTTTTGTAAAAGTCTTCGAGACGTTTGCCGCTATTATCAGCGAATTCTGCAATCTCTTTTTCGGTCGGAGTACTGTCCTTGATGTACATTCCGGCTGCGACTTTGACGAATTCCAAGTTGATTTTGGTTTCACGGGCAATATAGGCTTGGAGCAGCTCATCTGCAGTGACTCGGGCTGTGTCCTGAATGATATTCGCCATGCGCTCAGCCAACATTTGCTGTCGCCAGGCTTCTTCGAAGACCGGCGGGCTGGTGTTTAGATAGCGAGTTACGTAGACCTTGTAGCGCTTGAAATCGAACTCTTCGTCTTTGCCCTTGAACGCCTTGCGAATACTCTCATTTCTCTCGTCGTCGGTAACATGCAGACCGATTTTCTTTGCGGCCTGAATAAGCAAGGCCCGGTCGATCATCGAGTCCAGAACTTGCTTGCGTAGTTGTAGCTTGTCTTCCTTGCGAAACTTCTTACCAGGTTGACGTTGAGACAAAGCCGTCCTGAGTTGTTGATCGTAATAATATTGAAAGTCGGTTATTGATATTTCTTCGCCGTCGACGACCGCGGCCAGGTTGCCTTGTCCACAGCCCCCAGATCTGAATCCCTCTGAACCGGCGCCGAAAGAAAAGACGAAGACAAAGATAATGAATCCGAAAAGGAGTAAGATAATAGCCGACTGTGATTGCTTCCGCATCTGTTCAAGCATCTAACTCTCCTGAAACCATTGTTTTTCAGAGGAGTGAATATAACCCTAATGCCGTCGGATGCAACATTTTTTTGAAAGCCCATAGCCTAAAGTCGGCCAATTGCTGTTTTTTCTTGCCAAAACAGGGACGTTCTGGTACGCAGGGTTGCTCTAGGTAGTTGTTCGAACCAATATAAGTCGGAGATAACTTAGATGCTATTCGACTGGCTGTATGCCATGTTTTCACAAGATTTGGCGGTAGATCTAGGCACTGCCAACACACTTCTGTACGTTAAGGGCAAGGGAATCATCTGTGCTGAGCCTTCAGTCGTCGCCGTACAGAAAGATCATCACGGAATCAAGAAGGTTCTGGCGGTAGGCCAAGAAGCAAAAGACATGCTGGGTCGCACCCCTGGCAGTATCATGGCAATCCGGCCGATGAAGGACGGCGTAATCGCCGATTTTGAAGTCACCCAGGAAATGCTGCGTTATTTCATCAAGCGCGCCCACAATCGAAAAACGCTGGTCCGGCCGCGGATAATCATTGGCGTGCCCTATGGTATTACCGAGGTCGAGAAACGGGCCGTCAAAGAATCTGCTTTGTCGGCCAGTGCCCGAGAAGTCTACTTGATTGAAGAACCAATGGCCGCCGCGATTGGGGCCGGTCTGCCCATTACAGAGCCGTCCGGAAACATGATTGTTGATATCGGCGGCGGTACGACCGAGGTAGCCGTAATCAGTCTGGCAGGCATTGTCAACTCGCGCTCGGTGCGGATCGGCGGTGACAAGATGGACGATTCCATCATTCAGCACATGAAGCGCAAATATAATCTGCTGGTTGGAGAATCAACGGCTGAACGGATAAAGATCAATATCGGCACAGCCTATCCGACCGAAGAGCCGCTCAGCATGGAAGTCCGCGGGCGCGATCTGGTGGCCGGGGTGCCAAAAACAATAGCCGTTTCTTCGGATGAGATCCGAGATGCCTTGTCCGACCCGATCAACGCCATAGTTGATGCTGTCCGGGTTGTTCTTGATCGTACTCCCCCGGAGCTGTCGGCAGATATCGCCGACAAGGGTATCGTTCTGGCTGGGGGTGGGGCGATGCTGAAAAATATTGATGTGCTCCTGCGTGAGGAGACCGGGCTGCCGGTTATGGTTGCCGACGACCCTCTCTCGGCGGTTGTTTATGGTTGTGGCATGGCCCTTGACGAACTTGATCTACTGAAGCAAGTATCCATAGACTAATACATGTCGTGGTTTCAGCGAAACCGGATTCGACTTCTCGTAGCAGGCTTGCTGTTCTTTTCTCTGCTCCTGTTTCTTGCCCACATGAAGGAGCGTCGCGAACAGAACTGGTTCGACCGGGCGTTACTCTGGCTGACCTCTCCGATTCAGAATGCAATCGTTTGGACCATCGACGGAGTCGCCAGTACCTGGAAGGGTTACATTTACCTGGTTGGCGTCGAAGAAGAGAACCAGCTCTTGAAAAAACAACTCGATCAAGCAAAGCGTGGCAATGCCCGCCTGGCCGAGCTCGAAACTGAAAACCAGCGCTTGCGAGCCCTGGTCAACATGCAGCAAGTTCTCGGCCAGGAAAAAATCATTGCGGCTCGGGTGATTGGAGTCAATACTTCACCGGTTGCCCGGACGATTCGAGTCAATGTCGGTAGTTCGGCAGGTGTAAAAATCGGTGATGCTGTCGTTTCCGGGGTTGGTTTAGTTGGACGAGTCTCGACGGTTGTGACTGGTTATGCGACTGTGCGGTTGATTGTCGACGGCAGCAGCGCTGTCGATGCCGTCATTCGTCGTTCGCGTGCGCGCGGGATCGTTCGCGGCCAGGGAGAAGACGAGGCCTGTTCACTGGATTATCTGGTTCGGACTGCCGATGTCGAAGTAGGTGATGAAGTAGTCACATCCGGGATCGGCGGAGTGTTTTCAGCTGGTCTGAAGGTCGGCCGGATTGCCTCGGTGACCTCCCCCAGCGTGGGTCCTTTCAGAGAGGCTGTCTTGCAGCCGGAAGTAGACTTTCAGACGCTGGAAGAAGTCCTGGTGGTTACTTCGAATGATGAGGCGCCTGCCAGTCAGGGAGAAAGTCCGTGAGACATCTGGCAGTCATCGGACTGGGTATAATATTGTTGACGGTGACCGGGGCCGTCTGCCGGGTGCTGCACACCGAGTGGGTTCGGCCGGACCCAATCTTGATCCTGGTTGTCTATATCTCTATCTTCATGAAACCTGGCGAAGGTGTGCTTACGGCTTTTGTTCTGGGAGCCATCGCTGACAGCTTTGCATCCACTCCCTGGGGCATGTTGATGTCGGCCTCAATCGTGGTCTGGATGTTTGCTCGTCACCTGCGTCGATTCATGCAACCGAATCAGTCGACGGCTCTGGTGGGTGTCATGTTCATAACAAGTTTGCTGTTTAGCATGCTGATCTTTGTGTACCTGGCGGCCATGGGGGCTAGCGACGGTGTTATCTGGGTGAACCTGAAAGCAGTCTTGCCGCTGGCGTTCATTAATGCCGTTCTGGCGGTTCCCGTTTGGTCGCTGGCAAAATTGGCCTGGCCGCCAACGACCAGACGGCGGTTCGAAATGGCCGTCTGATAGTGAAAACGACAACTCAATTTAGGTGAGAAAATTGTCTCTGTTTTCGCCACAGCCTGAGATGGCCAGATTTGCCAGACGCCACGTTGTGCTGCTGGTCTTTATAACTATGGTTTTTGTATTTTTCGCCGGTCGCTTGTACTATCTTCAGGTTTCGCACGGCCATGAATATGTTGCCCTGTCGCAAGCCAACTTTGTCGATGTGCGCCGCGAAGTTGCGCTGAGGGGCATGATTTTTGACCGGACCGGCCAGCTGCTGGTTGATAATCGCCCATCCTTCAATCTTTATTTTACGGCTGCTTATTGTAAGAAACAGGCTTTCGAATCAACTCTGGACCGCATTACCGAATACGTCGGCCTGAGTGTCATCGAAGTTGATGATACGCGTGAGTACTTTCAAAATACCAAGCGTCTGAATCGCTGGTTGCCGATATTGGTGCGTCGCAACATGACCTGGTCTGAGCTGGCCGCTGTGGAACAGCATATGGATTTGCTCGAAGGAGTTGAGGTACGCCCGGAGACACGCCGGGCCTACATTCAAGGACCACTGCTTGCCCACCTGCTGGGCTATGTCGGTGAAATAAGTCCGCGCGAGCTGGTTAAATATAAGGGTATAGGGTATCGACAAGGTGACATTATTGGAAAATCAGGATTGGAAAAGTACTGGGAAGAAGAACTCAGGGGCAAGAATGGAAAAATCCAGGTCGTAGTCGACTCTAAGAAGCAGCGCGTCCCCGATTTATTGGCCAAACAGGTGCTCGAAAGTATCAGTCGGGTAAGCGACTCCGGGGATGAGCTGATTCCATTGTTGTATGACCGGCTTCGAGCGATATCCCAACAAAAACCAGGTGGCCTTGAAAGCGCCATAGGACTGGTTCAGCGTACACTCGATGGTATTGATCAGATAAAACCGGCTATTCCAGGCAACAACTTGATTCTGTCTCTTGATGCGCGACTTCAAGCGTTGGCGGAAAAACGTTTTCCCGGGCTGGAAGGGGCCGTAGTGGCCCTCGATCCGCAGACTGGTTTTATTCTGGCAATGGTTTCCAAACCAGCTTTTGATCCCAATCTCGTATCGGGGCGGATCAGTGCGCGTTTGTGGAACGAGTTGATTAAAGACCCTGACCGTCCCCTGACCAACCGGGCAATTCAGCAACATTATCCGCCCGGCTCGACATTCAAACCATTCACCGGTCTGGCCGCCCTCGAATCCGAAGAAATAGACGAAAACACAAAACAACTCTGCACCGGCAGAATGCATTTTGGCGGGCACGTATTTCGTTGTTGGCGGCGGGGCGGCCACGGCAATGTATCGATCCATAGAGCCATTGTTCAGTCATGCGACGTTTTCTTCTATCGGGCGGGTTACAAAGCCGGCCAGGATCGACTTGCCCAAATGTCATGGAGTTTCGGGTTTGGTTCGACAACCGGCTTTGATGCCGGCGAGGAAACCCCCGGAATAATGCCGGATCGGGCTTGGTATAAAAAACACACCCGCACAGGCTACCTGCCGGGCTTCGTTATTTCCAACTCGATCGGGCAGGGCGACGTCAACGTGACTCCTTTACAGTTGGCCCTGGGGTACGCTGCCCTGGCCAACGGCGGCAACCTGATGAAGCCTCAGTTGGTTAAACGAATTGAATCCCCAACCGGAGAGGTAATCCGGACATTTGCACCGGTCGTGCGACAAAAAGTTGCAGCCAGCCCAAAAAACCTCGAGTTGATGGTGGCTGCCCTGGAGGGTGTCGTCAATGAGCCTGGTGGTACAGCCTATTATCGCCGCCCGCGTAAAGTGCAATTTCAAGCGGCCGGCAAGACCGGGACTGCCCAGGTGGTCAAGCAGGGTGAGGATCGCGGTAAAGATTTGCCATATGACTTCCGCGATCATGCCTGGTTTGCTGCTTGGGCGCCGCTCGATAATCCGAAAATAGTAGTCGCGGTGGTCAATGAGCACGGAGGCCATGGCTCCAGTGGTGCTGCGCCGGTAGCCATGGAATTGATCACTTACTTCTTGGAGAAGCTCGAAAAGGATTCTTTACAAGCCAAGGTTACGAACCCGTGAAGAAGATGTCTAGTACAACGTCCTTTAATTGGGCCCTGCTATTAACCACCCTGGCTGTCGGCGGCCTGGGCCTGGTCAACTTGTATTCGACTTCCCGGGGGACATCGACCAATCTGGCCTTGGTTCAGGGTATTTGGCTGGCGGTTGGAGTGCTGATAGCCATAGTCCTGACCGTTCTTGACTATCGCATTTTTGAAAAGCTGGCCTATCCAGTTTTGGTTTTTACGCTCGTTTTATTACTGGCCGTTCTTTTTGCCGGGCGGGTGATATCGGGCTCGCAACGCTGGCTGCATCTGGGCGCTTTTAACTTCCAGCCCTCTGAAGTCGCCAAGATTGTAGTCGTCTTGGCCCTGGCAAAGTATTTCAGCAACGAACAGGCTATGCCGGCCGAGGGTTATTCCCTTTGGAAATTATTCAAGCCGGCTACGATTCTGTACCCCCTGGGAGCGATCGGTGCGATCATGCTCTACTGGGAACGCCTGGCCATGCTGGGAACCTGGCGATTTGTAATAGTCTGCGCATTCATAGTATGGGCGGCGGCTTGCTTCTTGTATTCGTTGCGAACCGGGCGGACTCGCCTGCACGATCTTTTGAGCCCGATCATTCTGGTCATGCTCCCAGCAGTGCTGATTCTAAGGCAGCCGGATTTGGGAACAACTTTGGTTCTTGGCGCGGTTGCCGGAACCATGATTCTGTTTGTTAAAATCAAACCGTTCAGCTTGTTGATCGCCGCCATCGCGTTGGTTGCTGTGGCCGCCAGTGCCTGGTTCTTTGTGTTGGAGGATTACCAGAAAAGACGCGTTTTTGCCTTCATGGAACCCAGTGCAGATATCAAGGGTAGCGGCTATCATGCTTGGCAGTCGCGAATCGCAGTCGGGTCTGGCCAGGTATCCGGAAAAGGGTTTACCCAAAGCACCCAGACTCAGTTCAAGTTTCTTCCCGAGCAGCACACCGACTTCGTTTTTTCGGTTTGGGCCGAGGAGTGGGGCTTCATCGGTTGTCTGGGGTTATTGGGGCTGTTTCTTTTCTGGCTGACGCAGATGATCAATGTGGCCAGTAGCGCCCGGGAGACATTCGGTGTACTTGTGGCGGTTGGAGTGGTCGCGCTGGTGTTTTGGCACACGGCCATAAACATCGGCATGGTCATCGGTGTGTTGCCGGTAGTCGGGACGACTCTGCCGCTCTGGAGTTACGGTGGTTCATCGGTCTTGGCCAACATGGCGGGTATAGGCTTGCTGCTGTCGATATCTCTGAGGCGGCATACATTCTGACCCGGCTATCGCTGCGGTCAGAGTACTTTCTTGATAAATTTCTCAAGGGCGGCGGGAGATGCCCGGCCGGTGAGCTGGTCGACCACTTTGCCCGCGTTGAACAACAAGATCGTCGGCAAAGATTTGACGGCATATTGAATAGCTGTCATGGGGCTGGCATCGACATTGACTTTCGCGACTTTGATGCGGCCTTGATAGTCTCCGGCCAGTTTCTCGATCACCGGTTCGAGTGCCTTGCACGGCCCGCACATGGGTCCCCAGAAGTCGACCAGAGCGGGAATTTTGCTCGAAACGATCTCGGATTCAAAATTATTGTCTCCAACTTCAACGACGTTTTTAGATTCCATTTGACTTAATCTCCTGGTTGAACGTGTCGAATTACACCATAGTACAGAGAGCGGCGAGGATCAATGTGCTTCTCAGCTGGTCGTGAACTTGACTAAGTTTCGACAATTGTATTACTTTTAATGTGTAAAACAAAGTATTTGGAGCTCATGAAGTAATGGCCCGCCATCTTTTTATCGCCCAAAAAACATTATCCACTTGGCTGGAACAAGACAAAATTGATTTCGACAACAACATGATGACTATAAAAGCGGATGGTCGCTGTTTCCGGCTGCTTGAAGCAGTTCGTTTCGTCAAAGTCGAGGGTGATGACGAAGATCGAATCGGATTATTGGGTCGCGTCAAAACCAATACTCAACTTCTTGAAATGGGTGCCGAGCGCTACCGTGATTCGGTCATATACGACGATGTTGCTTATAAAGTCCAAGAAGGTTTTATCGGCGAAGTCTACTTGAAAAAGACCCGCGCTGAAATAGAAGAACCTGCCCCGATTGTTGCCGCAAAACCAGTTGTGCCAAGTAAACCAGCTGCAAAAGCTGCGACGTCGGCGATCGGTGAACCGACGCCGATTCTGGGACCGCCGCCAGTCTCAACTACGGCCAAACCCCAAAAGCCGGTTACACAAGCCAAGCCGAGTCGCCAACCGGAAATAAACGTTACGAAAAGCCGGGCTTCACCCTTGCAAGCCAAAGCGGCCGGGGCAGCCGAACCGGGGCAGAAAAAAGACGATCAAGAAAAGACCGACGAAGAACTCCTGACTAAATTCCTGTTAGATAACCTGTAGAAATTACTTGGTCTGGGGCGGAGGCGGCGAGCTGTTTAACTTGTTGCTCTTGAGGTTCGTACGAATTCTCAAGAAATAGTGCGAAAAGTCCATCCGCAACAGAATAAAGATCGCACTTATCAGGCCGATTAGAATACTCCAGGTTAAAATAATGTTGTATTCCATGGCGGCGAAGATTCCGCCTTCTCCTGGTTCGGGGCGTTGCTCGGGCTCGATAGGCAGTCCATAGCGGGCAGCCAGTCGAGACACGTTGATCATGTTGATCACCGGGACTCCGGCCCGGCTGAAGCGGCTCATGACCGAGTCGCGGAGTTTTTCCGGAGAGGGGGTCGACTTGTTGAGCCCCTCTTTGAACATCCTTTTGACGAGCGGTGTGCCGACACTCCCGGCCCCGCCACCGATATTGATATAACAGGCAATAGCCCGTTCTTTAGCTTCTTCCTCGTATATGTTTACTCTCAAATCCCAACTAGACTCGAGGCTGGGCGGATCGATCAACTCGACTCCGTTGCGCTTGATAACTTCGCGGAGTATTCGAATTCCCTCGGGCGGAATACCACGGCCCTGATCGGTTTCACCGCCCAAAGAAGCTGCCACCGAACGGTAGTGAATGATTCCCTTTTCGAACAGCAGGCGTTCCATGTCCAGCCAGGTCAGTTGGGGATCATTGGCACCCCAACGCGAAGCAGACAAAGAAGTAATTGGGATAGGTTTGATTTTCAGTACTTCGGCGGCCACCAGGGCTGCCAGATTCAACGAAGGGAACGAGCCTGAAAATGCCATGGCTACAACATCGCCTTCCTTCAAACCGGCCCGCTTGTAAAGATGAATCATAACGGCTGCAAAATTGGGATTAGCCGAGGTTTGTTTGGCTGAAATCGAGCCTGTCTTGGATGTAATCGGGGTTAGCCCGGAACCGATCATACCGGTGCCCGTTGGATCATGCTCGGGATCGATCCGCCCGAATATCTGCAGTCGTTTTTGGTGGATCAGCTTCATGCCGGCGTCCATCAATTTTGCGGCCACCCGTTTCTCGCGGTAGTACTTCTTGCGTTGTTGCTTGGGTAGTTGCTCAACCAGCAAGTAGCCGACGATGGAGATCGCGGCCACCAAAACCAGGACGCCTCGTGACGCCCGTCCGGGTCTCCACATTAGAGCCATTCGTACATCTCCCCGCCGTAGATCAAAATTAGTATGAGCCGAACCAGGACACCGGAGGTCAGCAGGGTTGCCATAGTCTCGGTGGCGCCCTGCCGGTCGATCCACATGCCGACAAGACCCGGGATGATGAAACCGATTGCAGATAAAACAATTGTCTCGCCGAAAACATTGAAAACCATGAAACTGCGGAAGAACCAACCCAGTAAAAATCCCACCAGGATTGTGATGACCGTCCTGCGCCGACCGAACAAGATCATAAAATTACTGAGTAAACGAACGATCAGAAATGAAGCCAAGCCGAGCGCCAGAGTCATGACAACGCTGATTGGATCGCGCAGGCTCAATGCGATATAGCCCGGGACTACCATGCCGCCGGCCGCCAGGCCCATCGTTTCGGAGAAAATCAGACTGATCACCAGCCCAATAGCGATTGCTGTGACAACTACATCAGGGGGAAGGTTCTCCAATTTCAAGCCTCCTGGTCAATCGTTAACCTAGTGCACGGCCCTGTTCTGAAAGTACTCGACGATGGCACTTCCGCCGCTGCCGATATTACCCATGCCGAAAACCGTGCCGTTTTTCTTGATTTGTGCAATCACGCGTTCAAAAACATCTTCGGGTCGCGGGTTTTCCATGACTATGATTTTTTCAGTATGCAGGCCCGCCTTTAATGCGGCTTCTAAAGCCACGCGGGTACCCGAACCGGTCAATAGAGCGATGTTCATTCCTTCGAGCTGGGATAAAACTGAACCCAGTTGGGCACTCCGGGCGGCGCGATCGGAACGACAGTTGAGCAGGGCTACTCGATTTCGCTCTCCTGGAAAAAGACCGTCAACTCTCTTCCAAATCAGCTTGGTTGAGTCGGGGTCATTGGCTGCGAAGGCGTTGACGAAATCGATATTCTTGGCGAAAAATGCCAGACGCATGATTATAAGAGCACCGATATCGGGCTCGGCCTGATACATGCCCTCGAGGGCCTTTTCGCGATCGATGCCGGCGATTGAACAGCACTTGACTGCCATGGCCACGTTTTCAGGATGTTCGATATAGCTGAAGTTGCGCATGATCTCTTCGGTGATGTTCTGATCGTCAGGTGTGCAAATGATCAGTTCAACTCCATTTCGAGCGACCGCCTGTTGCAAGATGCCCAGCAGTTCCGGGTCGTTTTCGGCTGTCAGCATGGGACCCGCGCGCGGGACCGTACCGGCCATGGCTTTGGCGGCATCCACGACGGTCGGACCCATGACGTCTAAGTGATCGGCCCGAATGTTGGTGATTATCCCGACAGACGAATGAACCATTTTGCGTTCAGATAGCTGTTGCAGGGCAGGGCTTAAAGCCATGCATTCCACGACCACGGCTTTAGCGCCGCGACGGGCTGCGACTGCTACGGCCCTGAGTTGTTCGAGGACATTGGCTCGTCCCTGACGCTGGATAGCATACTCGCTGCCGTCTTCGAGAATCATTCGGGGCCTTGATCCGGTTGTTTTAGCGCAGGTTACAATGCCACCGGCTCGTAAGCCGGCGGCGATTAGTCTGGTAACCGATGACTTGCCGCGGGTTCCATTAACATGTACGCGCACAGGTATTTTACGCAGATTTCTCAGGTGGAGCTGGTATTCCCAGATTCCGATTGCAATCAAGATGCCAACCATGATGGCGACTATTAGCAAAGTTGTCTGCTCCTTTGATAAGCAATCCGTAGATAATAATAGATAAGATTGTCACTAGAAAGAAATAAGTGGTTCGCCGGTCTGGACCTGCTGACCGACGCTTACGTGGATCTTGCTGATCTTTCCGGTACGATCGGAGCTGATCTCGTTTTCCATTTTCATGGCCTCGAGAATAAGCACCACCTGGCCGGTTGAAACCTGCTGGCCTTCTTCGGCCAGGAACTTGATGACTACTCCCGGCATTAATGCGCACAAGCTATTCGAACCACCCGCGGTTTGGACCGGTTGAGCGGTGGCAGTCGGCGCCCGGGCCGCCGGCAGCTTGGGTGATTCGGTCTGGGCCTGGGGAGCCAAGCCGGCATCTTCATCTGGCGAGTGAATGTCTACTTCTATTTTCTGGCCATTGACCGTAACAGAGGCCTTGTCGGAAGTTAAGCTATCTACTTTGACGCGATATGTTTGGCCGTTGATTTCGAGTTCGATTTCTTTGCCGATCATTGATGCCATAAGGTTACACCTATCTAGTTTTCTTGCCGGGTGTCAAGTGCCAACTTTCGTGTGTTCACTCACCGCACTTACTCTTTTTTACCTGGGCCTCGACGTGGCGAATTCCATCATAAACACTGTCGTCACCCTTAACCCAGCCGTTAATCCCTAGAGTCGGACCCAAGACTGAGCGACCTTCTCTGGAGAGTGTGTTGATTTCCAGCAATGCTTTTTGGATTTTTTTCTGCAGGAGAGGATTGAGATTTCCGCGTACGCAATAGGCGTCGTACGGAATCCGGCCCGTTTTCGCCAGGATGATCAGCTCGCCTACGTGGAGCCCCGATTGGCGGGCATCTCGAATGGCTCCGGCAAAAGTTGCCGCCAGATCGAAGCGGCCCGAAAACAGGCCTTCGAGGCAAGCTTTGTGGCTGCCGGCAAAAGTGACCGACTGGAAATGCTCTTCGGGTACTATTCCGTATTCGAGCAAGAATGCCAGGGGGTAGAGATAACCGGAGGTAGAGTTGAGATCCGCAAAACAGATTCGCGAACCCTTAAGATCTTTTAAGGAGCTGAAAGGAGTTTCTTGCAGGGCGACTAAGTAGGATGAATAAGTTATCGACCCATTGGCAACATGCGAGGCGATAAGATTAAGACCTTCGATTCGTCGGTCGGCGCGTACATAGGCCAGAGGGGAGAATTTGGCAAGATCGATCCGACCGGCCGCCATTTCATCGATTAGTTCGCCATAGCTGTGGGTGACTTTTAGTATTACTTTGACACCCAGGAGCGTTGACAGGTGCTTGGTCAACCGGGTGAATCGTTCATGGGTTGCTTCGACGCCGATGACCGGATTCATCCCGAAGATCAGTTCGTTGGTTTGAGAAGTAATCGCTTCGGGTTGTTCATCGGCTGATAGCGGGCAACAGCATAACAGGCCAAGCAGGACCCAGCCCAGCATAGAACGGCCGGCGAGTCTCATGAGCACACCCGGTTGCGGCCCTCGTTCTTGGCCTGGTAAAGGGCCGTATCGGCCTTCTCTATAAGATCATTCATGTTCTGGCTTTCCTGGTCCAATTCGGCCACGCCTATGCTGACTGTCAGATTTCCACCTGGCTGGCTGGCCTGGGCCTCGAAATCAGCCCGGCTTACTTCTTGGCGTATCTTATCGGCGGTTCTGACCCCGGAACGGAGACTCGTGTCGAGTAGAGCGATACCGAATTCCTCTCCACCGAATCGGCCGGCAATATCAATTGCTCTCAAATTACTGGTAAGCAAGCCCGCCAGCTTACTCAACAACCGATCGCCGGCCAGGTGCCCGTTGGAGTCGTTGTAATTCTTGAAGTGATCAACGTCCAGCATCAGCAAGCACAATTTATGATTGCCTCGCTTGGCACGCAAGACCTCGAATTCCAGCCGGGTCAGCCAATGAGTTTTATTGGCCAGGCCGGTCAAGCCGTCCGTGGTGGCGATTTCTTCCAGGCGTTCATTGGCCGTACTGAGACGCCGATTGGCGTGCTCGAGTTGGTCGTTTTTTTCTACGATTTCTGCCGAACGTTCACGGATTTTTTGTTCCAGATCGTGGGTGTAGCTGGCAAGTTCTTTGGCAGTCGCGTTGAAGACATTTGCCAGTGTGCCCATCTCATCTTTGGCGCGCACTGTGACTCGTTTACTCAGATCCCCGCGGCCGAGACTTTCGGCCATCTTTGACAGGGCTTTGACCGGGCTGACTACCAGCGTAGAGAGGCCAATCGACAATCCTAGCAATGCCAAAAAGATCAAGACCAGGGTGATGGCGATGGTGTGTCGCTGCATCCTGGCCATTCTCGAGTTTAAACGCTCGAGTGAAAATTCCGCCAATAAAGTACCCCAACGCAGGCCGGAACTGACTGGCAGAGAAACAGCCAGGGTTTCCGCGCCGGACTCGTTGCTTACCTTATTAAAAAGAGCTTTGTCAGCAAGAATTGCCCGGCGCGCAAAACTGTCGCTACGAATCGTTCCGTAGGCGGTTTCATTTGTATGAGCCAGGACTCGCCCGTTTGCATTGACAACGCACAAGTAGACCAAATCGCGGACCGGATCTCCCTCTGTGCCCGCGCTGGGCTGGCTGTCATGAGATTGGGCCTGATTGAAACTTTTTTGCTTTTTGGAAAGTTGGGCCAAGTAATCGTCCAGGCGTTCGATCTCATGGTTGGCCAGGGCTATCGAACTTGGTACCGCCAGGGCTGACAAGAGTGCCAGCCCGCGGTGGTGCATTTCTTCGATCAGCGTGTCTCTAGTGATGGACATGTTCAGCAATCCCCCGGCACCAAGCAAGGGAACCAAAAGACCGGTCAGCAAGAGAATGAGTTTAAGTCGTATGCCCATTGAGCCATAAGCCTGGTATTACTATCAGAAAACAAAGAGATTTTCATCTGAGGCATGATGCCGGCAGTTTAGCAGAGGACGACGGGAATGAAAAGTAATGCTGGTGACTGCAAAAGGCCAAAAAGTATCGATAAGTAGACAGTTTTGATGTGCAGAGGATACGTGTTCAGTATCCAGTAAAATCAATTAGTTACACTAAGAGAGTTCCAGTTGAGGGCGTGACTGTCATCTTTGGGTAACAATTGTTGTTTTTCAAGGCCGCGATTTTGGTCAGCTGTGTGATGTAACGAGTTGAAAAACAAGAGAAATTATTTTTGTCGGATCGCGTCAATTTTTGGCACGGATTATGCTTAGATGGCCCGCTAAGAGAATCACTATTTGAATAAACCATTCAACGAGGAAAGAAGCGTTATGTCTGCTAAAAAATTATTTTCAATTTGTATGGTTCTATCGATTGCCGGTTTGAGTGTTTTTTCAGGTTGCGGTTCAATCGAACAATCTCAAAACGAAATGAGCAAAGATCAGGCCAGAAAACTGGTTAAAGCCGACTGGTGGGATGACCTGTGTGAATACTACAATTGGTACGGTGATGGGATCTGCGACAGTTTCTGTCCGCTACCCGACCCTGATTGCGCTCCGTCTCATCCGACAGACCATCGTCCATACTGTGGTCAGGTAGCAACCAGCGACGAGGGTTGGTATTGGGGTGATACGGAAGAATTGATAAAGCAAACCGAGTGTTCCGGGCTGGGCGAGGCCGAATGTATGGCGATTGGCAGCCGATCCGAAGGCTGGGTAGCCGAGGCTGGCTTGATTACCTGGGACCGCCTTTGCCACACCACGATTGGCGTAGCTTTATGGGGCGAAGCCTGCGGCGGATCGATCGGTCAGTTCTGTTATACCGAGAAGGATTTGTACTGCCAGGGATTGCCGCCAGGCGGGTCGCACGGCGGCAGCGGTGTCTGCAAAACCGATGGGAGCTGCGAAGTGGCCGACGATTGTCTGGCCGAAGGCAATGACTGGACTCGCCCGCGCTGTATCGGATACCCAAGTTGCGAAGACAACACTTGCGCCTGGCATTGCGAACAACCCAACCAGGGCGCCTGGTCGTGGACGACCGTTTTGCTCGCTGAAGTCGAGAGCGAGCATCCTTACCCTGACAACTTTGAACGTCAGTGGGTTGTAGAGCGTAAAAGCGCAGCCAAGATCAAGATTCATTTTTCGAAGATCGAACTCGAACAGGGTTACGACTGGATAACTATTTCAGGTCTTGGTGAGGAAAGTGCCTTGATTATCGAAGGTTCCCTGCAAGACTACTGGACACCCGAATTCGATGGGGACACGCTCTTGGTAAGCCTGCATTCGGACTACAGCATAAACTACTGGGGTTTCGCGGTCGATTCGGTCAGCTACTTCGAGCAGCTACCCGCTGGGGTCTGCAACGTAAATGCCGACTGCCAGGCCGGCTACGAATGCTTCCCACATAACTGTATCAACCCTTATGCCCCGTGCCACGGCGAATGCCGCCCGATTGAAGACAATCAGGGCGGGACCTTTTCGTCAGCCGATACGCCGATCGCCATCCCCGATGCTACTCCAGCCGGAATTACGAGTCAGCTCGAGGTTATTTCAGTGCCCGATTGTGAATTGGAAGTGTCCATTGACTTGACCATCTTGCACAGCTACTCGGGTGACCTGCTGGTCGGTCTAACCGACCCCAGCGGTGTGCGCACGGTCTTGCACGACCGCCAGGGTGGCTCAGCGGACGATGTCGTGCTCCAGGGCCACTCACTGACCGGCCTGCTAGGTGGCAACGGCACAAACGGTCTGTGGACGCTCGATGTTAGTGATCATGCCTCTCTGGACTTCGGTACCTTGGAGTCCTGGTCGATAACCCTCCTATGTGAATAATACCCGCCCCAATTGCCTATCTGCCAGAGCCTCTGGGCTTGCTAGAACACAAATAATGAACACAATCACCGGCTAACAAAGCCTGGAGGCCCTGCCCATCTTTTTGCACCAGTCGATTAAGAATTTGGATTATTTATTAAGACTGAATTCGATCATTCCTAGATCGAGGGTCTTGTCCCAGAATTTGTCAATCAGCGGGTTCAAATAAGCTGTTTTGGCCGCGGGAACGAGTTCGAGTCGGGCGTTGACTTTTTTAACTTCGCTAAACAATGTTTTGAAATTCAGCTGCCCGGCATCGAAGGTAGTCACAGAGAGTTTCTCAGCTGGAGCGCGAAACGATCCGACTTCGATCTTTGGGCGGCCTTGCCCGATGTCGGCCAATACCTTAAAGGCCAGCCCGGCAGATAGCTGCACACGGCTGGTTACTTTGATGCTCGCTCGCGGAGAATGAGCGGAAAGCGTCAAACGTTTTGGGCCCTCGGTCGGCGGCCACAGTTCGAGCCGCTTGCCGCCGGCGTGTAGTCCGATCGAAAGAGAAGCGGCCGGGTCGGGTAGAGGGTTCTTGACGGCCTCGATCAGCTGATCGGGTCGCTTGGCAACGACTTCGAAAGTAACCGGCCCGGCTTCGAGCATGCCCGACCAAAGTGTTTTTGCGCTCTTCGCCTCAAATATTTCCGATTCGAAGGTCAGCGACAGTTCGTAAGATCCCTTGGCCTGCAGTGCATTGCCGGCCAGCGTGGCCAGGTCGACCTTGACCGGCAGGCTTGCAGCCAGAGGCCAGCCCATTGGCCAGTTCTTTGTAGCGACGACCTTTTTGTTGACCATGGTCTTGACGCTCTTTGTCTTTAAGACCAGGTTTGATTTGTCGGGCAGGTCGCCAGCATGCAAGACAAGCTGAATCCAGGCCGAAGAGCTGAAAGTATAAAGCTTGCGCGCAACTATCTCTATGCGCAACTGGTCACCGAGCGATTGTCTTACATCTGCAGGTTTTTGGGGTTGTTGGCCGGAATCAATTTTTAGGTCTGCTTCGGGGTTAGAACAGGCTGTCAATACACATACTAGAAACGCCAACATTCGCATTTTAGTCATCTATGCGCGATATCATGGAGTGACCGATTTGGAAAGTAGATTAAAAGCTGGTAATCGTGCTAGAGTTAAACGATTGAAGTTACCGACAATAAAGGTGAAACCAGGTGTTCGTTTGTGAATGCCGCGAGTTTTTTAGGGGTGAAAAATATGAAAAATGTACGTAGACCAACTATTAATTTTGTGGGCTTTTGGGTTTCGGTTTCGCTGATGAGCTTTTTATTCTCATGCAGTGACGATCGCATATGTTTCAACCAGGATAATCGTTGCCACGGGATTACCTGCTCGGGACACGGAACATGCACTGTTTTAGAGGGCGAGACCGAGGTTACCTGCATTTGCGACGAGGGCTATCACAACGAAAACGCAACCAGCTGCGTTCCGGATTTCTCAACCTGCGACGGTAAAGAAGACGGCACCTTCTGCGACGACGGTCTGTTTTGCACGGTTGCCGAAATCTGCACTGACGGTGTGTGTGGCGACGGTACCGTGCGTAACTGCTCCGACGGTGACTCGTGTACCTCGGATGTCTGTAATGAGACCGACGACATCTGCGAATATACTACTATAGCCGATGATGATCCTTGCGATGACGGCATGTATTGCACCGCGGGCGAAGTTTGTACAGCTGGTGTTTGTGGGGGTGGTACGCCGATAGACTGTTCGGACGGTGATCCGTGTACTCTCGATTTATGTGACGATGCCAATAATATTTGCGATCATCCGCCCGCCGACGACGGGATCGAGTGTGACGACGGAGAGTATTGCAGCACCGAAGATATCTGCATATCGGGTGTCTGCATGGCCGCTGCTTTCCGCGATTGCTCTGACTCAAACCCCTGCACCACCGATAGTTGCGATGAAGTCGGCGATAGTTGCCGATCAACGGCTATAGCCGACGGGTCCGCCTGTGACGACGATCTGTATTGTTCGATAGGCTCGGTGTGTACCGCCGGCGTTTGCGGTGATGGAAGCGATCGTACTTGTTCAGATGGCAATCCCTGTACTGCTGACAGCTGCGACGAAGACAATGATGCCTGCTTGAACATCAATCTTGATAACGGGACGGTATGTGATGACGGGGCTTACTGCACTATGGATGATGTTTGCAGCGACGGTGTATGTGGTGGCAGCACGGCTCGCGATTGCAACGACGGCAACGCCTGTACCAGCAATGTGTGCGACGAGACAGTTGATTCTTGTGAAAATCTCCCGGTCGTCGACGGCACGCCCTGTGAAGATGGTCAATTTTGCACAGTCGATGACGTCTGTACGGCTGGGTCCTGTGTCGGACCGAATGCGCGGGATTGTTCGGATGGTGATCAGTGCACATCGGATGCCTGTGATGATATAGCCGATGGTTGCGTCAATGCCAACGTGCCTGACGGAACCATCTGCTCTGACGGGCTGTTTTGTACGCTTGGTGAAACCTGTAACCTGGGTGTTTGCTCAGGCGGCTCGAGTCGCGATTGTTCCGACGGGAACCCCTGCACCCAGGACTCATGTAACGATGCAGACAGCACTTGCGATCATGTAAACGAAGCGGATGGCAGCGTTTGTGATGATCTGCAGTTTTGTACTCTGAACGATGTTTGCGCGACGGGAGTCTGTACCGGGACGCTCAACCCGTGTGATGACTCAAACGGCTGTACTCTCGATTCTTGCGACGACGATATCAACCAGTGCGTCAACGACGAAACGGCCATGGATGGGGCCGGTTGCGACGACGGAGAGTTTTGCACGGTGGCTGATACCTGCTCGGCCGGCAGCTGCGGGGGTGGTCCCAACCTGTGCGACGACTCGAATGCCTGTACAATTGATTCTTGTAACGAGGGCGGGAATGTGTGCGAACACGCACCGGTAGTCGATGGTACCGGCTGTAACGATAGCCTGTATTGCAGCGTTGGGGACGTGTGTAGCGCGGGAACCTGTTCGGGCAGCGCCAGGGATTGTGGTGATGCAAATGTTTGTACGGCCGACTCGTGCAACGAGGTGGCCGATGAATGTGCCAATATGCCGGTAGCTGACGGCGCCGCCTGCGATGACGGAGAATTTTGCAATGTCGGCGAGAACTGTGTCGGCGGAACTTGCGGCGGGGGGCAGCCGCGCAACTGCTCGGACGGCATTGAGTGCACCACAGATTCGTGCGATGAGAGCGGTGACACATGTCAAAACGTCAACGTAGCCGACGGAACCAGTTGCAACGACGGCGCGTTTTGTACGGTTGGTGAGGTCTGTACTACTGGTGTCTGTGGGGGAGGCGGTCCTACGGACTGCGACGACGGCAACGTATGTACCAACGACGTCTGTGACGAAACCAACGACGTTTGTGATCACCCGGCTGAAGCCGATGGTTTGGCTTGCTCAGATGGTGAATACTGCACAATTAACGATTCGTGCTCGGCCGGAGCTTGTGTCGGCGGCGGTTCGCGGAATTGCGGCGATTCGAACCCCTGTACGGTCGATACTTGTGATGAGGTCGGCAATGGTTGCGTAAACACTAACCTGGCCGATGGAACCGCCTGCGATGACGGGTTTTACTGTAACCTGGGCGAAACTTGCACTGCTGGTACCTGCTCAGGCGGCGGGCCACGATCGTGTTCCGATGGCAATAGCTGCACGGCCGACAGTTGCGATGATAACAATGATACCTGCGTCAACAGCCCGGCGGCTGACGGGTCTGTCTGTGACGACGGTACATTCTGTACTGTCGGAGAGACTTGTTCTTCGGGATTGTGCGGCAGTGGCACGCCGCGAAATTGCTCGGATGGCAACGATTGCACCAACGACGTGTGCGACGAAGCCGGCGGTATTTGCAGCAACCCGCCCGTGGCTGACGCGACTGTCTGCAGTGACGGACAATATTGTACCAATGGAGATCAATGCCTGGCCGGAATATGTGACCCGGGGCCTGCCCGAAACTGTTCGGACGGTAACCAGTGCACGCTTGATTCATGTAACGATGTAACCAACCAATGCGTCAATGATGCGGTTGCTGCGAACGGCAACCTGTGCAACGACTTGGCCTTTTGCACTGTCGACGAAGTCTGCTCAGGCGGTGCCTGCGGTGGTGGTTCGGCCCGCGACTGCGGCGATATCAACGAATGTACCATCGATTCATGCGACGAGGTGGGCGATCAGTGTGTCAACGATGCGCCCTTGGCCAACGGTAACCCGTGTGACGACGGTTTGTTCTGCAACGAGAACGAAGCCTGCTCGAACGGCATTTGCGTCGGTGGCACACCGCTCAATTGTGCCGACGTCAATCAATGCACCATAGATTCGTGTGACGAAGCCGGCAATGTTTGTGTGAATGATCCGCTGGCCGCCAACGGCAATGGCTGCGACGACGGCCAGTTCTGCGTTCTGGGTGAAACCTGTGATGCTGGGATTTGCCAGGGTGGTGTCGCCAACGCTTGTAACGACGGCAATGGTTGCACCAGCGACACTTGCGATGATGTCGGCGATGTTTGTATAAACGACGCAGGTGCCATGAATGGTACGGCCTGTGAAGACGGCTCGTATTGCACGGTCAGTGATACATGCAACGGAGGCATTTGCTCCAGCGGCCTAGCCAGGGATTGTACCGACGTTGATCCGTGCACCAACGACAGCTGCAACGAAGCCAGCAACAATTGCGACCACAACCCGGTCGCCAACGGCACGCCTTGCGATAACGGGCTGTTCTGTACGATTGGGTCGGTTTGCAACGGCGGGGCCTGCGGTGGCGGCGCTCCGAATTCGTGCGATGACTCCAACGATTGCACCAGCAACGTTTGCGATGAAGGCAATGATCTTTGTGTGAACAACCCGCTTGCCAACGGTACCGGATGCAACGACGGAGCTTTTTGCACAATCAATGAATCCTGTACGGCCGGGGTTTGCGGGGGCGGGGCGCCGAATCTGTGCGACGACTCCAACCCGTGTACCTTGGATACCTGCGTCGAGCCGGCCTGCGTCAACGACCCGGTAGTCATGAACGGAGTTCCCTGTGACAACGGCTTGTTCTGCACGATCGATTCGACCTGCAACGCCGGTAGTTGTGCGGGCGGTTCGGTGCGTTCCTGCGACGACAGCAACTCGTGCACCAGCGATTCGTGCGACGAAGCCGGTGACACTTGTCTGAACCCGGTGCGACCCAACGGCTCGGCCTGTGATGACAGCCAGTTTTGTACGGTCGGAGATACCTGTCTGGCCGGTGTCTGTCAGTCGGGTGCCGGGGCGGCCTGCGGCGACGGCAACCCGTGCACCAATGACTCTTGCGATGAGATCAACGACTTGTGCGCCTACGACTGCGTGGCGGCCGGTACCCGCTGCCTGGATGCCACCCAGGAGGCTACCTGTGATGGGGCCTGCAACGCCACTCAGTTGATCATTTGTTCCTACGGCTGCAATGCCGGCCGTCAAGAGTGCAACGAGTGTAACCCGAGTACCTTGGAGTGCCGGGCGGACATCGAGTTTCTCTGCAATGCCGAGTTCATCTGTGACGCGGCCGGCTTGATTAGCTCGAAGACGTGTTGTTCGTCAGGTCGTTGTACCTGCGATGGATCGGCTTGCCTCGAAGATATCTGCGCCACGGCTCCGGATGTCAGCGCCGGCGGCAATTTCGGCGGCAACACCTGCGATGATCTGGATAATATTCCGGGCGATTGCTTCCCGGGCGGCTCGGCCTGCCAGAGTGTCGCCAGCGGTGGCGGCCCCGAGGAGTTTTTCCAGTTCAGCCTGGACGACGGAACCGGCACCTCGGCTTTCTATACGGTCACCCTGACCAGCGTCGGCTACGACACGACTTTACGCACATCGACTGTCTGCGGCTCTGAGACCGATCAAGTCCCGACTGCCGACGTTTGCGGCGCCCCGGGAATCGACCCCGAACAGGCCTGTTCGGAAGAGATTGGGCCCGAAGTGATGACTCTGTGTGGTTTGCCCGAAGGGACCTATTACGGAGCGGTCGACAGCGCCCCGTTTACTTGCGGGGGCTATAACTTGAACGTCAGCATCAGCCAGGTCGATCTCGACGACGGGCCGGAGGCTGGTAACATCTCAATGGGTGGAACCTTCAGCGGCAATACTTGCGCCCTGGCCGACGACTTCAGTTTCCCCGATGTCCAGGGGATCAACGGCTGTACTGGATTGGGTGATTGCATCTTCCTGGGCGGAAGCAGTAACGACTGCCCGGCCTGCGATGCCGCTGCGGCCAATGATTGCGATATCGGAATCAATAGCAGCGACAGCTTGTGCTCATATAACGGAGCCGGCGGTCCGGATGCAGTCTTCTACCTGGCTCTGGCAGTCGACTCAGGCATTGATATTTCTACAGTCGGTTCCGATTTCGACACCGTCTTGTTCATTATGCAAACCGGGCCGACCGGCACAACCCCGGCCGGCGCGACTCGCCTGTGTAACGATGACTGTTATTCGGGTAGCGGCGAGTCACATATCCAGACTTCGCTAGCGGCCGGCTTGTACTATGTTTATGTTGACGGGGCCGGGGGTGCCTGCGGCAACTTCCAGCTCAATGTTACGGTCTCACCGGCGGCAACTTGTCCCAATCTGAGCTGTGAATCTCCGCATGAAAATTGCGAGAATTGTCCTTTCGACTGTCCCTGCCCGAATTGCCCGGATGGTGCGGTCGACACCGCGGAAGGCGAGGAATGCGACGACAACAACGCAAACGACGGCGACGGTTGCAGCAGTAAGTGCGTCGTCGAAGACGGTTACACTTGTACCGGAGAACCCAGTTCGTGTATCCCGCAGTTCTTCATCGACCAGTCTTCGGCTTGCAGTTGCGCAATTCCCGACCCGGGCACTCGGATCGACACTCTCAGTGTCGGCCCGGCCTGCACCATTTTAGACATCAACGTCGATATGAACATCACCCACACCTGGAAAGGCGACCTGACAATCACCCTCGAGTCTCCCAACCTGACAACTGTCACCCTGCATAACGTCACTGGCGGCAGCGCCGACAATGTCATCGGAAACTACGAAGCCACCTTGACTGTTGACGGTCCGGGGGCCCTGGCCGACTTTATCGGTGGTCCCGGCAACGGCACCTGGACATTGACTGTAAACGATGGTGTTGCCATTGACAGCGGAACCCTCAACACTTGGGGCATCCACCTGACTTGTCAGTAAGCAGCCGACTCGGGCACGAAGTTGGACACAAAGGGGGCCAGGCGGCAAGTGATCGGCTTGGGGATCTGATTTCTATCCGAATCCAGGCGCTCGTAAGATACCTTGCCCAATTCGACGCCGGTTACGCTGACCAGCATGCGGTAAGAGCCCGAGCAGACCTTGGCGAATGTCTTTTGAAATACTTCCTTGGATAGAACCCGCGGAGCCCCGTAAGGTTGACCGTCGATGTCGATCCCAACATATCTGATTTCTGTATCGGATTCATCTTCGACCAGCAAATTCATGACCCAGACCTCGCCGGGGACCGGCAACTGATAACCAAGCACCATTTCTTCTGCAGTGCCGGTTTGGCCCGGAACTGCGGCAGGTTCAGTGACTACGGTAACCTGGGGCGTACCCATCTTGCCGGCTACGAAATCCTCGACGCCCGGGAAACTGTCCAGATCAAAATCGTCCTTCCAGGAAGTGCCGCCCGACGAAGTCATTCGGCCGGAAAATGTATTGCCTTGTTGGTGGCGGGCCGTAAAACGAATTTGCTGTTCGCCGACTTGCAGGTCTTTTGAAACGGTAACCCCGGTGCTGATGACGGCCTCGGGTCCGAAGGCCCGGGTCAGCTGTTCGAGGGAGATGCCCTGCAGGGCCCCTTCAGCAGACGCATCGGCGCTTGGCGGAGAGTTGCTGGCCAATGATAGCCGAACCGTTTCGGCGGCCTGGTTCTTTTGGGCTTCTTCGATCATATGCGACAGGTGTATTTCCAGCTCTACTTTCTCAGGAAATTCCCCGAGATCAATCGGTATATTTCCGAGTGCGATTGAAGGGATATTCGATGAGCGCGGCTCGACCCTGACGGCGAAAAGGCCGCGTTCGTCGCCTTCTAAGACGACCGAGCTCATGATATCCAGCTCGATTCTGGCGACGACCGCCATTTGGTCGGCGTCAAGGCTGGCCTGCAATCCGTATTGCTGGACTTGTTTTCCCAATATCTGAACCGCGGCCGCGCGCCGGTTGATCACTACCTGAAGTTGTTCGATCAAGGCTGACTGGCTATCAAAATCATAGAATTGAAACGGCATTAATCTGCTCATGGCCGGCGGGCTTATCATCCTGATGCAATCGTGGCCTTCGACCATGAACTGGATATTGGTGATGGCTTGCTGGTTGCAAGGGTTGACCAGCTTGGCCGGGGGCCCGATTACAATCTCGCCTTCGAGGCTGTGGCCATCGTTCGCCGGCTGGGTCTGAATGCCCAGAGCCAGAAGTTTGCGCCGCGCGATCTGATTCAGTCGCTCTTTCGGGATTCGTTCTTCGGTCATTTTATCAGGTCTCACTATAGATTGTCAGTTCATAAGGACAAGACTTTCGATCCAGTCGGCTCATTCTAGATAACGAGTGATTAATTTCAACAGTTACCAACAACGGGCTTGAATGCCCAGTCGTTTGGCTATAATTTGAGGTCATGCCCAAGGCAAACCTCTACTTGGATATGATTGATTTCTCCAGCTATTTCTCCGACCACGAGTGCAAGAAATGCGGTGCTCAAAGTTGCAAGGATCTAGTCGACAAACTCGGCCGGGGCGATTGGCGCCCGGCGGATTTGGAATTGCAGCGCGATAAAATCAAGGCCATCGAACTAGCCATGAATAGTGGGGGAGTCTTGCCGGAAGTTCCCCAGTTGCAGCTGCCCCGTCCCGTTCCGGCTGGGTTGCTCGAGTTGAACGATCCCCAGCCGGGTGACCCGGTCCTGGTTACCGGCAATAGCGAGTTCACACAACTTGTGCTCACGGCCGTGCTTTCGACAACGCTCAGTCCCTTTTTCGTACTATTCTGCGATACGCGTGGTGACACGCTCGACATGGCCATTATCCTCAAAAGCTTCACGCCCGAAAGAATCAAAGAATCGATCGAGCGTGAGAATTTGTCCAAGAAAGCCAAGACGAGTTCGCTGATCCTGCCCGGCCTGGCTGCGAAGCTAAAAGACGATATCAAGTTAGCGACCAACTGGCCGGTTGAGCTGGGCCCGGTTTGCGCCGCCGAGCTGCCGCTTTTTTTCAATGATAGATGGTTGCCGCCAGAAGATTGCGTATAAGATAATATATTGACAATTATAAGCTAATAATACGATAATGGATAAAATAATAACCACAATAAGAGATCGAGAAATTGTCTCGCAAGCTCCTATCGTTAACCACTCCCGGGCAGCTCTCAGAAGAGCTTGGTAAGCGGATTCGCCAACTGCGTTTGTTGCGGAATTGGACGAGGAAAACGCTGGCATCCAGGGCGGGCGTCACACCCTCATCACTAAAGCGCTTTGAAACCACCGGAAAGGCATCTCTAAGCCTGATCCTTGGGGTTGCGTACGCCCTGGATCGACTCGAAGATTTTGAGCCGGTTTTTATGTCTCCCAAGGCAAGAAGTCTTGCAGAGCTTGAAAAAACACAAGCTTTTACAAGGCGAAGAGGACGAAAATGATGAAGAAGCTCAACGTCCTGTTTCGCTCAGCTTTACGAGATGAACGTCTTGTGGGAACCCTGGCCGAAGCAAACGGTGTTATCTACTTCGAGTATGACCCATCATTCCTCGCCTCTGGCTGGAATCTTTCTCCTTTTAGGCTGCCTTTTCGGCAGGATCTTTACGAACACAAGGATCTGTCCTTTGGCCCGTTGCCGGGTCTCTTTGATGATTCTTTGCCTGACGGTTGGGGCCTGTTGCTCATGGATAGATTTTTTCTAAGCCTTGGCCTGTCGTTGACAGAGGTCAGTCCCCTGGATCGTTTGGCCTACCTTGGATCGCGCACGATGGGGGCTTTGATTTATCAGCCGTCAAGCGACCTGCCTGTCAATACCGGCTTATTCGACCTGCAACAACTTGCCGTAGAGTCGCAAAGGATACTTGCTGGTCATGCGTCCGAGATTCTACCAGTCCTGTTCAAAACCGGGGGCTCTCCCGGCGGCTCGAGGCCCAAGGTTCTGGTTGGCTACTCTCCTGAAAAAAACCGGGTCATTTCTGGAGAAGACGAGCTGCCATCAGGCTACCAAGCCTGGATGGTCAAGTTCACTGTAAAAGACGACGATGCCCATGCAGGTCTTGTTGAACAAGCTTATGCCTTGATGGCCGGAGCGTCCGGAATCAGCATGCCCTCTACCCGTCTGTTTACAACAAAGCAAGGCGAGTCGTTCTTCGGGATCAAACGCTTTGACAGACAAGGCCGGCGGCGAATCCATGCCCACACCTTCGGCAACCTGATCCATACCAACTTCCGCATACCGTCAGCAGACTACAATGACTTTCTGAAAGTCACCTCCCTGCTTACCCACAACCACCAGGACGTCGAAGAAGCATTTCGACGCATGGTCTTCAACGTCATGGCCCATAACCGAGACGATCACGTCAAAAACTTTTCTTTTTTATTCGACGACCAAAACGAAGAGTGGTCCTTAGCACCCGCATACGACTTGACCCTGGCAGATGGACCTGGCGGTGAGCACAGTATGACGATCGCCGGCGAAGGAAAAACCCCCGACCTGAAACACATCATGCAAATAGCTTCAGTCCATGGAGTCAAAAAGAAAAAGGCTCAGACCATCATTGAAGAAGTGAAAACAGCCATCAAGGCCTGGCCGGACTTCGCCGATCAAGCAGGCCTTTCCTCCGATATTGCAGATTCCGTGTCCAGCAGGTTTTTGCCGATCCCTTTGCATTAGCGCATCAGTGACGCTTCTTGCAGGGCCAAGATGGTTTGATCGCGACCCCCGGTTATCGTGTTCTTGAGGGTCGAGCCCATCCTGATTCCAGCTATGGCGATCAGCAGGGCCGCCAGGCCGACCCGGTAGATGGGGTGCAAAGGATCGTAGCCCAGTTGGTAGGCCCAGCCGGCGCAGGCACAGGTTGCTAGCAGGGCCAGGTAAGACAGCCAGCCCAACTTGCCGGTCGCGTTATTCAGCCCGCCGACTCCGTGTTCGAAGGCTTCTCTGAGGGCCACCGAATCAGTTACCCGGTTCTGGAAAGCTTCCAGCATGGCATACGTCCCGCGGGTGGCCACAGCCGCGGGGGCCGCTTTGCAGAGCTTCATTGCCCGATCGACATTGTTGGCCATAACCAGTTTCTTGATCATTCCGACAAAGGCTCCAACATTGATCTTCAGACTAAACGAAATATAAATAACGCGGACGAGTCCGAGTACTACACTGACTCCAAAGATGCCGTAGAAAATGTATTCCTGGGACATGAGAGTTTACTCCGCTTGTGCTGTAAAAGATTTCTTACTTGCGATCGTGGGTAAAGGCCAGGGCCTGGCCGGCTTCGACTGCCTTTTGGACTTTCCTAAAAGCGACTTTCCAGGGCACAATCCCGGGCATGCCCAGGGTGTGGGCCTCGGGGCTGCCGGGTTCGGCGAATGTCATTACCAGGGCCGCAGCCGAGTGGGGCAGGATGTACCAATACAATCCCGCAATGAATAGACAACCCCTGGGGCAAATGATGCTGGTCGACGGTATGGAATACAACAGAGCCACCCGTTTGAATCCGGCCTGCTGGGCGGCTTCGAAAAAAGTCGCTGCCTTGAACCAGGGCAAGTTCTCGGAGACTCTCAGTTGCAAAGCGAAATCTTTGCCCTTGTCCTGCCGGCTTTTTTCTCGCAAGGCCCTGAGCTTGTCGATTAGCGAACGATCAATCTTGGTAATGACTTTCGACCCGAGCCTGATCATGTCGGGGGCTACTGCGGCGTGTGGCCCGGCGGTTTGATTTTGTCGAAAGGGCTGGCCTTGCGGGGCCGGTAGTCTGACATGATCCTGGGGACCTCTATCTGCCAACTTGGAAAAAGCACCAAGCCAGAAACGCAACTTCTGTCTTTGCTGACTACATTCGGCAACAGTCATGTCGGAGGCGTTAATACAGACCGGTAACAGAATGATTGCCAGACAGGTGATAAGCTTTGAGAGACTCACAATGCTAGTGGAACATGGTTGCCGACCAGCGCGCAACGATTGCCAGAGGCTGCCAGAAGATACCCAACAGGAGAGTCGGAATAGCCAGGGCGATGGCAACCGCAGTAGGCGCATTACCCAACTTGACTGGCGGCATGCCCTCCTCGGCTTTTTCAAAGTACATGGTCTTGAGGACCCGGGCGTAGTAATAGAGCGAGACGGCCGAATTGGCGATTCCCACGACGGCCAGGGCGATGAACCAAAAATCTCCACGATGGATCAAGGCGGCAAACAAATACAGCTTGCCGATGAAACCAGCCGTCGGCGGCAGGCCGGTTAGCGAAATCATGAAAACTGCCATGGCCAGGGCCAGCAGCGGCGCGCGATTGGAAAGCCCGCGGAAAACCCGTAGATCGTCGGAGCCGGTCGAACGCGATACGGCTGCAACTACTGCAAAGGCGCCCATGTTCATGATCAAGTAGATCGCCATATATATGGTGACGGCCTCGAAGCCGTCGCGGCCTCCGGCGGCGACAGCCATCAAGACGTAACCGGCATGCGCGATGCTGGAATAAGCCAGCAGCCGCTTCAAGTTGTTCTGTACTATGGCGGTCAAGTTGCCGATCGTCATGGTGATGGCCGAAATGATGCCGATAATCAAAACCCAGGGTATCTGGGACGAGGCGCCGATAACATTGTCCATGCTGCCTGGAACCAGGAACATGCCGTAGAAGAAGCGCAACAGCAAAGCCATACCGGCTGCCTTGGGACCGACCGATAAAAGAGCAGTGAAAGGAGTCGGAGCTCCCTGGTAGGCGTCCGGACACCACATGTGAAACGGCACTGCGGCTACCTTGTAGCCCAGGCCGCCGAGGATGAACACGATACTAATTAAAGCGGCCCACTGTCCGCCTACGCTATCGAGAACTCCGTTGCCCGACAGGGCCAGGTGCAGCCCCTGTAATGACAAATCGCCGAAGAGACCATAGAACAAAGACATGCCGAACAACATGACGCCCGAGGCAACCCCGCCGTAAAGCACGTACTTCATACCGGCTTCCCGCGAACGCTGGCTGCGTGAGTCCCAGCCGGTTAGCAGGTAGGAACACAAGCTGACGGTCTCCATGGCGACGTAGATCATCATGAGATTATTTGAGGCGGCCAAAAAACACATACCCATGGCCATTACCATCAGTAGACCGTGGTATTCACCTTTGCGATCTTCGGGTAAAGCCGGGCTGCCGATCGAGATGATTACACAGATGAAAGTTGCCGCGATAACCAGGATGCGGAAAAACATCGCCATCGGGTCGGTAGCTAGGAGTCCGAAGAAAAGTTTACAGCCGCCATAAGTACAATCAGTCCCGCTACCACCGTCACCCAGTCCAAAATATAAAACCAGCCCGAGGGCGATCAGCAGGCCGGAACCGGCCAGGGTTGGAAACAGTACGCTTTGCCAAAACGCTTTCCCGCGGGCAAAGGCGGAAAACAAAAACAACACTACCGCAATGCCTCCTAGTAGAAGCTCGGGAACTATATGGCCGAAGCTTATCAGGTTGGACACCAGCTGCCTCCGCTACTAAAGACCCATGGATCCGGCCAGTGGCTGGACCAACTGGTGGAGAGTCTTGTTCATGAGTTCGAGAATCGGCATCGGATAAACGCCAAGCACGATAATGATAGCCCCGAGCGGGTACAGGCACAGCCGTTCACGCCAGTTCATGTCGGGCAGATTCTTGTACTTCTCGTTCAAGGGCCCTAAGAACATGCGTTGGATAGTCCACAGATAGTAGGCCGCCGTGATAATAACCGAGACTGCCGATATAACCGTAAACAGCGTGAATACCGGGAAGGCCCCGACGAAACACAACGCTTCTGAAATGAAGCCGCACAACCCCGGCAGTCCGAGACTGGCCATGAAGGCCAGGCCCATCATGGCAGTGTACTCCGGCATTTGTTTAGCCAGGCCTCCGAATCCTTCGATCTCTCGATGATGAGCACGGTCGTAGATAACTCCGGCAATCAAGAATAAAGCCGGGCTGACGATTCCGTGGGTGAACATCTGATAGACGGCCCCGCTGATCCCCTGGGGAGTGAAGGCCGCCATGGCCAGCAGACAGAAGCCCATGTGACTGACACTCGAGTAGGCAATTAATTTCTTGAGGTCCTTTTGGGCCATGCAGACGAAGGCCGCATAGACAATGTTGATCATGCCGAAAGCGGCAATCCCCCATTTTGCCCAGACCGCCGCTTCGGGCAAGATCGCGTAGTTCATCCTCAAGATGCCGTAGATACCCATTTTCAGCAGAATTCCGGCCAGGATGACCGAAACCGGGGTGGGTGCCTCGACGTGGGCGTCGGGCAGCCAGGTGTGGAACGGGAACATCGGGATTTTGATCGCAAAGGCAATAAACAACCCTATAAATACAATTTTTGGGAAAGCTATTCCCAAGAGTGTCCCGGCCGCAGTGAAGTCGTTCTCGGTAGCCAGCTTTATGAGATTGAAGGTGTGATTACAAGGTGTGCCGTCGACTAAAGTAGTTGCATTGGAAGAGAAGTACAAGGCGATCATGCCCAGCAGCATGAGGACCGAACCGGCCAGGGTATACAAAAAGAACTTGATGGCTGCATACTCGCGCCGGGGACCGCCCCAGATGCCGATTAAGAAATACATCGGCAGCAGCATGATTTCCCAGAAGATGTAGAACTGGAAGAAGTCCAGCGAACAGAATACGCCGAACATGCCGCATTGAAGCAACAAGATCATGGCCATGTAGCCGGGTACCCAGCGACGTGAGAAATGCTGCGTGTCGTCTTTGGGAATTCCCCAGGGTAACGAGGCAATCACCGCAATGAACGAGATCAAGCCGGTCAGGATGATCATGGTGATGCTCAGGCCATCGATTCCCATGAAGTACTCGATGTTGAAAGCACGGATCCAGACCATGTGATGAACGAACTGGATGCCTGTGTTGTCGGAGTCGAACCCCTGCCAGACAATCATCACCAGTGCCAGCGGAATGGCCGAACAGACAACGGCCACCACACGGGACAGTTGATCCATTGTTTGTTTGCCGAGCTTGAGCAGCGGGTTGAGGATCAAAAACAGGCCGATGATCCCCATTCCGATTGCCGGAGTAAAAGTTATCCAGGTTAGCAGCGTCGATTCGGGCATGGACTACTCCTCAGCTGTACAAATCCAAAAGGAAGCGGGTCAAGACGACCAGAACTACAACACCGACTACCAGTATTGCCAGGTAGGTCGGTAATCGACCGGTCTGGATTCGGCGCAGTTTGGCGCCGGCCAACCGGACGACTCTGGCCACCAGGTTAACCAACCCGTCCACAATGTATGTGTCAATGGCACCATCGATCCAGGCGACTGCCCGGGTCAGAGTGCCTGCTCCGTTTACCAATCCATCGATAATATGAACGTCGAACCAGCGCGAGAGCCGTGAAAGTCCCATGAACCCTTTGACAACCGTCGCATCATAGGCTTCGTCGACGTAGTACTTGTTGTAAACAACTTTATGAATTCCGGCGAAACGCTGTTTCATGCGTTCGGGAATCGGATTGGTCCGGCCGCGATATAACCACCAGGCGATTCCCAATCCCAAGAAGGCCACTCCAACCGAGGCGGCCATCAGGCCCCATTCGACCGCATGCCCATAGCCGGCCGTCTTCAGTTGGGCGGCCCCGGCGAAGACCGGTGACAGGAAATGCTCGATGCTGGAGTGGTATCCGGTCCACAAATGCGGCAGGCCGATCAGCGAAAGCACCACGGCTCCAAAAGCCAGGGCCGCCAGCACAAATGTCATTGTGCGGGGCTGTTCTTCAGGATCGTGACCGTGAACCTTGGGAGTAGGGCCGGTAAAGGTCATGAAATATGACCTGAACATATAAAAAGAAGTCAGGCCGGCCGCCACGAATCCAAGCAACCATGGGACCCAGCCGGGAATCAGCAAGGCATCGCTGTTGAAAGCCTTCCAGAGGATTTCATCCTTGGAGAAAAAGCCCGCGGCTATCGGAAACCCGGCAATTGCAATGCAGGCAATTAAATATGTCCAGCGGGTGATAGGCATCGGCTTGGCCAGGCCGCCCATTTTACGCATGTCCTGTTCATGATGCATGGCCAGAATGACCGAGCCGGCTCCCAAGAACAGACAGGCCTTGAAGAAAGCATGGGTCAGCAGATGATACGAACCGGCCCAAAAAGCACCGACGCCGACGCCGATGAACATGTAGCCCAGCTGACTGACGGTCGAGTAAGCCAGGACTTTTTTGATGTCGTTCTGGAAACAGCCAATCGTAGCGGCGAACAGGGCGGTCAGCGCGCCGACGCAAGCCACCACGGTCATGGCGGTCGGGCTCAGAATGTAGACGAAATTCATCCGGGCTACCATGTAGACACCGGCGGTTACCATGGTGGCTGCATGAATCAGAGCCGAAACCGGGGTCGGGCCGGCCATGGCGTCGGGTAACCAGACATATAGCGGAATCTGGGCCGACTTGCCGGCTGCGCCGACGAAGAAAAATATTCCGACCAGGGCTGCCAGGGGTATTCCCCATAAGAGCTTGCTATCCATCGAGGTGACCAGCGCGGGCAACTCTCTAAAGGTGAGCGAGAAAGCCCCGCTTGCCTGGTAGCCGGAATCGCCCCAGTTGCCGCCCAATCCCCAGAACAGGATAAAGAACCCGATCAGGAAACCGAAATCACCGATTCTGTTCACCACAAAGGCTTTCATGCCGGCCTTGGCGTTGTTCAGGTCTTTGTACCAGAAGCCGATCAGCAGGTAAGAACACAGACCGACACCTTCCCAACCGACGAACATCAGCAACAAGTTATCGGCCAGGACCAAAGTCAGCATGGCGAACATGAACAGGTTGAGAAAGCTGAAGAAACGCCAGAAGCCGTCGTCTTTGTGCATATAGCCGACGCTGTAAACATGAATCAGACTGCCGACAAAGGTGACCGCTAATGCCATCATGCCTGAGAGAGCATCCATGCCGAAGGCCAGGTTTACATTGAACTGACCAACATCGACCCAAGTCCAGAGTTTGTTGGTCAGAATCGAGCCATCGGGGGCGCCCTTGAGCTGAATGAAGGCGACTACCGCAACAATGAAAGATATCCAGGGCAGGCCTACCCCGATTATTGTAATGGCTTTTTCACCGAAACGTTTTTGCAGGTGGTAGCCGAAAGCACCGTTGATGAAGGCCCCTAACAGGGGCAGAGCCGGGATTAGCCAGAGATAGTTGAATTCTTCCATGGGCTCTATCCCTTAAGCGTATCGGTTCGGTCTACATCGACGGTTCGCAGCCGCCGTTGCAGGGCCAGGATTAAGGCCAGGGCCACCACTGCCTCGGCCGCAGCCAGGACGATGATGAACAGAACGAATATAGATCCGTCAATCAACTGGTTGTTGTAGCGTGAAAAGGCAATCAGATTCAGCCCGGCGGCATTCAGGATCAACTCGATCCCGATCAGGACTGCCACGGCGTTGCGGCGGGTCATTACACATATTATTCCCAGAGTGAACAATATGGCGCCGACTACCAGAAAATGTTCAAGGCCAACGTGGCTCATTGTCCTGCCTCCTCGCTCTGACCGGAGGCTGCTGCGTTAGAGCGCTTGAAGCGGGCGATGACTACGGCCCCGATTACGATTCCCAGCAAGACAATGCTGAGAACTTCGAAAGGCAACAAAGCTTCTTTCAAAATTGCCTCGCCGATTGCCGCGGTCGTCGGAGAGTAAATCGCAGACTCAACCTGCAACCAGGGAGCGTTCAGCATCAACGGAATCAACAATGTAAGCAAGGCGACCCCGGTCAGCAGGCCGATTATCAAACCGCCCGAGCGGCTGCTGCGCGGGGCGTCTTCGATGTTGCCGGTCAGCATGACTGCAAACAGCAACAAGACCAGGATGCCGCCGACGTAGACCAATACTTGGATTACGGCGACAAAATCAGCCGACAGCATGCCGTATAAAACCGCCATGCCGAAGAAAGTGGCCAGCAAGGCAAAGACCGCCCGGACGATATTGCGCGTAAAAACCGCATAGCCGGCGCTGGCAATAGTTACCAGTGCGACTCCATAGAAGACCAGATCGACCAGAGTGAGGTTCATGTTGTCCCTCCACTCTCTGAACCCGGTTTCGGGCGCGGTTTTGGCTTAGGCGGCTGCCCGTCGGCCTCGTACAGAAAATAACGAGCAATTGAACCCAAGGGTGCGCTCTTTACTTCTTCGCCTTTCTTGGGTGGTTTGGCGACTGGGCGCGGTTCGTCGACGAAGTGGAAGATCAACCTGTCTATATCGTACATGGCACCCTCGAACTCATTGGAATGCCGCAGACTGCCGACCGGGCAGGCTTCGACGCACAGGCCGCAGAACATGCACTTGCCGATGTCGATGTCGAAGCTCATCAGAATGCGTTTCTTTGTCTCTTCGTCTTTCTCGACCACAACCTTGATCACGTCTATCGGACATTGCTTGGCGCACATGCCGCAGCCGGTGCAACGTTCGATATCATTCTCGAGGATTCCGCGACTGCGCTCGGGCAGCATACTTACCACCGGTTTGCCCGAACGATCCGGATACTGGATGGTGGTCGGTTTTCTGAGCAGATACGAGAAAGTCACCGCCAAGCCGTCACCCAAAGTAGTGATCGACCGGCCAATCGCGGCGAAGTAGTCGCGTACGGCACCCATCAGCCGGTCTCCTTCCCGCGTTGCTTGCGAAACCTGCCGTAGCGGCGAACCTGGATGCTGGGATCGAAGCGGTAGCGCTCGCCGCGCGCAAAGAAATTGAAGTCTTTTTTATCGCCGACTGAACGGATGTGATAGAAAACCCGCCAGAAGAATATCAGCACCACCAGGCCACCCAGGGCGGCAGTCAGGTAGTGAATGATGTCACCAAGGTAAGAGCCGTCGGGAACGACGAGCAAGTAGACGGCGTTGCCGGCCAGGCAGAAAAAAGCAATCGGCACCAGATAGCGATAGCATAAGCCCATTAGCTGATCGACTCGTAAGCGCGGCAAGGTCCATCTGAGCCAGATGACCACGAAGCAGCCGACCGATGCCTTGGCCATGAATATTGCCAGCCCGACGATTTGCAAAAGGACCGAGTCGGCCTGTGTCTCGACCCCGATGCCTGGAATCTGCCAGCCGCCCAGAAACAAGGTGGTCGCGATGGCACACATCAGGTAAACGTTGGCGAACTCACCCAGGAAGAAGGCGGCAAAACGCATCCCGCTGTATTCGGTGTTGTAGCCGGCGATCAGTTCGCTTTCGGCTTCGGGCAGGTCGAACGGGATGCGGTTACCCTCAGCCACGGCCGCGATGAAATAAATGAAAAATGCCACGAAGGTAAGCGGGTTGTGAAAGATGAACCACTCCCAGGGCCAGCCGCCTTGCATGGCGATGATGCCCTGCATCGATAAAGTGCCCGATAATAGGACAACCGATAAAATGGCCAGAGCGGCCGGTACTTCGTAAGAGACGATCTGGGCCGCGGCGCGAATCCCGCCGAACATGCTCCACTTGTTGTTCGAAGCCCAGCCGGCCATCAGGACGCCGACGGTAGCCAATGAGGTGATCGCCAGAATGTAAAGAACACCGACATTCAGATCGGCGGCAATCAGCAACAAACCGAAAGGAACCGAAGCAAAGGCCGCAAAGACACCGACCATCATGACGTAAGGCGCCAGGCGAAACAATACCCGATCGGCATCGGCCGGAGTCAGATCTTCTTTCATGACCAGCTTGAGTCCGTCGGCCAGCCATTGCAGCAGCCCGAACGGGCCGACCCGATTCGGCCCCACGCGACTCTGCACTCTTCCGGCCACTCGGCGCTCGAGATAAGTCAGCAGACCGGCGATGATCAGGGCGATCAAGAAGACGATCGCGGCTGCGGCTACAATGAGAATGGCATACAAAATTTCACGAGCCAGCGGGCCAAGTTCCAGTGAATCAGCAATGTAGCGAGAGAGAACTTCCATCTCTAGCGGTCCGTTTCCGGAGCGATCACGTCGAGGGTGGCGATTACGGCCACCAGATCGGCGATCATCAATCCTGGGCTGATATGTTCAATGATACTCATGGCGGAAAATGAACTAGTCCGCCATTTGACTCGATAAGGATTCTTCGACCCGTCCGAAATAACATAAACGCCCATTTCACCGCGGGCGCCTTCGACGCTTTCATAGGCTTCACCGGCCGGGGCCTTGATCATCTTGGGGACTTTAGCCTTGATGTCGCCTTCGGGCAGCTTGGCCAGGGCTTGACGCAAGATTCGGCAGCTTTGGCGCATCTCTTCTACTCTGACTACGAATCTTTGGTTGCAATCGCCGACCGTGCCGCGCCGGCCGCTGCCGACCGGGACGTCGAACTCGAAATCCGGGTAGGCGCTATAGGGAACATCGCGGCGCAGATCCCAATCGAGCCCGCTGGCCCGCAGATTGGGACCAACCAGGCCATAGGCGATGGCTTCGCTTTTGGTAATCACGGCCACGTCTGCCAGGCGTCTAATCAAAATCTCGTTGCCGACGATCAGCGATTCGAGCTCGTCGATGATCGGCTCGAAATGATCGAGGAACTTCTCGAGGTTTTTTAGCCAGGCTTCGTCTACATCGAACGACACTCCGCCGATGCGTAAATAATTATGAGTTATGCGGTTGCCGCACAAAGACTCGATCAAGTCGTTGATGGTTTCACGCTCACGGATCAGGTAAACGAAAGGAGTGAAGGCGCCCAGATCCATGGTGATGCAGCCGAGGGTGATAGCGTGGTTGGCAATGCGGTTCAACTCGCAAGCGATTACCCTGAGATACTCGGCGCGTGGGGGTACCTCGGTGCCCAGCAATTTTTCAATTGCCATGCTGTAGGCCTGGTTGGTGAACATGGCTTCTAAGTAGTTGATCCGATCGGTAAACGGCATATAGCCGGGATAGCTTTGCGACTCGGCCAGTTTCTCCAGCCCGCGATGTAGATAGCCGACATCCGGCACGGCCTTGCGCATGATTTCTCCGTCGGTATATACAATGAAGCGCAAAACGCCGTGGGTCGCCGGATGGTGCGGACCCATGTTGACAACTATCTCGCGACGATCTTCGGTTTGTTGAAAAGCGGTCATTGGCTGTCTTCGCCTTTTTCATAGCCCGGACGAGTAGTCGGAATGCCGCGGTAGTCGTCCTTCTGCCGGTAGTCTTTTCTCAAGGGATAGCCTTGCCAGTCTTCGGGCAAGAGAATCCGTCTCAGATCGGGGTGGCCTTCGAAGACAACTCCCAACAAATCGAAGCACTCGCGCTCGTACCAATTAGCCGCCGGCCAGACTTCTACCAGGCTGTCGACTTGCGGATTGTTGCGGTCAGTCTGAGTCTTGAGCACGAAAGCATGCTTTTTCTCATAGCTGAACAAATGGACGACCACTTCGATCTTCTGGTCATCGGGGCGATCGACGCCGGACAGACTGCGCAGAAAGTCAAAAGCCAGTTCATCGTCTTGGCGTGCGGTTTGGCAGGCTTTTATCCAGCTCTCGGCCGGGACTGTCGCCCACGGATCGCCGACGCCCTTGTCTCCTTCATGCCACTCGAGCTCGAGTTTGAGCTCTCTGGCCAGCTTATCGCGGATTTCTTGGGGCGTCACAAGTCACCGTCCTTGGGCAGCTTAGGATCTTTCTTAGGGGGCAGCTTGCCCCAGGCCTTTTTCAACCAGGGCTCTTTTTCCATTTTATGCTGGATCAGCATCAGACCTTCGATTAGTGATTCGGGGCGGGGTGGACAGCCGGGTATGTACACATCGACCGGTAGAAAAAGGTCGCCACCATTCACAACGCTGTAACTGTCCTGGAAGAGACCGCCGGTATTGGCGCATGATCCCATGGCAATTACATATTTGGGCTCAGCCATCTGATCGTAGAGCAGGCGAATCCGGCTGGCCATCTTGTAGGTTATCGTCCCGGCCAGTACCAGCACGTCGGCCTGGCGCGGAGTTGAACGGAAAACCATGCCGAAACGGTCGGCATCCGAGCGCGGCCCGCCGGTTTGCATCAATTCGATCGCGCAACAGGCCGTCCCGAATAACAGGTACCAAACACTATGTCTACGAGCGAGATTCAGCAGCCAATCGATCTTTCCGACTGCGTAACCGCCTTCCGGCCCTCTTTCGATAATTGGTTTCACTTGGCTTCTTCCTTGGGTCCCGGGGTCGGATCTTCGATATCACGCACCCAGGTAAGATCACGACGAGCCCAGACATAGATCAGTGCGACGAGTAAAATGCTGAGAAAAAAGAAAATCTCGATGAAAGCCAGCAATCCCTGGCCTTCGGCCAGCAGTTTTCTAAAGACTACAACGGCCGGCACAACCAGGGCGATCTCGACATCAAAAACGACAAAAATCAGTGCGATGACGTAGAATCGGTTATTGAAATTGAACCAGGCCGGTCCGATCGGCTTTTCACCGCATTCGTAGGTGGATGATTTGATCGGATCGGGATTTCTGGGCCTGATTAACTTTCCGAAAAGCAAGAAAACCAGCAAGGCCACGCCGCTGAC
>JAFDKH010000290.1 GCA_019307065.1 Deltaproteobacteria bacterium
CCTTTGCCTAACGGATCTGAATGCAACGACGGGCTGTACTGTACGATCTCGGAGGCTTGTGCCGACGGCGAATGCAGCGGCCAGGAGCGTGACTGCAGCGCCGAAGATGCCGAGTGCCTGATAGGCGTCTGTGTCGAAGCCCAGGGCATCTGCGAGGGGCAAACCAAAATCAATGGGGCTGCCTGTCAGGATGGTTTGTACTGTACTATTGATGACAGCTGCCAGGCCGGGGTGTGTACCTCCGGAGGGCCGCGGGACTGCAGCGCCGGCGGCGGGGCCTGCGTGGACGGCACCTGCAACGAAGTCAGCGGCCAATGTGAAGGCGATCCGTTACCTTCGGGAACCGGCTGCGATGACGGATTGTACTGCACCGTCGATGACAGTTGTGATGGAGATGGCACTTGTATCGCCAACAGCCGCGATTGCTCCGGGATGAGCGACCAGTGCAACAACGGTTTATGTATCGAAAACGATGCGGCTTGCGTTGCTCAACCAAACAACGAAGGCCAAGACTGTGAAGACGGAGATCCTTGCAGCCAGGGAGAAACCTGTCAACAGGGGCTTTGCAGCGGCGGACAAACTATCGACTGCAGCGAATACAGCGATGAATGTCATGACGGCGTTTGCGACACGGGCAGTTGTGTTTCTATTCCTAAAGCTGCCGGTACTGCATGTAATGACGGTATCGACTGCACCGTTAATGATGCCTGCGATCCGCAAGCCGTGTGTCTCGGTGTCCCCGATGACAATCTGTGCGAGATAGGCAGTTTCTGCCTGCTCGAATGCGCAACCGGCGTTGACGGCTGTGTCGCCCCGCCGGCCATCGCCGTCGATTGCGGTGATGTAGTCGCCGGCGACTTTGCCATTTGTACAATCACGACTTCGCCCGAAACTCTCAACCAGGCAGCCTGCTTGCAGTGCACAGCGCACCTGATCGAACCCGAGCTGGACCGAGCCGATTTCGAAGACGACACTCAACCAGGAGTGTGCAGCTTGGACGGCTGGCAATTCGAAGAAAACAATTGTGACAATTCTCCTTTTGGTGGCTGTGCGTTGAATTCAGACTGGTTAAATTGCTGTACCAACATGATCTGTCCGGTCGTCTCCGGAAATCTGGCCGGGTTATTGGCGCTGGAGTTCAACGAATTGTTCTGTGGCGACCAGCAGTGGCGCCTGTATCGGGAATTCGACTTGCGCGCCTTCGAGCGGGCCGAAGTCTGCTACAAATTCACCCAAGACAACTGCGATTCCACCGATGTCTTTCAGTTGGATTCGAACGAAGGCGATACCCTGGATTGCCTCGAGGGGCCACAAGTGCCCCAGTTGGATATGGTCCGACATTGCCAGGATCTGCCGCCGAATGCCTTTTTTTTCCAGGCCGCCCAGCTAATTTTCTGGGCGAAATCAGATGGTCCTGGACATGCCTGGATTCTGGATGACATCTCGTTGCGGGCCGGCTACCAAAACTGCAGCGCGACTACCCAGCTCGTTTTTGAAGAAGATTTCGAAGACTGCCCGGGCGAACTGCAAGACGGTTGGCATGACTGGATAGTGAATGGTGAATTCATCGAATGCACCAACAACGGCGAATGTTTCAACAATCGAGGCCTGCGAGCCAGAGACAACGATCAGTGGACCATGCAGCACGCGGTCGACACATCCGCTCTCGCAGACGAAGTCAACCTGTGCTGGTTGATGGGAGATCGAGCGGGCACCGAGGTCGATATAACCGTCTATTTCGACAGCAACCAGGGCGACGGCTGGCAAACGGCCTACTCCGACAGCGGTTATGCCTTGTATGGGCAAGGCTGCCAGAAGATCTGTGTGAACCTGGCCGAGATTGACCCGGCCGCAGCCGCCAATCCAAATCTGCAGATCATGTTCGACGTCCATGTAATCAATAATGATTTTTACCTCGACGACATTACGGTCGGAGGGGTCGCCCGCTGCCAGGCCGACTCAGAAGTTGCAACCAGCGATGTAATCCACGTCGCCGGCAACCTATATAACGTCCGAGTCGACAACCTCGCCAACCGCAACTACCACGTCTATCTGGAATGCAACTGGACAGGCGCCGCGGAGCCAATCAGTACGGCCGGGGATGCCTTTATCTTCGCTGTCGAGTAAAATATTTTTATCTATCGATGACCAGATACACTTGTGAAGTCTCACGCTGGATCTTGAGCAGCACGCTTTTCTTCTTGCCCCTGACGGCCGCGCGTCGAAATTCTTTGAGCGTGGCAACCCGAATACGGTTGACCTCTAGAATAATATCCCCGGCCCGAATCATCCCGGCCGCCGGGCTCTTGGGATCGATTTCCATGACGACCAGGCCGCGCAGATCTTCGGCTGCGCCCAGCCTGCGGGCCTTGGCGGGAGTCAAGGGCGCCAGGCCGAGACCCAGGTCGGCCTCCTTCGGCGGCGCAGCCGACTGGCGCCCCATGGCAATCGATTCACCCTGCTCACGTTCACCCAACTCGACACTCAGGGTCTTACGCTGCTTGTCCCTGAGTACAACGACCTTGGCTTTTTGGCCGGGAGCCAGGGTGGCAACCTTATGGGTCAGCTCTCTGACGACTTGAACTTTCTTGCCGTTGATCGACAGAATAATATCCCCGGCTTTCAACCCGGCCTTCTCGGCCGGACCGCTTGCAAAAACCTGTGAGACCAGGACTCCTTCTTTCGGTTTGACTCCAAAATTCTCGGCCAGCTCGGCAGTCAGATTCTGGATACCGACCCCCAGCCATCCACGAGTCACTTTACCTTTCCGCCGCAGCTGGGGCAGCAGCTCTTTGGCCATATTGATCGGTACTGCAAAACCGATACCCGAACCGCCGGCGATTATAGCGGTATTGATCCCGACTACATTTCCGGCAGTATCGAACAGAGGGCCGCCGGAGTTGCCTACATTGATTGATGCATCCGTTTGCAGAAAATCATCATAGGGACCGTGACCAATCTCGCGGTCCTTGCCGCTGACGATTCCGGCCGTGACCGTATGGCCCAGCCCAAAGGGGCTCCCAATCGCCACCACCCAATCGCCGACTAAGAGCTTGTCGGAATCACCAAGAAACACGATCGGCAGCTTGCCCTTCGCGTCAATCTTGAGCAAGGCCACGTCAGTCTTTTTATCCGAGCCGATAATCTTGGCCTGAAGGGATCTATCATCGGCCAGCTTGACTTTGATTTCTGAAGCGTTGGCAACTACATGATGATTGGTAATGATGTATCCATCTTCGGCAATAATGAACCCAGAACCGAGTGAATTACGCTTGTACTCGCCGCGCGGCCCTTTGAAGAAGTGTTCAAACTGTTTTGAGCCCCCGAAGAACTGCTCGAAAAGAGGGTCTCTGAATCTGGGTGAGCGTCCGAAACCTTTGCGAGGCTTGACTACCTGGGTTGTGAAAATATTAACTACGGCCGGTTTGAGCTCTTTGACCAGGCCGGCCAGCGAGGGCAAGGGCGTAAACCCGGGCGGTACAATCGGAGTCCCGATTTCCGATCTTTCTTGCCACAGGCCCCGCCTTTCTTGGGCGGCCGAATCGGCGGTCATAAAAAGGGCCAAGCCGGCCAGGCTGGTTACGACGATAAAAAGCCAGGGAATCAATCGCCTGGATCGCATAGATTCTTGTTTTATCAATTTCATTTTCAACCTCCAGATGCGAATGTTGTGGCATCTTGGCCGTAAGGTCAACCAATAAGCGTGCCCCAGCCTGCTTTTCTAACCATTTAGGCAAGATAGATATTCCCGCACAAAACGGCCGTTATTTATAATGAATTCCTCGACGAATCTGATATTCTGCGGTTGATCGGAATGAAAACAAAATACCCTTCAGGAGGATTGTCAGGATGAAAACCCGGTTCAATTTTCCCACTCGTATCCTGTTTGGCCAGGGAGTCATCGAAGATGTAGCTGAACACCTGCTGATTCTTGAAACCAGCCGCCCTCTGGTAGTCACCGATCGGGGATTGATGGCCACTGATATTCCCGAACGCTTGGTGAATATTCTAAGGGTCAACGGTCTCGAGCCGTCGACTTTCTACAAGGTCGATCCGAACCCGACTGATGAACAAGTCGAAGCCGGCACTGCCGCCTTTAGAGAACATGAAGCTGACGCCATTGTTGCCCTGGGGGGCGGCAGTCCCCTGGATGCGGCCAAAGCCATTCAGATCCGCATCAATCACGGCGAGCCGTTGGAAGAGTACGACGACCTGAAAGGCGGCGATTCTAAAATCTTGGGAGACTTACCCCCGCTGGCGGCCATCCCGACTACGGCCGGAACCGGGTCAGAAGTCTCTCGCTCGGCGGTAATTACGGTTGCCGCCGCGGATCGGAAAGTCGTCTTGTTTTCCCCGCGCCTGATGCCGGCCGTGGCCGTCTGCGACCCGGAACTCACTTACGGATTGCCAGCCAGGATTACGGCCGAGACCGGGATGGACGCTCTAAGCCACAATATTGAAGCCTATCTGGCGGCCGGTTATCACCCCATGGCCGACGGGATTGCCTTGCGCGCCATCAGAATGATCGCCCAAAACTTGCCGACTGCCTTTGAAAAACCAAAAGACGAAAAAGCCCGTCAGGAAATGTTGATGGCCTCGACCATGGGGGCGGTGGCTTTTCAAAAGGGCCTCGGCGTAATTCATTCTCTAGCCCACCCGCTCTCGACAGTTACCGGGATGAGCCACGGCCTGGCCAATTCAATCATGATGCCGGTCGCCTTGCGCTTCAACGGCATTGAGATTCCCGAACGAGTCGCCATGGTCGCCCACGCCCTGGGCACCAAGGACACTTCAGTCGAAGGCGCGGCCAACACGGTCACCGCCCTGGCCGAGAGTGTCGGGCTGCCGACCGCACTGTCCGAGGCCGGTGTCAAGGAAGAACAAATCGAGGTCCTTTCAGAAAAAGCCATGCAAGACGGCTGCCACACCTGCAATGCCCGCGAGTGCACTCTCGAGGACATGAGCGACTTGTTCAAAGAAGCCATTTAGCCCACCTTCACCAGGTCAACCTGAGGTTATTTCCTAACCTCTCCTCCCAGCTTTTCGCGACTGTCGCGAGTGTCGCGAATAATGTCGCACATTCCCACTATACCTTTATATATTCACAACATAGCTCACTATTGATGGCTAAAAAAACAGCTGCAAGAAATCACTCATCGGAGAGGATTTGCCTGACGCCAAATAGGGTATCGGACCAGATCACGGGGTCGAGAGATCACGGGGTCGGAGGGTCTCATATGATTCCGCTGCAAAACCCCTCTACTTGCGAGCGGCTCGTTTTGCCCGCGGGGGTGGCACACGAGCACGAATCAAGTGAAGTTCCCCGCGTTT
>JAFDKH010000114.1 GCA_019307065.1 Deltaproteobacteria bacterium
TCGGTGTCCGACAAGAGACCCACCGGAATATTCGCAGCCACCTGGCGAAACAGTTGCGGCATACCTTCCAGCGTATAGAATACGTCGCACCATTGCTCTACAAAATCAGGATAGGAGATCTCGTCTTCCAACAAACGACATACGTCTAAATGAAATTCTTCGGCCGGCAAAAACACTGTGGCAAACCGACGGTAAATCTCTTTCCATTCACGACCGGCGGGCGTGTCGGCCCTGTCTCTCTCCAAGGCATTCAGAATACGGGCCCACAATCCTCGTGACACGTCGACACCAACGAGCACACGACCAAGATCAAAGATAACAGCTGCTGGTTTGTTCATATCTTCCCCATAGTCGTCAAGGAAGGTATCATACTCATATGAAAAAACTAATCTCTGTGTTCGCCCTGCTTACGCTAGCGAGTATCCTCAATTGCGGGTCGTGCTGCTCGAGCGGTTCGGACGAAGACGCCATCCGCAACTTGATCGACTTAGCCTCCCGGTTGGCCGAAAAACACGATATCAGCTCAATTCTGGATCTGGCCACTCAAGATTTCCGCGTCAAGCCGCGCGGTAAAACCCGCCAAGAAATCAAGCGCCTGATGTTTTGGGCCTTCAATCGTTATGGCCGCTTCTCACTCCTTTCGCAGCTAGCTTCCGTCGAGGTCAACGACCAGGACAAGACGGCCGTCTACTACTTGCTGGTGCGCCGGGGAAAAGCCATGCCCGAGGTAGAGCATCTGGTTGACGATCCCGAAGAATGGCTCATCAAAGTACAAGGCTTGGCTAATCTTTTCAGGGTGAGACTAGATCTCATAAAAACCGGCGGCGATTGGAAGTTTCAGCGGGCCCAGGTTGAGCGTTTCAAGGGGCTTAAGGGCTTTGAATGATTTTTTGGCGGTTTCTAGACGGTCTTGGTCACCAGGTACTGCAATTTGATCTTACCGACCTTGAACACCATGCCGTTCTTGAGGACCAGGCTGTGAAAGACTTTACCCTTGAAGCGCAAGCCATTGGTGCTCGATAAATCGGTAATTACATGGCGACCATTTTGCATGTAGATATGGGCGTGCTTGCGCGAGACTGACTGATGATCCAGAAAGAAATCAACTGCCCGTGGATCGCGTCCGATAATCTTGTCAGAACTGCGCAAGCGAAACTCGGTCCCCTGGGCGTCCTCTTCGACGATCAGAATTCCCTCGCGGACCAACTTGCCATGGGGTTTGCTCCTGGGAGGCAGCGGCACCGGCGGAGTTCCAATCCGGGTGGGCACGCTGAACAGTCTCAAGTGTTCTTCTAGCGACTCTTGGGCATCCGGCGACATTTCTAGAAATTTGACTCGGGTTCCGCGGCCGTGCTTGTCACAACCAACCACCTCTCCCTTGACCCTGACCGCACTACCTCGTCCGGCCAGTTGCAGGGTGAGAAAAACTTCAGAACCCTTGCGAAAAGGGATCGGGGCATGAAATCCGATGCCACCGGCAGAAATGTTTGCAGTCCGCCGGTAGGTGCGCCGCCCGCTGGTCTCGACCTCGACCATAACTTCGGCAGCCACTCTCTTTTGACGCCGACGATCACCGCGACGTCGGTCTTTTTCTGGCCGGACACCGCCGACTGTCTTGCTCGTCCGAACACGTTGTTGTCGTCTGCGATCCATTCGGCCCGCCTCCCGGTGAACTCAGGAATATATTTCCTTTTTCAAGCTACGACTCATCAATGAGATTACGGCTTCTTGCGCGGGCATATCCTCATAGAGCATGCGGTATACCATCGTGGCAATCGGCATGTCGATGCCTTCACGCTCAGTAAGATGATGCACCGATTTGGCCGTCTTGACTCCCTCGGCCACCTGGCGCATGTCTGCAAGAATTTCGGACATCTTCATTCCCTGGCCAAGCTTCTGGCCCACCTGGCGATTGCGGCTCAGCCCGCCCCAACAAGTCAGCACCAGGTCACCCATGCCGCTCAAACCGGCCAGGGTGAGCGGGTTGGCACCCATCTTGATCGCCAAGCGGGTTATCTCGGCCAAGCCCCTGGTAATCAAAGCCGCAATAGTGTTGGTTCCGAAACCCAATCCGTCAGCGGCACCCGAGGCAATTGCAATTACGTTTTTAAGTGCCCCACCCAACTCGACACCGGTAACGTCGGTGGATGTATAAACCCGAAAGGCCGAGCTGGACATCATCTCCTGGACTGCCGCGGCCACTTTCTCAAACCGGGCCCCTACGCTCACCGCAGTCGGATAACGTGCGGCAACCTCACGGGCAAAACTCGGACCGGACAAGAAGGCCAGCATGGGATGAAAAACTATTGGCAATACATCTTCGAACACTTCACTCATCGTCATCAGACTGTCGTTTTCGATTCCCTTTGAAGCACTGACGATCGGTATTCCGGATTGCAGATGTGAAACCGCCTGACCCAAGACCGACCTGACAGCATGCGACGGCACTACCGACAACACCAGGTCGCGGTCCGCGAGGCATTCAGCCAGTTCGGAAGTCGCCCTTAAAGTCTTCGGTAAATCAATGTCAGAAAAATATGTTTTATTTTCGTGGTACTGGTTTATGTCCTGGGCCACTTCGGGCTCAAAAGCCCAGATGATTACGTCGTCACTCTTGTCAGTCATCAAGTGGGCCAATGCGGTTCCCCAGGCACCAGCCCCAATTACTCCGACCCTAAGACCCATGACTTCTCCTGGTAGGTATTTTTATTCCTGGTCAAACAAGTCCACCAGCGACTGATCGAGGCTGGCGCGCCGGGCGCGTGTCTTGGCCCACTCTCGAAGCGCTTTAATCTTCTCTTCATAAGTTGCATAGAGCGGAATGATTTCACTAAGCTCCTTGCCGATATCCTCGGTGGTCACTTCGCGTTCCTCACCAAACGCCCGGTACATCCCGGCCACAACTCCCTGCTCCAACTCGGCACCCGAAAAGTGCTCACTTTGGCGAGCCAGTCTTTCGAGGTCAAAACCGGCCGGGTCGCGATCTCGTTTTTTGAGGTGAATATCCAAGACAACCTGGCGTTCATGAACATCGGGTAGATCGACGAAAAAAGTTTCATCAAAACGCCCTTTTCGCAGCAATTCCGGGGGCAAATTGGCTACTTCGTTGGCCGTAGCCACCACAAAAACAGCCTCTTGTTTCTCCTGGAGCCAGGTAACGAATGAACCGAAGACCCTGGTTGCGTTCCCTGAGCCGGCCCCGCCCATATCTGCAAATCCCTTCTCGATTTCGTCAACCCAGAGGACCACCGGAGCCAGCGATTCTGAAACTTTGACAGCCCGATGAATGGCTGTCTCGGGTGAGCTCGAGCCAAAAACCGCCCCTAAGTCCAGGCGAATCAGGGGTAAGCGCCAGGTACCGGCCACCGCCTTGGCTGTTAGACTCTTCCCGCAACCCTGCACTCCTATCAGCAGCAATCCCTTGGGGGCCGGCAGACCGAATTTTCTGGCCTCCTCGTCAAAGGCTCGTGAGCGACTTTGCACCCAGCGCTTGACTTCTTCGAGACCGCCAACATGATCGAGTTGCTCGTCTAACTCGAAATACTCGAGTACTTCGCTCTTGCGGATCGATTTCTTTTTTTCTTCCAGGATCAGTGAGATGTCATCAAGCTTGAAACCGCCGCCCTTACGTAAAGCCTTGGTAAAAACGCGATTGGCTTCGGTTTCTGTCAAGCCTCGAGCCGCCCGGACAACGTTTTCAATAAAATCCTCCGGAAAGATGACTTTTTCTTCTGCACAAATCTGCCTGAACTTGTGATCCAGCTCTTCACGTGAAGGAAACCCCAGCTCCAAAAGCGCCACTTCCTTTTCGAGTTCAGTCGGCAAAACCAGCAGCGGAGCGACAATCACAAGACAATGACCATTCTTGCTGAGGACCGGAAACAAATCGCGCATGCGGCGTAAAACATCAGGATCCTCAAGGTAAAAATGGAAATCCAGCAAGACGGTCGCTCCGGCCTTGGCGTCTTTCAACGATTCGAATAGTTGCGCCGGATCTCTGACACCGGCCGGACTCTTGACCCCTCCGGTCCGGCTCCAGATGCTCGTCTTGAGTTCTAAGGAGGCCATGGCCTCAGCCACCAGACGGCTGGCGCGCTCCTCCTCATGGGTCAGGAGATATACCAGGGGATAACCCGAGGAGACCATCAGCTTCAATTCTTCGGCCAGCGGGTGCATATTACTTTCCTTCACTGTTTAATCGGTCGTCACACGGACGACTTCTTCGAAAGTAGTCACTCCCTGGGCGAGCTTCTTGATGGCAACTTCACGCAGGGTCATCATGCCATCCAGACGAGCAACCTTCATGATTTCCTTTGTGTCGGCCTTGTTGTTTATCAAGCGGATGATCTTGTCATTAATCGGAAGCATCTCATACAAAGCCACTCGGCCGAAGTATCCGGTCCCCCGACAAGCCGGGCAACCTTCACCAAAGTATATTGGCAGTTTCTTGGTGCTGCCTTCAGGCATCTTCATGTGGAGGGTGTTGATCTGATCGGGAGTCAGGAAAGTCTTCTGTTTACAATGCTGACAGATTGTTCTGGCCAGACGCTGGGCAACAATCGCCAAGAGAGTCGAAGACAGCAAGAAGGGCTCGACGCCCAAATCGTGCATCCGGCCAACTGCCGACCCGGAATCGCTGGTGTGCAGGGTAGCAAACACCATGTGCCCGGTCAGGGCCGCCTGAACCGCATTGCCGGCGGTCTCGCTGTCACGTACCTCTCCGACCATAATGATGTCGGGATCCTGTCTGAGGATTGTTCGTAGAGCCGCGCCAAATGTAATTCCGATCTTTGGGCTAACCGACACCTGGTTGAATTCCTCGACAACCATTTCTACCGGATCTTCGATCGAAACGATGTTGACATCCGGGCCGGCCAGGTACTTGAGCGCCGAATACAACGTGGTCGTTTTCCCGCTCCCGGTCGGCCCGGTAACCAGGATCATTCCGTTAGGCCTTGAGATTAGCGACTCGAACAGCTTGTATTCACGCGGATAAAAACCCAGCGACGCCAGATCCTGCATCAGCAAGGTGGGGTCGAAGATCCTAATGACAATCTTCTCACCAAAAGCCACCGGCAAGGTTGAAACACGCAACTCGGTTTCCTGGTCGCCTTTACCGGTTTTGATCCGGCCGCCCTGGGGCCTGCGTTTTTCAGCAATGTCCATGCGGGCCAACATCTTTATTCTGGATATAACGGCCGCATGAACTACTTTCGGCAAAGTCGTTACATTGTGCAGGATTCCATCGATCCTTACCCTGACCTGGCTATGCTCTCGTTTGGGCTCGATGTGAATATCTGAGGCGCGCTGATCGAAGGCGTAGTGCAGCATGTACTCAACCGCATTGACGACATGCTTATCGGTCGCCTCCAATTCGTCAACGGCTTTAAGGCGCACTAATTGTTCGAGGTTGCCCAGATCAACCCCGCCATCCATTGTCTGGGCGGCCGCCTTTACGCTCGAGCGAAATCCGTAAATCTCGGTAATGACCCGCTGAATGTCAGCCTTGGAAGACACCACCGGAGCGATACCGTGGCCGGTGATCCGCCTGAGGTTTTCCATGAGTTCGACATCGAAAGGGTCGGCAACTGCCACTTGCAGCACTCCGCTGTCTAATCCGAGAGCTAAGACGCTATGCCGCCGGGCAAAAGGGCGTGAAAGAATTGAGGTAATTTGCTTCATGTCCAGCTTGAGTGGATCGATCTTCTTGTATTTCAATCCGGCCACTTCGGCCAACAATTTGGCAATCCGTTCCGCGCTTAGAACCTTCTTCTTCTCGCCTTGAATCTGGAGTTGGAACGAGGCCAGTAGTTCTGCCGGAGTCACTTCTACTCGATGCTGTCCCTGTCCTCTGGTTTTTTGTTTTTCTTTGACCAGGCGCTGGCGCTGGGCGCTTTCCTTGATCAGGACATTCTTGATCTGGTCTTCGCTCACCAGACCGCGCTCGAGCACTAAGGTACACAATTGTTGAAGATCTGGAGATTGCATAGTCATTGTCCCAGATTTTGTAACATGCTGGCCTTGGGAGTGTCAACGTAGCCCCCGCTTAGCACAACCGGCCGGATTTGGAATTCTGTCAGAATATCAGAAACATATGAACCCGCCCCAACTTTGCTTGCGGACCGCTAGTAATTACAGTTCAGGTCGCATGTCCTTGGCCTAGTGCTATAGTGTTGCTGCACTTGCTATCACACAGTTGACAGTTTATTATGGTCGCTCGTTTGTCACCAAGGGAGGTAATAATAATGTTAAAAGTGAAGTTTTGGCCGTGGCTCCTCGCGGCGATATTTCTAACGACTAGTGCGCTGGCAGCGGGCCAAGGCGGTAAAAAGACACCTAAGCTTACACCTAGTGCCAGAAAGGCCCTGACCAGCAAGTCACCAGGCAAGCAATCTGTCAAAGCAGTGCCTAAAATCAGGTCAGACGTTCGGCTGAAGGCCGGCAGCAAGATTTCTAAGAAGCCTATGAAAAAGGTCCTACCCAGCGGACCGGCTCCAAAGATTGGCTGCGATCAGGCCGATTACGATTTCGGTACGATAACCCAGGGCGAAGATGTAAAAAACATCTTCATCATCAAGAATACCGGCAAGGGCGTGCTCAAGATAGAACGCGCCCGCGGTGGCTGAGGCTGCGCCGCAACCGTCGTCTCTAAGACGGACATTCCCCCGGGCGGGGAAGGAAAAATAGAAGTCAAGGTCAGCACTCGCGGTCGGAAGGGCAAGCTGCAGAAATCAGTAACAGTCTTCTCGAATGATCCGGTCAATCCGAAGTTTATGCTAAAAGTCCACGGCCTGATCGAAGTGATTGCCGGACTCGAACCAAACCGGCTCGATCTCAAAAACGTCGCCAAGGGAACCGTTGTCACCAGAACAGTCAAGGTAGTCGCCAAAGAACCCGACAAGCTTAAAATTACCGAACTGGTCACCGGCAAACCGGAACAACTCAAGGCCGAACTGATACAAGGAGACGGCCTGCCGACGATCAAGGTGACATTCACCGCGCCTGATAAACCGGGCCGTTTTTCCGATCGGGTTATCGCCAAGACCAATCTTAAGTCACCCAAAGAACTTCAGCTTTACGTCTACGGCCAGGTATCTGCCGATCTGGTTGTCAACCGCTCGTATGTCTATTTCCCGGCCCTTAAGGAAAGAAAAGATGCCGGCCTGCTGTCCAAATCTGTCTACGGCTTCTTGAACGTCTTTGACAACCGCCGCGGCATGATGAACATCAAGGTTACATCGCTGGACGGAAAACCCTTCAAGATCACTGGCATCGAAGATCCCGGCGGCTCAGTTTTAGGAAAAGCAGTAAAAAAAGACAAAGAATGGCTCGTGCATCTAATGCTAAGTAGAAAACCAAGTTCTGCGCGCGGCATACTCAAAATCAAAACAGATCGCCAAGACCAGCCGGCTATCGAAGTGCGTTATGGTACTGCTGCTGCAAGGCGTGGCGGCTCCCGGGTTACTCCTAACATGCGCCCGGGCCAGAATGTGCCGATCAGACGCCTTGATCCCGGTGGCCGACCCAAAACTTCCGGCAAATCGATCGTGCCCGGCAACCTCAAGATCGCTCCGAAGCTTCGAAGAATGCCTGCCGAGCTCAGGAAAAAGGCCGTACCGTTCAAGAAAAACAAGCTGCAACCCAAGAAGTAAACCCCAACGTTGCATTAAAATCTGTCATCCCGGTGTGCTTTAAGCCGGGATCCAGTCTTCGCTATATGGATTCCGGCTTAAACCCTGCCGGAATGACCATTAGATCTTTGTCACCGATTGGATCTAGTTTCAAGTTTGACAGATCGACTTATCCACCCTAAGCTACCCCGTGGAAGTGCCAAGGTCACTGGTGGGCCTCCCGGGCTTCAAACCCGGTGTGACGTGTGAGTAACGCGTCGGGTGGGTTCGATTCCCATGCACTTCCGCCAAAAAACGATACACTCGCCCAGGGCGGGTGTTTTTTTCCAGGGGTGTCTTAGTGAAAGTGAAAGATAAAGAACGTATTCTCGTAGAAGTCGTCCAACGGACTCTCGATCACTGGACCTCAGACCCGGCTACTACCGAAGAGGCCCTCTTCGGCACAATTTATCAAGAACGCCAGCGAATAGAAAAGGAACGCAACCGCAAGAAGGCCAGGAAAGAAGGCTCTTTTTACAATGATATCTATCATGAAGCATTACAGGCTTCACCCGGCCGGCAGCGAGAGCTACTTAAAAAGATAATCCAGTTTTTCTCAAACGAAGTCGTTGGGCACTTCGACCCGCGTGTTTATGCCCTGGCTACCCGGATTATTCCCCCGGCGCTCAATCTTCTGCTCAACACAGTCAGTCCCTTGCGCCTACTTGAAACCTTGCAGGGTTCGAATAGCTTGATGGATCAGTTGGCGATCGAGGGCGAGACGGATGCGATCAAGAAGGTTGCCAAACTGGGAACCACGATCCTGGTACCGACTCACTCGAGTAACTTAGACAGTATTTTAGTCGGCTTCACCCTCTTTCGCCTGGGCCTGCCACCTTATACTTATGGCGCCGGTTTGAATCTCTTTTCCAACAAGCTGATGGGCTTCTTCATGCACAACCTGGGAGCTTACACAGTCGATCGGCGCAAGCGGGCCCCGGTCTATAAAGATGTCCTCAAAACATACGCTGGCTGTTCGATGGAACTGGATTATCACAATTTGTTTTTCCCGGGAGGTACTCGCAGCCGAAGCGGAAAAGTGGAAACCCATTTGAAAATGGGGCTGTTGGGCATGGGTCTGGATGCCTATGTGCATAACCTTAGAGCCAAAAAAGCCAAACCGGACATCTTCGTGATCCCGTGTACGATCAACTATCAGCTCGTCCTGGAAGCCGAAACCTTGATCGGCGATCACCTCAAGGAGATCGGCAAGAGCAGCTACATCATCGAGGATGACGAGTTCTCCAAGCCCAAGCGCATTTTCGAATTTATCAAGCAGCTGTTTTCTTTGCATTCGAAAATCCACATGATCATTTCGAAGCCGCTGGATCTTTTCGGCAATGAGGTCGATGCAGACGGACTCTCTCGGGATCATCGCGGACGGCCTGTCGACCGGAAGCGCTATGTGCAAGATAGCGGCGGTCAACCAACCTTCAATAATCAGCGCGACAAGGAATATACTCGCGAACTGGGGCGGGCTATTTCCGCCGCCTACCATCGTGATACCGTCATAAAGTCCACCAACTTAGTCTCTCGGGCGGTTTTCGACCTGCTGCTGGAAAACAATCCCAATATCGATCTCTACCGGCTGCTGAGGACCGGTGGTTCGGAAGAAAGTTTTGCTCTGCCTGACGCCTATCGCCGAGTGGACCAGTGTTTAGCTATTGTTCGTAAACTTGAACAACAAGGCCGGCTGAAGCTCGACCAGACTCTGAAAGATAAGGACACCGTCGCGGTAGTTTCCGAGGCTTTGGCCCACTTGGGTTCTTATCACCATCGGCCGGCCTTGAAGCGCCGGGGTGATCGCCTTTTTCATATTGATCGCACCCTGTTGCTGTACTACCAGAACCGGTTCGAGGGCTTTGATGCCCCTGAGTTGGAAAGAAGAACATGAGTAAAAAAACCCTTACTAGACCAACCTTGGATATACTGGTCGTCGGAGGCGGCACTTTCGGCACTGCTCTTTCGTCCATTTTGGCCGACATGAAGAGACGTATTAAGTTGTGGGCCCGCCGACCAGAGCAAGTCGAAGAGATCAACTCTCAACACACTAACAGCCGCTACCTGCCGGATATTGAATTGCCTGTCAACCTCAGAGCAACTTCCGACCTGGAAGGAGCTATTCGCCAAGCGCCGGTAATTTTAGTGGTGGTTCCGTCGAAATCTTTCAGGCAAGTAGCCCGCCAAATTGGAAACAGCGTTCAGGGCGATCAGGTCCTGGTTCATGCCACCAAGGGCATCGAAATCGAAACATTCAAACGCATGTCCGAGATTTTACGAGAAGAAACCTGCGCTTTGAAAATCGGTGCTTTGTCCGGCCCCAACCTGGCCAGAGAGATAATGGCCGGCCAACCGGCCGGGGCCCTGGTGGCCTCCCGTTATAACGAGGTCTCCGAAGCAATCCAGCCCCTCTTTTCGGGCAGCCGAATGCGCATTTACAGCGGCCGGGACGTGATCGGCACCGAGATAGCCGGCTCATTCAAGAATATTATTGCCGTGGCGGCCGGCGTAGCCGATGGCATGGGCTTGGGCGACAATGCCAAATCCTTGCTGACAACCCGGGGCTTGAGTGAAATGGCCCGTTTTGGGGTCGCCCTGGGGGCTGATGTTTTCACTTTCGGCGGATTGGCCGGAATCGGCGACTTGATGGCTACCTGCGCTTCTCCGCTCAGCCGTAATCATCAGGTTGGTGAACGCCTGGCCAAGGGAGAGAAGCTAACCGAGATTTTAGACAAGATGACCCAGGTTGCGGAAGGCGTACCCACGACCAAGGCGGTCCATAACCAGGCTAAAGAGATGGGACTCGATTTGCCGATTGTACGGGCAGTCTATGGTTTGCTTTACGAGGACTGGTCATCCGCAAAAGCGCTTACCGAACTAATGGCTATTCCTGTCGCCCGCGAATTAGCCGCCTTGCAGTACCGGTGAAACCATGGGTATCTGCTACCCGCTCAGCCAAGACGATCAGCGCAGCTACCCCGAGGGTTTCAACGGCCGGGTCTTTATCTGGGACATCGACAAAACTTACCTGTCCACCCACTTTTCGTCACTAAAGGGAATGGCGCGCATTCCAATCGAGTTTGCCATTGACAAGCAGGCCATCCCGGGCATGCCCGAAGTTTTACGCGGTTTACGGCGTGGTCCCGGTCCGGAATATGCTGCCGCACCGTTGTATTTTATTTCGGCCAGTCCGCCGCAGATCAGAAAAGTAGTCGAGCGCAAGATGCTGCTTGACGGCGTGGAGTACGACGGCATTACATTCAAAGATTGGGTCAAGACAATCCTCAAGTTACGGCCCGGGCGTTTGCGCGAGCAGATCGGTTTCAAAATGTGCGCCTTGCTGGCTACCCGTCAAAACCGCCCACAATCGAAGGAATACCTTTTTGGCGATGACGTCGAAAGTGACGCCGAAGCATTCCACTTGTACGCCCGGCTTCTTAGCGGCCGGCTATCGGCCGGGGAAGCCGAAGCTGAAATGAAGTCGACTGGCATCAAGCCCGACGATCGTGAATGTATCCACAACTTATTGGATCGACTAGGCGATGTGAAAGGTACGGTCGAGAAGATATTCATCCACCTCGAGCACCAGACCCCGGTCGATCAATTCAGCCATTTGGCCCCGTTGGTTGTACCGGTCAAGGGTTCTGTCCAAATAGCCCTGGCATGCTACCAACTGAATCTTCTCGACCTGCAGGCTGTTCGACAGGCCTTGACCGCGCGGGCATCTTCACCGGCCGGGGCAGATATCCAGAAACTCATTCAGGATGCCCTGGAGCGGGGCCTGATATCAAAAAAGAAATATGCCGAGCTTGAAATAGTTGAGCCCGCCGGCGGTTGACCGCCAGCTCTAACTTCATTAATATACACAATTAGTATCAAACTCAGGATAGAGGAGTGGCCTCATGTTGAGATTTCAGCATTTGTTGGTCGTTGCGGTAGTAGCTTTGGTCGCTAGCGGTTGCAGTAGTTCGGGAAGTGACTGTACCGACGACATTGATTGCTCGGGAACCTTGGTCTGCCGAAATGGCAAGTGCGTTGCCGATTCTTGCGAGTCGGGCTGTCCGGCCGGCCAGTACTGTAACGGGGCTGTCTGCCTCGAATGTACCGAAAATCAACACTGCGGTGACAACTGCATTGATTGCACGGCTCAGAGCACGGATCGGGCCTGCGTTGCCGGTAGCTGCGGTTGTAATACCGTGGCCGACTGCAATGCCAGCCAGACATGCGAGAACAATATTTGCACCGGCGGCTGCTGGCCCGATTGTGACGGTAAATGCGGCGGGGCACCCGACGGCTGTAGCGGAACTTGTGATTCGGCCTGCCCGGCCGGCCAGTGGTGCAGCACTCAAACCTGTCTGGCCTGTGATACGAACGAGCACTGCGGATCGAGCTGTAGCGACTGCTCCGCCCAGACCAGCAACCATGTCTGTATCAGCGGCAGCTGCGGCTGCGTCGACGTAAACGACTGTGCCGCCGGTCAAGACTGCCTGGACGGCACATGCGACGGCTGTGAACCGGATTGCTCCGGCAAATGCGGCGGGGCTTCAGATGGGTGTAGCGCTACCTGTGACAGTTGCCCGAATGCCCAGTGGTGTGACGGCCAGATTTGCAAGGTCTGCAATACCGCCGAACATTGTGGTTGGGAATGTACCAACTGCGCCGGGCAGACCCGCAACAAAATTTGTATCAACGGCCAGTGCGGCTGCTTGCTGGCAAGCGACTGCGCTCAGGCAGAAGACTGTATCAACGGCAGCTGCTCGGGCTGCACGCCGGACTGCACAGGTAAATGCGGCGGCGCAAGCGATGGATGCGATGGCTATTGTTACAGTTGCAGTTCCGGCGAATGGTGCGACAACCAGACCTGTAGCCTGTGCGACAGCGACGAGCACTGCGGTTCGACTTGCGCAGACTGCTCTGCGCTTTCCAACAACAAAGCTTGTGTACCCGTAGAAGCCCCCACCGCTTGCGGTTGCATAGATAACGATGATTGTGCCGGCGGCGAAATTTGCAACACAGAATCTCATAACTGCAGCGGCTGCGTACCCGACTGCACCGGCTTGTGCGGCGGGGCATCCGATGGATGCACCGGCACCTGCGACAGCTGCCCGGACGCCCAGTGGTGCGATAATCAGGCTTGCAGCCTGTGTAACAGTGATGACCATTGCGGCTGGAACTGTGACGACTGTGCCGCACAAACCAGCTCGCAGGCTTGCATCGACGGCAGTTGCGGCTGCGTAACTGATAATGATTGCGCCGGCGGCGAATGGTGCGGCGCCAATGCCTGTTCAGCATGTGTTGTAGACGCCCATTGCGGCACGACCGTCTGCATCGACTGCACCAACCCGGACGTCGAAGGCACTTACTGCGCCGGCGGCAGCGGTAATCGCTACTGCGCCTGCATCGACGACCAGGGCTGTTTCTCGGGCCGCTGGTGCAATGTCGATACCTGCCGGGATTGCAACGACGACGAGCACTGCGGGTCGGGATGTATCAACTGCGCCAATCAGGGCAACAACAAAGCCTGCGTATCCGGGGCCTGTGGCTGTGTTGAACAAAGCGACTGTGCCGCCGGCGATATTTGTCAGGAGGGCAGCTGTACCGGCTGCACGCCGGATTGCACCGACAAATGCGGGGGTGCCTCAGATGGCTGCCTGGGCACATGTGATCAGGGTTGTGACGGTGGAGAATGGTGTAACAATCAGGCTTGTGAAGTGTGCAGTGTGAACGCACACTGTGGATCGACTTGCGCCGATTGCACCGATGCGGATGTCAACGGCGATCATTGCGCCGGCAATGTCGGCGGCTACTGGTGCGCTTGCAATGACGATGGCGCCTGCCTGAGCGGATTCTACTGTGACAGTACACCGGACGGTGTTTGTACCGCCTGTACTGACGATCAGCACTGCGGCCCGAGTTGCACCAACTGTTCGGCTCAGGCAAACAACAAAAAATGTGTCGGCAACCAGTGCGGCTGTGAAAGCATTGCCGACTGCGACAGCGGCTACATTTGCAGCGGTGGCAGCTGTACTTTTGCGCCGGATGAAATCTGCGATAACGGCGTAGATGACGACGGCGATGATTTGGAAGACTGCGAAGATACGTCCGACTGCCCCAACGGGACCGATTGCGCCGGGACAAACCGGGTTTGCAGCAACGAACTTTGCATGCCGTGCTGGGAAATACCCTGCGGTAGCAATTTCGACTGCCGCGACTGCAATATGGAGTTTTGCAACACAGACGACAATTGTTGTGCTAGCTGTCCGACGTGCTTCTGCCCCTGAGCCGGCTAAGTATTGAAGTGATCGTCGGTTATTTTTTCGAGATAGTCCATACAGCGGCGCACATAGGCACGCTTGGCCGAGTAGCTTTTTGCAAAAAAACTGCGCTTGAAGCCATAGACCAAAAGGTTCTTGAGATCGGCCATGTCCAGGTCGAAGCTGGTCACCGCCTTTAAAATCTCGTCGGTCACAGTCGTATTGGAAATTGTCCGGTTGTCGGTGCACAAGGTCAGTGACAGTTTCTCGTCCATCATCTGCCCGAAGGGATGTTTCTTCAGGTCGCGATAGACCGGATTGGTTTGCTGGTTGGAAGTCAGGCAGATTTCCAGAGTGATCCGGCGGTTGGCGATGTACTGTACCAGATCATGAACATAGTCTTCGGGGTCTTTGATCTCCGGGTCGCGGATGGCCTTGGGGTTTAATAACGAGGTCCCGTGGCCGATCCGATCGGCGTGCAACTCGGTTATGGCCTGAAACACGCTTTCGGGGCCGTAAGCCTCGCCGGCGTGCACGGTTTTCTGCAAGAAGTTGCGATGGGCAAATTCGTAAGCCTCGCGATGGTGATGGGGTGCAAACCCCTCTTCGGGTCCGGCCAGGTCGACTCCGACCACCGGCAGCCCGTCGGCGTGATAGGCCCTGGCTGCAGCCTGAGCAACCTCCCGCGAACTCAGCGCATAGACTCTGTCAGGGTCCGAGTAGCGATGCAGATTAATAAACGATCGGAAATAGGTGGAAAAATGCTCGTCGAAATAGCGCATGGCGCAGGCAATGATCCCGTACTCAAATGGCGGTTCTGCTTCCAAAACAACTTCGGCCCTCTTGTTGAACTCGTCTTTGGCTTTTTGCAGCCCGTCGTTGACAGCATGCAAAACCGCGATTAAATCAAAATTCTGGCGCGAGTGTAGCTGGGGTGCAAACCTGACCTCGACGTAGCGAACACCTTCTTGCTGGTTGTCAATGGCCAGCTCGTAGGCAATTCGCTCGAGTTGCTCTTTATTTTTCATAACCCCGCAGGTCAGACCGAACCCGGCCAGGTATTCTTCTAAGCTGTTGTAGTTGTCTTTGAAAACCAGCTCGCGCAGGCCATCTTCGGTATACGAGGGCAGCTCTACCTTGGCTTCCTTGGCCAACTCAATCAGAGTCCCAATCCGAATGGAACCGTCCAGGTGTACGTGCAGATCTGTTTTGGGAAGCTTTTCAATTAGTTCTCTGGTTATTTTGTTTTTCATGATTGCTTTATACGGGTTGTTGCCTTAGCAAGCAACTTTCCTCACTCTCCCATCGGAAAAATGGCCACTACCGGCCGGTGGTCAGATACTTCATCAACATAATCATAGGCAAATATTTCAGTGTCCAGATGCTTCACCAGAGTATGGCCATCAAAATATTCGTCTTGTAAATCAGCGCTAATCAAGATGTGGTCTACCAGGTTGTGCCAGGGAATCAGGGAGAACTCTCCCTGATCGGCCAGCTCTTGGCTGGTGAATTCATATGTCGCCGGATCATCTAAGAAGACCGAAAACACATTGTCTTGCGGGTCATCATCCAGGCGATCGTTGAAATCACCTAAAATGATGACCTCGCTCTCCAGTCCGTCATTTATTATCGTATCAACATGTTCCTTCAATTTTTCACAGGCCTCTCGCCGCCGGTCTTCGCTCTCCTGGCTGGTATCTGCCTTGAGGTGCACGTTGATAACATCCATGGTCAGGGTTTCTCCCAGCCCGGTTACCTCAATCTGGGCTTTTAAGGGCGGTCGCGGAAAAGCATACCAATCCCCTTCGAAGATCGATTCCACTCCACGAATCCTGATCATGTCTTTACGATAGATGAAGCCAGTTTTTTGGTACTCGCCCGAGCTATATTCGTGGTCGGAGAGCACTCCGGCATGCGAGTCCAGTTGATCCAGGATCTGCTCGAAGGCCGTCACGTCGGCGATCTCCTGGACCGCCACCAGATCGATGTCCATATCGGCAATCAGGGCCGCCACCCGGTTGGCGGTCGCCGAATTGGCCGGAAAATTTTGAATATTCCAGGTGGCGATTTCCAAGGTTTCTTCCGAGCCGATCCTGAGCGGGCTGACAACCCGGTCACCGCCGTCGAAACCATCGTCAAAGCCGCCGTCATCCAATCCGCCCCGATTGGAACACCCGGCCAGCAGAATAACCAACAGCCACAACCATATTTTTGGGCCCGCGAGTTGCATCGAGGACACTCTAGCACTGAGATGAGTATCCTTTCAATTCCCGTAGTAACTCAGTCCGGTTCGCTGATACCTTTTTCGCCTTGTTACATTCCAAATTGGGTATTCCAGATTCGGGTCTCTGCGTAGGATCCGCAAAGTAACCCCATGTAAATCTTTGCGTTTATTTTGGCGCAGATCTTGCTTTGTATGAGCGATGTCCTGGACCGGAAAAACGAGGAGGCACACATTGAACCCGAGGAATGTCTCAATCATTTTAGCCCTCATGATGATCGGCTGGTCTGTCGAAGCCCTGGCCTTGAAGTGCCCAGGGGGGATCATTTCGCTGGGAGAGCTCAAAGCTGAAGTACACATGAAATGCGGCGAGCCGACACTCTGGGACCAGCGAGTCGAGGAGACCAGTATCACCACTCGAAAAGGCCACTATTTCCAGAAAACATTGACCGTGGACGAATGGACCTACGACTTCGGTACCAACCGCCTGGTCCAGATCCTGTTCTTCCACGACGGCAAGCTAGTCAAGATCAAGAGCGGTGGGTACGGCCAGGGACTCTCAGGCCCCGCCTCCAACCGAATCGGCATCATCTCGGTCGGCGACCTGAAATCGAAGGTGCTGCGCAAGTGGGGCAATCCAACCTATGAAGACCAGCGCAAGGAACAGCGCACCTTCTACGGATCCCGGGGTAAAGTCATTCAGAAAACCTTCACCATCGACGAGTGGGTCTACGACTTCGGCTCCAAGCGGTTCATCCGCATTCTGACTTTCGAAAACGGGCGCCTGGTGGAAAATCGAACCGGCGACCGCGGGACAGATGAAACGGGGCACTGAATGCATTGGGGGTCGGAGGGTCTCATATCTCATATTTGTTCATCCGTCCGGGTGGTACGTATGGAATCCGGACGATCCCGCATCTTTGACGCCGCACTTCAAATCAATCGCTTCGTTTATGGTTTCAGGCATGGACAGATTGCCACTCCCGAGGATATCGACGTCTACGTTTTAGATTGTCGCTTTGTGCTCCAAGGAAAATGAGATATGAGGATTCCGCTGCAAAACCCAGCATACGGAAGAACCAGCGGCCTGGATCTGAGCAATGTTCGGTGACCTCGACCTCCAATGGAGGAGAGGGGTTCGGCGAAGCATCCCTTCAGGGT
>JAFDKH010000469.1 GCA_019307065.1 Deltaproteobacteria bacterium
CCTGCCGAACTGAGAATCCTGAGGCAGCTCAAAAATGGTTCAACCGGATTAAGCAAATGGACGAAGAGTGGAGCAAGCTTAAACCACCTAAACGAATCCCTGGTCCCTATAAGATTCTGCTCCATCTAGCCCAGGGCGCTATCGAACAAGCGAAAGCCGAGCTAGAGCATTTCCGCGGTAACAAGATTATAACAAAATTCGCTGCCTTAGAATTAGTAGAATATGCCGAAGCGAATGTGAAAACGGGTCAAACCGAATCCAGAGAATTATTGAAAGTGTTAGTGGCATTCGACCTGGCCGTGTTGAAACTGAGCCGGGACTGGTCCTTGGAACTATTGAAGCAGCGCCCCACGTGCCAATGGGCGGCCTCAATAATTCTGGCCTCGGGTGTTGATGAATCGATCTTGCGTGAGGTCCACACAATTCTCGAACCGAAGAATTGTAGTCTAGCCCGGATAATTAAAGCCCAGCATCTGATGCAGACCGAAGAGTTTACCCAGGCAGCCGCCCTCTATGGCCAACTCGCCCAGTATCAGCAAGATCCAACGAAATACCTGTTACAACAAGGGACGGCCCTGGAGAATGCCGGTCAGTTTGCCGAAGCGCTGAAGGTTTATCGACGAGTTTGGGAGTCCAGCAAGAATCCCATTGCGGCTAACAATGCAGCCAATATGGTATCGGAACTGGCACCCCAGGATACAGTACAGCTTACCGAAGCAAAAAAATGGATAGATGAAGCCGTTAGCACATCACCGGGCATATGGATCTTTCGTGATACGAAGGGGTGGATCAGCTATCTTCAAGGGAACCAAGACGAGGCATGTGAGGAGCTGCGCCGAGTAATAAAGGGAGTTCCCAATTCGCTGGAGTTTCACTACCACCTGGGAGCGGTTGAGGCCGCCCAGGGAAACAGCAACTTGGCCCGTTGGCACCTTGAGGCGGCGATCCAGCTCGGCCAGACACGGCAAAACGAGGGTAAAACTCTAACGCCGGCGGAGGTCAAAGCACTCAAACGCGCTGGGGAAGCCTTGACGAAAATTGAGCCAGGAGACCGTGAACCAACAAGCGAAAACAAATAAATACTCGGCCACGTCGCATCTATTGAGTTTTGACGTGGAAGAGTACTTTCAAGTGGAGTCTGCTTCGGGTATCTATGATTACACCCAGTGGGACTCGATACCAAAGCGGTTGGCACCGGCGGTGGATAAAATCCTGCATCTTTTGGCAGATCATCAAACGTTAGCAACGTTCTTTATTCTGGGCTGGGTGGCTCAACACGAACGGCAGTTGGTACAGCAGATCGCGGAGCAGGGCCATGAAATTGCCTCACACGGTATGTCACATCGAATGCTGAATCGACTTAATCCGGAAGAGTTCCGGCGTGAGTTGCTCGATAGTCGCAGGTTGCTGGAGGACATTTCCGGCAGGCCAGTGACAGGATATCGCGCGCCGACGTTCTCGATTACCCGAACCACCGCTTGGTTATCGCGCGCCGACGTTCTCGATTACCAGGACGACCGCTTGGGCAATTGACGTGTTGGGGGAGGCGGGCTTTGCTTATGATTCGTCGATTTTTCCGGTGCGGCACGACCGATATGGAGTCCCTGAAGCTCCTACGGTTCCGCATTTCGCCCTTGGTCCCGGCGCCGGTAAGATATTGGAAATACCGCCGCTGACCCTGCCACTGAGGCGTATGAATATTCCGGTAGGGGGGGGCGGGTATCTTCGGCTTCTGCCGGCCAGACTGATAGGCTTGGCACTTAGGAAGGTCGAACGTCGCAATCAGATGGGGATGATATACCTGCATCCGTGGGAATTGGATACGGATCAGCCGGTGCTTCCGATGGGGCGACTGTTTCGATGGCGTCATCGTGTCGGCCTTCGGCGAACCGAGGCAAAATTATCCTGGTTGTTACAACAATTTCAGTTTGGCAGTGTAGCCCAGGGTTTTAAAGATCTCAAAGCCACAGTCGAAACAACCTATACTTACGGTTCGCCAGATCCCACCGTGATTTAGATCAAATAGGAATGTCTTTTCACAGCGATCTTAATCAACTGACTTGTGTATGATAGGGTGCAATCAACACCCGAATCGGGTAAGAGCGAGGTCGGAAACCGGCGGATTTGGATACCGGCATCAACCGAAGTCTTCTCAGGATTTCAGCTTTACCGATCAGGTCTGATCAAAATCACGAAAAATTATCTGAAATCTAACAAAGTAAAAAACCGCTATGTTTTTATAAAGTACTGTTATATAAGGCATTACAGAAGATTCAGCACAGCTTCAATTATTTATTAAATTTTCGATTTTTCTATTGACAGGACAGCCCAAAATCCGTTATGATGCACTTATTAACCAGGAGATGAGAAAAACGGAAAGGGGGAATGAACGGAGAAAGCAAGCGATCCCTTCGGAGATCGGTGGAGAGAATATCAAGATTTTCC
>JAFDKH010000291.1 GCA_019307065.1 Deltaproteobacteria bacterium
CAAAAGTGATAGGCATATCGGTATCCTGAAAGGTGCCATTTATTAGGATGTCTGCATCCCTGATCAGGTCGAACAACGAAAACTCGGTGCCGTCATGCTCCACCGCAACCATGCGCGGCTCGCCTTCCTCGCCACACCGCATGCGTAGATAGTAACAACCGAGCACCTCCTCGCGCACTAAGTGGTCGGGCCGTTGGATGCAGATGGTGATGTCTCTGAAGCCACGTGCCTTGAGGGCATAGATGGCTCCCCGGCTGACAGCGCCAAAGCTCAGAATGACGATTTTTCGTTGCTTTCCGTAGTGCCCATCGATCCCTTTCAACTGCAGAGCATGCAATACAGCGCAGTAGCCGGCAAACTCGTTGTTCTTATAGAACGTGTGCCGGCCGCGATGCTCGTCGGGTCCCCAGACAAACATCTCTTCAAAAGCGATGAGGGTCAGCTTGCGGTCGATCGCCGCCTGGACAAAATTCCGCTGCTGCACACAATGCGGCCAGCCCCATAGGATACCGTTTTCTTGGATCTCCTCGAAGTCCTCGATCATGGGTTTGGGGAGAAGTACGATGTCACTGTGCTCAAGCAGTTCCTTGCGGCCGGCCAATCCGCCGCATTGAGCGACGAGCTTGGCGTCGGTCATGCCGAAATGTTCACCGTAGCCTTCCTCAAAAGCGATGTGCTGGCGCAAGTCTTCTGGGATGCGACATAGATGGTCAGGGTGGATGGAGACTCGTTTTTCGTTCTCCTTGCGCGATGTGCCGACGACCCCAAGTTTGAGCATAATTGCACGTATTCCTTTTTCTCATATCCGTGAGATTACGAACTATTGAGAATCTCAGGAGCCTGTTATTCGTCCAGCAAATTCCCTTTCGGACAACGGCCACCTTCTTCTAAGAGACAGTTAACTGGATTTAACATATCATATTTCACGCCAGGTTCGCCTTATTAGAATCCTCTTTAGACGAACCCTCATCCACCTTATCTGACGACGAATCCTCTTTGAGAGGGTTAAATTCTTTCTTTTTCTTGGAAAATGCAGAGTAAAAGAAGGCGGCGGCGATCATGAAGGCCAGGATCATCAAACCTAAGGCAATAAGATCCTGTTCTCTGTCGAAGAGGTGGTCGATGTTGGCCACACATTTGCCGAATTGTGAAAAAGACTTTGAGCCAAAATTGCTCAACCAATCTATATTCCAGCTTTTACCAGCGCAACCGACGCCGAAGGCAAACAGCCCAGCCAGAATAAACACTATACCCGCGATGATCTTGACGTATTTCATAGCTAACCTCCTGAGCTTTGAGTCAGGCTGTTTCGACCGTGTGGACTGTGCTCGTTCGCACCTGCGCTGTAAACATAAAACAGATAGGGGCCGGTGGGTCAAGCGATAGTTGGTAGCCTGTTCCCACTTTAGGTATCATCCAGCCGGTAGAATGCTATAATGAGCAGAACAGTATTTCGGGAGGGTGGACTAATGGGCCATAGGTGTTTTTTAATCGTCTTGGTTTTGGGGATTGCTAGCTGCAGCGGTGTCTCCGGGGGACAAGACGTGATTTCCTGTTACATCGACGCCGATTGCCCGCCGGAGATGTACTGCCTCGGCGGTGCCTGCGAACCGTTTCCTGACGATAACAAAGACTGCACCAACGTCGCCGACGGGATCGAGTGTGGTTCGCGCTATTGCAACGGGCTCGAGTGGCGCCGGCTGAACTGTCAGTCAAACACCTGCTCGGGAAGCGCCCTGGTTCAAGACTGCGACGACGACCAGGAGTGCACCGACGATCAGTGTCTGGACGAATCGGGTTGCCAGAACTCGCCCGCGTCCTCGGGGGCGCCCTGCGGCGATCAGGGCGTGCCGTGCCGGGTGGATGATAGCTGCGACGGGGCGGGAAACTGTGTCGACAACGGCGATAGTCTGGAGCATACCGAATGCCCTCAGTGCCAGATATGCCAGGCGGGAAACTGCGTGCCCGAGAACGGCGAGGATTCAAAAGGAGACTGCAACGGCCACGGTGTCTGCTATCCAGACGGGACTTGCCAGTGCGATGCCGCCTATACCGGGCTGAATTGCGAAATGTGCAACGAGCCGGACGACCACTGGGGATACCCTGACTGCAACAACGATCCGGTGAGCGGCTCGTGCCAATGCGAGCTTCAGGACAAAGAATGGGAGATGTGCGGGGGCAAGATCTGCCGGGTGGTCAGCGACAACACCGGGGGGTGCGCGGGAGCCACTGGAACTTCCTGCAGGGCCTGCACTCAGGATATCACCTGTTCGTCATGTTATGTATGGTGCGATTGCCGGGTTAATGGGGGCGAAAACGTATCGATAAGCAAGAGCTGCGGAAATGACCAGACGAGTACCAGCACTTGCCAGCAAGGCGCTTATCGGTGGACCTGGTCGTCCTGGAGTGCGTGCCAATAATGCCTTGAGATGAATTCCCCTGATTCTTTCAGCGAGCTTCAACCTCGATCACTGGAATTCGTATCTTGGGTCCACCACCTGACAAATCAGGAGGTTTCAACATCCCGAACTGTTTTACACCAGCCTTGCGAAAGATTTTTTCGATGTCAGGAAGCTCCATGTAATAAGAGCGAAAGGCTGGTGTGTGTCCCGCCCGATTGGTAGCCAAGGGATTCGCGCCACGGCTGAGCAGGTACTCGACCATGGGGCCGTCATCGTTGCAGGTGACCTTCGTCCCCTGCTTTTTGCCTACTTTTCTTACTTTTTCCCAAATGCGGTTCCCATCCGGACAACCTGGGATGTTAACAACTTAAAACCAAGGCCAAACTGGCTAAAAGGAGAACACTATGTCTGGCAAATTTCTGAATTTACTTTTACTTGGAACCTGCATGATCGCTGTGCTGAACTGTGGTGGAATCAATGACGATCCCGCCCGGTTGTGCGAACTGTGCCTGACCAACAATGGAGCTTGCGCGGACGGTTGTGGGGTGCAAGATGCAGAGTTACTCAGCTACTCCTACTCGGCGACTGTGTGCGATAGAGGTCGGCAATGCACCGGGAATGATCAACAACTCTACTTCTGTGAGTTGGACTTCAGTCTGATGAATGATTGCGAGCTACTTGCACTTGCCGCCTATCCTGATGAGCTCCAGCTATGCATCGAATCCGTGCCCTCGGCCGCCTGCGATTCAAACATTGTTGGCATTGGGTTTCAACAGCCTGAGGCATGCAAACAGTGGGAAGAGATGGCCCAGGCAGCTATAGACGACTCGACCTGTCATGACCAAAAAGAAGACGTAAGCGACAGTGGACCGGGCTATTAAGAGAACTTGCAGAACCGTCCCCTTTTTCCCAGCGCTACTACCTAAGGACGCTCGGGCACTGGCAGGAAGTCGGAGTCGGTCAGCCAAATCACCGGTGTATCGGGTTCACGCCGTCCGTCCAGGTAGCGAACGACCACCTCGGCGGACCGGTAAACGGTATGCCCATTCGGGTAGCCCTCGGGATGAAGACCCAAGAGTACCTGGATTCGATTGTAGCCGATCCCGGCCTCCGGCCACTCGGATACGGTCTCGGCCAGGCTGATATTTTCGACGACGAAGTCGATGCAGGTCTTCTCCGGGGCTGAGATCAACAGGTACTCCCTAAAACGACATTTGCAATTTGCCGGACATTCGGCATCCGTTTTGCAAGATTCTGTTTCCAGACTGCCGTCGCACCAGGCTCCATTTTCTAAAAGCCGTTCTAAGTCCACTTCGACTGCGATCCATGGCGGATTGTATGAGGGATCGACATCCAGACCCTGGGGGCATTCCTGATTCAGACACGGGGACCGGGCGCAGACCCCCGCTTCGGCGTTGCACTCTTTTAGTCCGTTGCACTCTACGCTTCTACACTTGTCTTCTACACACAGGCCGGAATAAGGTTCGCAGCGCATCCCCTGGTCGCAGCCGGCCTTGTTGCAGTCCGGCCGACAGCGGCCGGTCCGCTGATCGCAACTCTGAAGTGATGTGCAGGCTGCCAATTCGCATGGATCGGCAGCGCAGACAGCGGTGATCGGATCGCACCATTCTCCCGGTCCACAATCGGCGGGGCAGATCTTTTGGCAGGCGCATACAGAGAAGAGCAGATAACTACCGCTGGCCGCGATGGTCACTTCTTGCCCGTGTAATGAGTCGGCTGCGTCACGCCAGGCCAGACTGGGATGGGTGCGGACAACGCCTTGAGATGTGAGCGTTCCGGCCGGGTAGTAGTACAGTGTTCCGGCCCCGGCGATTGATCGGTTTGACAATGCCGTTACCTGTACACCGGTAGTCAGCACGGGTTGGCCGATTTCGTGAATCGGCCGGGCGTCATCCTGGAAGGTTTCGTAAATGTAGGCCAAGTTGGGCTCCAGGTTGGAATCGACAGCACGTGGATCCAGGTGTACCTCCAGTTCGATGCCGTTGGCGATTCCGTCATGATCGAGATCTCCTTCGGAGTCCCGCTCGAGTGGGCTGGTTCCCGCCCGCAGTTCCACGCCGTCCGGATACCCGTCGCGATCGGTGTCTTGAAGCAGCCTGTCGGTTCCTGCCAAGATTTCCTCGCAGTCGTTGAGCCCGTCTGCATCGCTGTCGGGGAAAGGTGAATCCGTCCCGCAAACAGAGGGCCGGTCCGGCTGCAGCGGATCGAGACCAGAGCTCTTCATCCGGAATTCCAGCAGATCGCTGATTTCATCCCCGTCGCTGTCGGGCCGGGCGGGATCGGTCATGAGTTTCCGCTCTTCTTGATCACTCAATCCGTCACCGTCGCTGTCGGCAACAACCCGTCCATCGAGCACCTTCGTGTTGCGGTTGGTGATCAAAAACGTCCGGGGAACCAGGGGCACGGACTCGACGGGAAAATCCAGGTAAAAGAAGTTCAGTTGAGCCGCTATCGAGAAACGTGCCGGCTGGGAATCGAGTCCAGCGATCATCTGCTCGAGTAGTTCCTGGGTGTAGCCATTCTCGACTCGGTTAGGATCATCACACAGGTAGCCCTCGGGACACAGATATGTCGAATTGCAATATCTCGAATCGACTGTGCCCACACATACCCCGGGGACATCGTCGAGTTGAACCGTGTTAAACTCCAGGCTGGCGATCTCTGCCTGTTGTGCGATGCCAACGATTTCTTCCACCAGCCGTGACAATCTGCACGACTCCGAGCATCCGTTAACTGTCTCCAGCTGTGGCTGCGGGGACCCGCTGGCCACGAAGAAAAACAAGTATCGGGCGCGTGACGCAGCCGCGGGATGCATAGCTCTCAC
>JAFDKH010000019.1 GCA_019307065.1 Deltaproteobacteria bacterium
TCGGGCATCGCAAAGGAGCCTTCACCGGCGCAATCGCCAATCGGGCGGGCAGCTTCGAACAAGCCCACCAGGGCACAATCTTCATCGACGAAGTCGGCGATCTGATTAAAGAGCTGCAACCCAAGCTACTACGCGTCCTTGAGCGTCGCAGGTTCAAACCGGTTGGCAGCGATCAGCTTGTCGAAGTCGATGTACGTGTGGTCGCGGCCACCCACAAAAACCTCAAGGATGAAGTCAGCCGGGGCAACTTTAGGGAAGATCTATACTACCGCCTGGCTGTCATAAGTTTGCGGATTCCGCCGCTGCGCGACCGCTGCGATGATCTGCCCCGACTTGCCGAACATTTCATAAAGCTTGCCAGCGACGGCAAGCAAGCTATAGAGATCCCAGGCTCGGCGCTTTCGCGCTTTACCGAGTATCCCTGGCCGGGCAATGTGCGCGAACTGAGAAATGTTGTCGAACGCGCTGTTGCGCTGACTCGCTCGGATGATTTCAATCTTGAGTCGTTTTTAAGCGAACTAGCTAAGGGTCTCGGGGAAACCAGTATCCGCCAGACCGAACCGCTACCTTTCAAGCAGGCTAAGTCCCAGATTGTCGACGCCTTCGAGCAGGCCTACCTGTCCGACTTGATCCAGCGCTTCGGTGGCAACGTGTCCAAAGCCGCCCGAGAGGCAGGTCTCGACCGGCACCATCTAAAAGACCTGCTGGACAAGCACGGGATCGAAACCAAGTGATTTCGAAATGTACCACCAGTTTTATATTTCTTTGCTTGCTCGGGATGACAGCTTGTTCCAGCGGCGGCGGGCAAACATTCTATCTGAATCTGTTTGCCGAGGTGATCCCCGATGAAGATCCATTTGCCGAGGTAAATCAACTCCAGGTCAATCTCCAAGACGGTTCCAGATCCTGGAACCTTTACGAATTCGAAAGCCAGGCCGAGTTCGGCCCGATCGGCAGTAACAGCGATTACCGAATCGAGGTCAGCGGCATCGACAACAATCAGGCAGCTCAAGCCTGGGGATTTAGCCCGCCGCTGCATTTCGGTCAGGGGACCCTCAAGACGACCCTTTTTTTCACTAGTAATTCCTCGGCCGTCGCACATGCCGGACCGACCCTGATCGACCCGCAAGACGGCCTGTCTGCAATCGGTACCCCGATCAGCCTCAAGCTGGAAGGCGAAGGCAGCCAGATCGCAACGGCGACCGTGGCCTATAATTCTCATCACATGTATTTTGAAATTGAAGTCCAAGACGATAAGCTGGTTCCCAACTCACCGGACAAATGGTCGGGCGACCTGGTTGTCCTGGTAATCGATGGAAACGGCGATTCGCAACCCGAGGCCAGGGAGTTCGATGACCTGGCCGTCGTTTTCGGCTCGGAACAGTTCGTCGAAATCTGGCCGTCCGGGAGCGGAGTCGTTCCCAATTTCGTAGTCAGCGACACAGGCTATACTATTTTTGCAACCATTCCGATCGACAACCTGACCAACAATGACGGCCCCGGCCCCAATCGGCTGATGGGACTCGGCATCGAACTGCGGGATGATGATGGCAACGGCCAAGCCACAGTTATTCGCTGGCCGCCCGACTGGGAGCCCAACCCAGACGGTTTTCCAGCCGATAGCTACTTTGCCTATGGGACCGGCGCCCTGGCCCTGAAAACCAGAATTATCGACGCCTGCAAAGTCGAGCGCGACAAAGTAAGTTTCGATGCCGGAATCGACGACTTTATCGACTCGGGAGCGGTACCTCTGACTCGAGTACTGTCGCCGGCCGAAGACAACGTTCAGATTTATGCCCTCTGGGACAGCGAAGCGCTGACGATCGCCATTTCCAGTGACGACCAAACCTATTGTACTCAGAATCGGGCAAACAACGATCGAGAAGAAATCCTGAGAGATGACGCGGTCGAGTTAGTTGTAGCCGTGGACAAAGATCACGTCTATCGCGCCTTATTCAACCTGACCGGTTCGACCGCCTATGACCGAATTGGCTCGGACGACTGGAACCCGAACGAAATCTACTTTCGATTCGACCTTGACGGACCGTTGCCCAGTAACGATTGTCAGGAGGGCCAGGGTTATACGTTTAAAGTTCGAATACCCTGGAATGAGTTGGGCTACCTCGAGACACCAGTTGTCGAAAAAACTTTCGCCTTCGACCTGGTGCTCTACGATAACGACCGGGGTGCCCGCTCGATTAGCGCTTTTTCACCAATGGGTCCATCAGAAGACTTGCAGGCTCTGGGCGAGCTTCGCCTTTTTGAGTACTAACATCAAGCGAGGAAAGCAAATGCAGAGCAACCCACCGATCCTCGACTTCAGGTCGGACACAATAACCAAACCCACGCCGGCTATGCGACAGGCCATGCTCCAGGCCGAGGTCGGCGATGATGTTTGGGAAGAAGATCCGACCGTCAACCGCCTGGAGAAGAAAGTCGCCGAGCTATTCGAACGTCAGGCATGCATCATGGAAAGGCGCACGCATTCTTTTTCTCATGAGGTCGGCGGCGGCTCGGCTCTACTTGGTGTTATTTTCAACGTTCTCGACAGTCACGACGGAATGATAACCCCCGAACAAGTCAAGCCGGCCATTCGACACAAGGACGTCCACGAACCAATTTCCAAGCTAATCGTAGTCGAAAACTCGGTCAACCTGGCCGGGGGGCGGGTTGTCCCGCTGCAAAACATACAGGCCATGCGCGAACTGGCCGACGAATATGAAATGCGCCTGCACATGGACGGAGCACGTGTCTTTAACGCCGCAGTTGCCTCGGGAACCAAAGTCGCAGACTACGCCAAAGCTGTCGACACCTTGTCGTTTTGCCTTTCGAAGGGGTTAGGTTGTCCGGTCGGTTCAGTAGTGATCGGAGATCAAGTGGTTATCCAACGCGCGCGCTGGTATCGAAAAATGTTGGGCGGCGGAATGCGTCAGGTCGGAATTCTGGCGGCTTGCGGCATATATGCCCTGGATAACAATATTGCGCGTCTGGCCGACGATCATTTATTGGCCAAGCAGCTGGCCGACAGCTTGAGCGAGTGCCTGGACGACAGACACACTGTCCAGGAACCCGAAACTAACATCCTGCTGATTCACACAGACGGGCCAACAACAACTACGACAACTTTAGAAAACTGGAAGACACAAGGAATTCTGGCTTTGCCGTTGGCGGACAAAACGATTCGCTTAGTAACCCACCTGGATTTACCAAAGGATGCAGCAAGCCAGGTGGCCCAGCGATTAAAGGAGCTTCGAGCTTGATCGACATCGTCTTTGTAGGATTGGTGGCCTGCGTAATCGGGCTCTTGTTGCTGATCTTGCCGATTATCGCGACTGTTTTCGCGGTCAAGGCCAAGCGTCGGGTGCGTGAGCTGCAGCAGCGCATGGACCTTTACGAGCACAGGCTGGAAAAATCTGAAGCGCGGCAGCCGGAGCAAATTAGACCCCTGGTCATCGCACAAACAGTCGCCGAAAAAACACTCGTACAAGAGCTCGAGCCAATTGAAGAACTTCCGCCATCCGAGCCGGAACCTTCAGACAAGCCGCCGATTGCTCAGACGCCGGAGACAGCGCCGCCGGTTGAGCCTCCGCCGCCAACTAAAAAGAGCATCGAGGAACATATCGGACTGGTCTGGTTCACTCGAATCGGGGTGTTACTGGTCATCGTAGCTCTGGGGTTCTTTTTCAAGTACATGGTCGACAACGAATGGATTGGTCCCTGGGGCAGGTTGGCCGTCGGAGTGGTTGCCGGAGTGGCTTTCTTGTTTATCGGTCAACTCATGGCTGGCAAAGATAAAACCCATCCGATCTTCGTACAGGGTTCGCTGGGCCTGGGCCTGGCCTTGCTGCTCGTAACAGCTTACGCCAGCTTCGCCTTTTATCATCTGGTGCCGGTTTTGGCAGCATTCGGCGTGGTAGCCTTTTTAGCATTATTGGGAGGCATACTCGCAATCGTTCACCGCGCAGAATCGATCCTGGTCTTGTCGCTGTTAGCGGTCTTTATCAATCCGGTCTTGCTGTCAACCGGAGTGGACCGCCCCCTGGCTCTCTTTTCCTATCTGCTGGTAATGACCTCCGGCACCCTGATAGTCGCCGTCCGGCTCAACTTCAAGATTGCCACCTGGACGGCTGTTGCGGGTATCAGCGCGCTCTTCGCCGGTTGGTACGAACGCTTCTTCGATGCCAGCCCGCCGCCGCCGGCCGGAATGTACGACCAACCAGCCACAGAGCTGCAGGGCCATTATTATCCGCTGGTCGCCCGCTGGGCCCCGCTATTGTATGCCGCCTTGTATCCTCTGCAATGGGTGGCTGCCGGCTTCAAACTGCAGAAGAAAAACAACCAGACGAGTGCCGTCGGGCTCTATCTGGCCGGAGCGATCGGGGCGCATACCGCCTTCGCCGCTTTACTTTACGATCAACCCCTGCTGCTGGGCGGTGTTATGTGCGCCCTGGGAATTTTCTTTGCCTGGTTATTAATTCGGCAAAACCGAACCAACTGGCTTGGCCTGCCGATGGCCGCCTCTTTCGTTGTACTCACGTCTCTAACCGGGCAAATCGAATCCAGGCAGCTCTTGGCTATGATGATCCTGACCGGCGGCTGGTCGGCGATTTATTTCGGAGTCTTTTTCCAAAGGGCCTGGAAAGACAATCGGCTGTCCTCAACCGGTATGTTACTCCTGCTGGGCGGGGCCGGGCTGGGTATGGCCGTTCTGAGCACTGTCTGGCTGATGCCCGAGCATTACGGCTACCTGGGCTTGCTGCTGGCCGTTCTTTCGGCTGTCTATCTCCTGGTCGGATTGGCCGCCCGCTCGGTCTGGACAATCGTCTCGGCCTTCGCACTCAGCCTCCTGGGCCTGCAGACGGCAAGTGCCGTGGCTCATTCCGACCTGCCCGAAGTGCAAACCGGGTTTATCGTTGTGACCGGCTTGTGGATGTTGATTTACATCGGCTTCGTCTGCGTCGACATGTTCATCCGGGATGCCCCCTGGGACCCCGTGCGACTCTTCGTCCTGGCCGGGGCCGGACTGGGTTTCAATGCCTTGTTCATGATGGCTACACCCGAGAGCGCAACGATTTTGCGAGCCCTGTTGTCGGTGGGCTGTGGGGCGATATACTTCTTAGTCGGCCTGCGCATGCACCAGGCCGGCGACTATGGTCGCTACCGAGCGTTGGTGCCGCTGGGTCTGGCGCTCGTGTTTTTTACCCAGGCGGTTGCTTTCCTTTTCAGCGGTGTTAGCGTTACCGTGATTTGGGCGGTCGAAGCCGTCGTACTCGTCTATCTGGCCACGGCAGCCCGGCAACGGGCCTGGTTGATAGCCGGCCTGGTAATGTTTTTCATCACCATGCTGCGCATGTTCTCGACCGATTTCTTTTGGCTATTCGAGCAGCGCGATATTTTCTGGTCCTCCCAGGGGTCGCAAGGACTTATGTTTCCGGGAGTATTTTTTCATCCCCGGGCCCTTGCTCTGGCGGCGGTCGGAATAGGCATGCTGCTGGCAGCTTTCACTATCAGGCAAATCAAAGAGAAGTTCTTTAGAGTCAGCGGACTGCTACTTGCAATTATTGGCCACCTGGCAATTTTGGCCCTGATGATTACTGAATTCAGGCTGGTGTTCACCGATCTTTCCCTACTGCCACCCGGCGGCTTACCTTACGAGGAGTTTGCTGAAATGTATGACAAGTTTGATCAAGCGCTGTATGCCCAGGCACACCGCCTTGACATGGTGGCAACCGTTGTCCTGGCAATCTATGCTGCTTTGCTTTTGGTGATAGGCTTTATGTTCAGGAACTTTGTGCACCGCATCTTTGGAATAGTCTTGTTCGCAGTTACCCTGGGCAAGCTGGTTCTCTGGGATGTCTGGGAACTGGCACGCATTCACCAGATCATCGTTCTAGTTGCGGTGGGTCTTTTGCTGCTGGCCGGCGGTTTCCTGTATGCCAGGTTCGGTCAGCGTCTCAAAACGCTCCTGGTGGATACCGGCAAAGCATCTGTATTTTTTATGGTTGGCCTTAGCTTATGTCTATCAGCCTCATCGGCCGGGGCGGTCGATCGCACCAAATATAGTCATATCAGAACAATCCAGGCCATAGAATCGCCCGGCGACTACAGCCTGGTTGTCGATCCTCTGCTATACTCTTCTTCCCAGACCCAGCCGGCCTTCAAGGATATCCGCATCGTCGATTCATCAGGAACCGAAGTCCCTTATCTGCTGCGCAGGCTCACTTCAAAAACGCGCTCACTCGAATTCGCAACTACCGTATTAGACCCGGTCATCAAGCCCGATGGAAGTTCGCAGGCCGTATTCGACCTGGGCCCCGGGGGCCAGCGCCATAGTCAAGTCATTCTCGACATCGACGGAAGCGACTTTTTACGATCGACAAAAGTAGAGAGCAGTCTCGACGGAAATGACTTCGGCATCCTCACCCAGGGAGCTTATGTTTTCAACATCTCGACCGGCGGTCCGCATGCATCCAGAAACCTGGTAAGCTATCCGGCTTCCGAAGCTCGCTATCTCAGGATCACCTTGTTGCCCGGAACAGACAAGCAGCGTCTTACAATTTTAGGTGCCCGGGCACAGTTGCCCGGTAGCGCAACTACCGCAGAGCTGGAGGGAACGCTTAGCCTGAAGTTTTCGCAAGACTTGCAACCCAAGCCCGGCCTGACTCAATATTCTTTGAGCGAGTTGCCTCCAAATGTTCCGATTCGAGCACTTGTCCTTCAGATATCAGGGGAGGCTTTTGTGCGTCGAGTACGAGTGGAGGGCTCAACCCGCCAGCATGCCTGGTTTCCCGTCGGGGGCGGGGTCGTCTATCGCGTACCCCACCAGGGCCAGACTGTTCATCAAGCGCTGCGCCTCGATGTACAGCCAGGAACTCGCCCGCATTTGCGGCTGCAATTCGAAGATGGCGACAACCCGCCGCTAGATTTGAAGGACATCGAGGCTCGCTACCCAAAGTCGGAAATTCTGTTTCGGACGACTAAAGCGGGTGAGTATACTCTACTGATCGGACGAAAAAAAGATCCGGGAGCTCGCTATGATCTGGCTGAACTGATCCAGCGCGGAATCGCAACCAATCCGCAACCCACGAGCATGGGCCGGCTCATTGCCAATCCCGACCGGACGGTCAAGATTGAGCAACCCAAGAAACAACCCTGGACAGAACGCAATGCCTTGTTCATTCAAATTGGTATTATCGCAGTTGTCCTGGTGCTGGCAGCCTGGACGGTTGTTTTGATCCGCAGAGGCAAGAATAAGAACAGCTAAGGACCCTGGAGGAGTATATGAAGTCTTTCAGTCTTGTTAGAGTCGTTGTGCTCCTGACGCTTCTGTCCGGTGTCTCAAAAGCCGAACAAGTCGTAAACGTCCATTTAAATGATAAAGTCGCCTCGGGCCAGCAACCTTCGCTGACTATTTCAGTACACCGCGATCTTAAGGCCCTGACGCTGGACCTTCGCCGAGACGACGGTAAAAAAGTAAACCAGACCCTGACCAATATCCCCAGGAATTCGAAACGTACTTTCAAGCTGCCGCAGAAATCCGGCCGTCATCGATACAAAGGTTCACTCGATGTCAAGCTGGCAGGAGGAGACGGGGGAGCTATGAAACTTGATTTCGTGGCCGAGGTTGTCCCCTCGCTGGGTTTATCGGTCAGCCGGGATGAACTCGACCTGGTCGAACATTCTGTCTTACTCAACTCGAAACGGGCCTTAGTCAAGGTCGACTACGAGATTACGGCAGAGACCGGTGCACGGATTGGGTCGGGTAGCCATAAAATTGAAAAGGCTGAAAGACGGGTCAAAATCGAGTGGCGACAGAAAGAAGGAAAAGTCCTGAAAATCAAGCTAGTCGCCTACGACGTCGATGGTCTCAACGAAGAAATCGAGTTGATTCCCTGGACCTACAATATCCCCCACGAAGAAGTCGAGTTCGAGACCGGCAAATGGGATATTCGAGATTCCGAAGTCCCCAAGCTGAATAAAAGTTACAAGCTCCTGATACAAGGCCTGAAAAAATACGGCAAACTACTCGAGGTCAAGCTCTACATCGCCGGCTACACCGATACTGTCGCTGCGGCTGACTACAACCTTGGCCTGAGTATGAAACGGGCGCTTTCGATCGCCCGCTACTATAGATCAAAAGGCTTCAAGCACCCGATTTACTATCAGGGTTACGGAGAACGGGGCCTGAAGGTTCAGACGCCGGATGAGACCGACGAACCCCGCAATCGCCGGGCCGAATATGTCCTGGCCGCCGAACCCCCCGGCATGAACGTGTCGGGCTCGTCAGCCGGATGGAAAAGGCTGAAAGGGAGAGAGAGTGACTAAGCGTATCGGAAACCTGTTATTGGAAGCCGGTATAGTAAGCAATGATCAACTAAAAGCAGCCATCGGTCGCCAACGGCGCTTCGGTGGGCGCCTGGCAACTTCTTGTCTTGCCCAGGGTTATTGTGATGAACGTGCTCTGGCTCGGATTCTCTCTCGTCAATTGGGAGTGCCGTTCGTTGTCCTGTCGCGAAGTGCTATCCCACTTTCACTGCTGGACAATTTCCCTCTTGATCTGGCCCGCAAACTCAATGCCCTGCCGGTTCATCGCCACGACCGCGAATTAATTGTTGCCATGGCCGACCCGACCAACATTGCCTATCTAGACGAGATCCGCTTCACCACCGGGGCGCGCGTCATCGAACACGGTGCCATGATTGGATGTCTACACGATGCCATCGAAGACGCCTACCGCCTGAAAGAGCGCGGCGATGCTGTTTTCTGTCAAGGAGTCGACTTTGATCCGTCGACCCAGTTCGGCGATGAAGGCCATCTGGAAATCGTGGTTGGTCAATCCGACGACCCGGCCGCCAGGCCTGATTCACCGGTCGTCAGCCCGGAACCGGAAATCGACATGTCGTCTGACTGGGTCGATCGCCTGACCTGCACCGATCAGCCCGCAGACGACCCTGGAAAACTCAACCTCTTGCTGGTTGAAGACGAGCACGATCTCAGAAAGATGCTTGCTGAATTCTTTACCAAATCCGGTTGCGATGTGTGGGAGGCCGCCGACGGAACCGAGGCGGTCAGAATGCTGCAGGAGCGGCTGCCCCAGGCGATTGTCCTGGATGCAATGTTACCGGGTGTTCATGGGTTCGACATTTGTTATCGAGTCAAACACTCAGAAGGTACCCGCCACATCCCGGTAGTCATGATTAGTGCCGTATACCGGGGCTGGCGCTACGCCGACGATGTACGCCGCCTTTACGGTGCTGATGCATTTTTGGAAAAGCCATTGCGGCTCGACGAGCTCAAGCACGTTTTAGATAAATGTGTCTCCGAAAGCGGCTCGGTTGCCTCGCCCGAGGAACTGAACAAAATGGCCAATGACGCCTTACAAGAGGCGGCTGTCGCCTATCGTAAAGGCGATCTGTTTGGCGCGGCTCACCATCTCAAAGAGGCCGTCGAGGCGGCACCCTTTTCGCCCTCGCTGCACCATCGTTTGGGGCTTTTGTACGATCGCCTGGATGAACCATACCGGGCAATCGCAGAAATGGAACGGGCGGTCCAACTCGAGCCGACCTACAAACAAGTTTTGTCGTTGGCACAGTTATACGAAAAAACCGGTTTCACTTCTAAAGCATTCGAGGCCTGGGAGCGTTGTCTGCGTTTATCTGAGGACCCCGCCGAACAAGAACGCATTCATAACCACATGGACAAGTTGTTGCCCTGAATAACTGCTTCAAGGTTTATTTTGGGGCTAGTGTCCCCCGCTACCTTTGCTCTTGGGCTTGGCATTCCACAGTCGCAGGGCCAGAATAAGTCCAATTGCCGCAATCGGAATCATGGCAATCGGCCACATCTGCCAGTTGGCCGGGTCGGTTGCCGGACCAACCAGTTGGCCGGTCTCGTTAAATTGTTCCTTGGGCAGAATCAATCCGTAGGTCAGCGACATGACGCCGGTTCCCAAATAGACGAAGCCGTCGATAATACCGACTGCGATACCGGCATTCTTGCTGCCGCCGAAATCCATGCTGGCCGTGCCCGACAACATGCCGTGCACGCCAATCACAGCCAAGGACATGAATATCGCCAGGTAACCAACGACCGGCGAAGCAAAAACAAAGGCGAGCACAACCGTACCGACCAGCATCAAGCCGTACAGAATACTGGCCACCGGCCCGCGGCGTGACTGAAAGACCCGGTCTGAAATGACTCCGGCGACTACCCCGCCCATAATACCGGCCACGCACAGCAGCATTCCCCAGTGTTCATAGACGAATCCGCCCATTAGCCCGAGAGTGTCGTTAGTTTGTTTGGCAAACGTCTTGAACCACTGCATGATGGCCTGTCGCAAAAAGCCCGAACAAAATTCGACGCAGGCTATGGTCATGATGATCGGATTCCTGAGCATCATGGAAAAGACCTTGACGGCCGGCATACGCGGCATTTCGTCGCCGGAAGTAGCGTCACCCAATTCGATGTCTTCGTGACCGGCCAGGCTCGGCCGCTCCTTGACCACGAACAAATCTATCACCCAGAACACAACCAAGATGCAGGCCGGGGCCAGAAAGACCCAGTACAATGGAAAATGCTTGATGATGAATGCACTCCAGTCGAACGCAAAATAGATACCCAGCGAAATCAGGATCCCGAAGACGGCGCCGATAACTCCCCGCTCGCGCACGTTGAACCAGGGCGCGTTTACTTTGACTATGGCTACCGCCCCAAAACTCTGAAAGTACATGTTGGTGGCGTATAGAATCGAAAAGACCAGGACAAAGTTCTGGGCCACCATATCTGTAAGCGGGCCTTCCTCGATTAAAGTCCAGGTAGCCAAACCCATCAGCAGATTTATCAATGCGGCCCCGCCGGCTCCGACTATAATGGCAAACTTGCCACCCAGCCGATCGGTCAAGGGACCATTAATTACGAAGGAGAATCCATAAACGATAGTGCCCACCATGAAAATGGTAGCAAAATCGGCATTGTTCATCATCGGCTCGCCGACCGAGTTGAGCATGTCGCCAAAGGCATCTTTGCTAACCGTTAAATTGTAACGTCCCATGTATAGGAAAGCATAGGTCAGCCCCAGGGGTACCCAGTTGAGCACTCGTCGTTTGCGAAAAGCGGCTGAGTAATCCAGGCCTTCCACTTTGGGTAACCGGGCAATCACAATCACAACGGCTACTAAAAGGATCAGAATCGGCAGCAGTTCGTTCAACCACTCGGGCATGTCTGACTCTCCTTACTTGATCTACTTAAAGTGTGCCTGCCAACAGTGCCAAAAAGCGCGGCCAGAATCAAGACTTACAGCACAAACCCGAAGATTTACGCGGTTGCCTAGAACCAGAAGGTAGTGTAATCTTCGCAAGCACAGATAAGGAGGTATTTTGTGGTGAAATTTATGACATTTATTTGCGCTTTGACTTTAACCTGTTCGACTGCTTTTGCCGGCGAGAGCCAAAAATCGCCGACAGATATTACCAAGATTCCCGGGCTGGTCGACGTGGTTAGCCTGGCACCGGATGTTAAGGTTGAGTTGATATACTCGACAACCGACAATTTTCTCGGCAAGGACGTCTATGGTGACCTGGAGCAATGCTATCTTCAGAAAGACGCCGCCAAGATGATGGCCAAAGCCGCCCAGGCCCTGAAAGCGCTCAAGCCCGACTTGAAGCTGCTGGCCTATGACTGCGTCAGGCCGGTAAGTGTTCAGCGAGTCATGTGGGACGTGGTCAAAGGCACACCCCAGCAAAACTATGTCGCCAATCCCAACTCCAAAACCGGCTCGATTCACAACTACGGCTGCGCCGTCGATCTGACTCTCGTGGACAAGGACGGCAAGGCTCTGGATATGGGGACCAAGTTTGATTTTTTCGGTAAAAAAGCCCAACCGCGCCACGAATTGGCTTTCTTCCGCAAGAAAGAGCTTACATCTCAGCAGTACGTCAATCGCTTGCTATTGCGATTGGTGATGGTACAAGCCGGTTTCAGCCCGATTCCTAATGAATGGTGGCATTTCAACTGTGCTTCGCCCAAAAAGACTCGCCAGCTTTACAAGAAGGTCCCTTAAACTTTTGAAAGACACACTATGGCCCGGGCCTATAAAGAACCGAACATTGACGTACAGAGTCAACCCGACTACCGCAAAATTGAAATTGATAAAGTCGGAGTAAAAGACATCTGTTACCCGATCGGCGTACTCGAACGCAGCGGCGGCACGCAACGTACGGTTGCCAAAGTGAGTATGTACGTCAACCTGCCCCACCAGTTCAAGGGCACCCATATGAGCCGTTTCGTCGAACTGCTCAACGAACACTGTCAGGATATGAGCACCACGACAATTCCTGGAATTCTGCTCGAAATTCGCAATCGGCTGCAAGCCCGTCAGGCACATATCGAAGTTTCGTTTCCGTTTTTCATTCTCAAAAAGGCGCCGGTCTCCGGGTCCGAAGGTTTAATGGCTTACGAATGTTCCGTTTGCGGCTCGGTCAGTGAAGGCGTCACTCTAGAGATCGAGGTCAAGGTGCCGATTACCGCCCTGTGCCCTTGCTCCAAGGCAATCAGCGACCATGGCGCCCACAACCAGCGCGGCATGGTTGTCGTCCGTTACCGCCAGAACCGCTTCGTCTGGATTGAGGAGATCATCGAAATGGTCGAAGCTTCGGCTTCCTGCGATGTTTACTCGGTCCTCAAACGTGAAGACGAGAAGTTCGTCACCGAAAAAGCTTATGCCAATCCGATGTTCGTAGAGGATGTCGCCCGTTCGGTTGCCTTACGCTTGAGTGAACACGAGGGAATCACCTGGTTCTCGGTCGGGGTCGAAAACCAGGAATCGATCCACGCCCATAACGCTTACGCCCATCTTGAGCGATCTATCGAGCGGGACGATTAGAATCTTTGTGTAGTTGAGGATTCCCATGGATGAATACCCCCAAAGCCCGCTACAGCCGAAATCAAACCGGGGTCAGCTGGTGCATTTGTGCAATCTGGCCATCCTGGCGGCTATGTTCGTGTTTGCTTTCGTAACTTATAATAGTTTACCTGAGCGTATCCCGGTTCACTTCAATTTTGCCGGCAATGCAGATCGCTGGACCGACAAGTCGCTGATTGCCTGGCTGGCAATGCCCTTGACCGCCCTGGGCCTGACCGCTGTGCTGTATGCCTCATCGCTGCTGGTAGCCTGGACTAAAAAACATCCCAAGCTGCTGAGTATGCCCAATAAGGAAAAGTTTCTGGCGCTGCCGGCCGAGATACAAGATCCCATCTGGCAGCAAATGAAAACCATGCTTTACTGGATGTGCGTGCCGACCAACATCATCTTATTGTACACAGAATACGCCTTGTACTCGATGGCCATCGGTAATTCTCAGACCTTTAACTCTATGCCGCTCCTGGCCTTGATCGGGGCAACGACGATTGTCATCTTCTTTTTGGTTTTCAATCTAATCAGGAGTGTCAAACGGGCAATCAAAGGTTCTTGATTTAGAAAGGAAGTAAAATATGAATCGGTTACTTACAGCTTGCCTGATTCTCGGCCTGGGCCTCGGCCTGACAACTTACAGCATCGCCGGCGGTAAAAAATCCCGTACCGCCGCCCCGCTTCTCAGTGGCGATCTTCTAAAAGTCTACAAAGCCGGCAAGATCGACGAGGCCATCAAGAAAGCAAATGCGCTCAACCTAAACGATATCATGTTGACCCTGGCTGAATTCAAAGACGCCTACAGTAAGGCGTTGGATTCCTCAAAGAGCATCGGCAGATCCAAGACAACATTGATCCTGTTCGAGAAAGCCGTGTCGCTCGATAGGAAATTATCCGGTGGCTCGGGGAAGTTTCACAAAGCCATCAGGAAGAAATTGAGCAAGGTACATTTCGTCATGGGTGTCGACGCCCATATGTCGAGAAACTACCCCAGAGCTTATCAAAGCTATCGATCCGCGTTAAGCTACGGCAATAGTCGGGCGCGCCGGCGGCTGAAAGACCTGGAGAAAAAGGCTAAGAGCCTATACGAAGAAGCTTACGTCGTAAAATCAACCAGCCGCAAGGAGGCAATCATGCGGCTTAACTTGGTCACAAACATGATTTCGTCCGAGCATGTCTATTACACTAAGGCCGAAAGACTCAAAGCCAACCTGGAGAAGGGCTCGCAGCCGAAAGAAAAGAAAGAACCGTCGACAGCAGGTGAGCCCAAACCGAAAAATACAAGTGAAAAAGTGAAGATATGCAATGATCTATTCAGAAACAATAAGAAACAAGAAGTTCTCGAATGTTTCAAAGAGGTTCTCAAGCTCAAACCCAAAAACTGCGACGCCCTGATCGGAGTGGGAATTTGTTACGTCACTGCCGGTGAGGGTGAAACCGCGGCAAAATTCTATGAGCTATTCGTCAAACATTGCCCACGTGACATGCGGGCCCCCCAGGTACGCAAGTCGCTCCATCAGTTCAAGAAATATAATATAAAACGCTGAGGTAAAAATGTGCGAATCAAGTGCTTACTGGCAAAAAGAAGGCGACTTAGAAGAACTAATCCTCGAGGATGTCGTCATGTTGCGGCCGGATGGCGGGCGTATAATTCTAACCAACATTCTGGGCGACCGAAAAGAGTTAGAAGCCGAGATCGATCACATCGATCTTTTGCATCACAAGATTATCCTGCGGCCCGCCAAGTAGTCTAGCTCACATGTGATAGCTGCGCTGGTAAAGCGGATAGGCCTCGCACAGATCACGAACCTGTATTTTGACTTTTGCATGAACGGCCTGGTCTTTATCTGCCGTCAGGGTCTTGTGGATCAAGTCGCAAATCAAATCCATTTCAGGTTCGCGCATGCGCCGGCTGGTCAGGGCCGGGCTGCCGATCCGGATGCCGCTGGCCTCGCTGGGCGGCTTTTGATCGAAAGGAATCAAGTTCTTGTTGACCGTAATATCGACACTCTCGAGTAACTCGGTGGCACGCCGCCCGGTCAAACCGCTGCCGCTCAAGTCGACTAAAACCATGTGATTGTCGGTCCCGCCGGTCACCAGCCGATAACCGCGATTTTCCATGCCCAGGGCCAGGGCCCGGGCGTTCTTCATTATTTGTTCCTGGTAGGTCAAAAAATCGGGCGCCATGGCCTCTTTCAAGGCAATCGCCTTGGCGGCAATCACGTGCATCAGCGGCCCGCCCTGCATGCCCGGAAAAACCTGGCTGTCGACCTTCTTGGCAAATTCCTGGCGCGCAAGAATTATACCGCCGCGCGGCCCGCGCATGGTCTTGTGGGTCGTGGCGGTTACCACATCGCAATGCGGGACCGGGTCGGGGTGCAGCTTGGCGGCCACCAGGCCGGCTACGTGGGCGATATCGGCCATCAGGTAGGCGCCGACCTCGCGGGCGATCTCGGCGAAACGCGAAAAATGGATGATGCGCGAATAGGCGCTGGCGCCGCAGACAATTATCTTGGGCCTATGTTCTTTGGCCAGGGCGCGGACTTCATCGAATTCGATCTGTTCTGTCTCGCGATTGACACCGTAAAAAACCGCGGGGTAGGCCCGGCCCGAAAAATTCTTCTTGTAGCCGTGGGACAAGTGTCCGCCCATGTCGAGTTTCATCGACAAGATCGTGTCACCCGGCTCGAGCATGGCAAAATAAACAGCCATATTCGCCTGAGTCCCGGAATGCGGCTGAACATTGGCGTGCTCGGCGCCGAAGACTTCTTTGGCACGAGCGATTGCCAGGCGCTCGGCGACATCGACCCATTCGCAACCGCCGTAGTAGCGGGCCCCCGGGTAACCTTCGGCATACTTGTTGGTCATTACCGAGCCAAGTGCCTCGAGAACCGCCAAAGAAACGAAGTTCTCGCTGGCAATTAACTCGAGGGTCGTCTGCTGACGGCGGACTTCCGAACTGATCGCGTCAAAAACTTCGGGATCTACTTGCAGCAAAGGACTGAGCATGAAGCATTCTCCTGAGAAGGTAGGCGTTGCTGCATGGTCTATGACTGCCCGGTAGTTGTCAATAAGCTTCGGCCGGCAACTAGCGGCGTTGATAAGTCGACGGGTTTTTGTCGACCATATCGAAGTAATAGTCAATATCGTAGCTAAGAACCTTCTTACATGCTTGCCTAAATTTCCTAGCGCGTTTTTCAAGACCGCGCTGCAAATAAAGCGCGTAAAGATCGCGTGGCTCCGAAGAACTATAGTATTTCGGACTGTCGGGATTGTCTGCTAACGGGCTCTCCAGGGAATCAAAAACGCCATTCATCGTTTTGGTTTTGAGATCCTGGGCTGGCTGCTTCTGAGCGTAGAAAAAGAGGATCTCCCAGCTGATACCCCAGGGCACTCGCCCACCCCACCAATGATCGGGCCGCAGACCCTTACGAATGATTAGGCCGAGGGACTCGAGATAGGGTTTGGGGTCCTGACCGGCCAGGGCATTGATAAAAAGTGACTTGAACTGCGGGTGCTCGAGGTTGGCCTCGAGAATCTTCTGGTTGTGAGTCACTGAAAACGACAGCAGGCTCAGGGCACCTGCGGCGGCGACCTTGGGATCACGGTCGTGAATCAGGCGACCGAGAATTGGCAGCGACTTAGAAAATCTCCCGAAACCAATCAGGCGCGCCGCGCTCTTGCGAACCAGCCCTGACGGATCTTCGGCCAGTGATTTCAAGACATCTTCCTTTACGCGCTTCGGGAAATCAGCCAACAAGAGGGCGCCGGCTTGCCTTATTTCCGGATGTACATCTTTGACCCAGCCCTCAGCTAACTTGAACAGCTTGGCCTGCTTTGTGCGTCCCAGGGCGCGAATTGCCAGGGCCCGGTTATCCAACGGGCCCTTGGCATTGGCTACGGCCGCCAGTTCTTTCCAGTAGACCGTCCCACCAAGATATTTCTTTTCCAGATCCCATTTCCCGAGCCCGGGGAAGTACCCCTGGCCGATGGTCCCCAGCCAACCTGCAGCAAAACCTTCCGACAGATAGGGGTTACGAGATCCCATGGCCCGGATTGCAAGCTCAACGACTTTGCTGTTTTTTGAGTCGAGCTGGGGTTTTATGACTTCAAGAACCTTTCGTCGATCAAAATTCTGCAGGTTGTCAAGGGTAGTGTCACTCATTCGATCCAATTGTTTGATTGCATAGATCACGTCCTGGGCTTCCTGACTATTCAGTAGGTTGGTCAACTCCGCCAAGAATATTTGTGTGATAGATTCGCTTGTATGGGGGCTCTTGTCCGCCGCCAGCAAGACGCCCTGACTTTCGTCCGAGCGGTGAGCCTTCCAGAGTTGTCTGAAGATTCGCTGGTCGGGAGTCTGCTTGGCAAAAATGATGTACGCTCGCCCCGCTGTAAAATGGTAATTTTGGGGCTGGTACATAATACCTATGTCTCCGGGAGCGGCAGCGTAGTAGTGAAAGTTGATCGTCTTTTTTGAAGACTTGCCTTTAATAACCGAGATCACTTTAAGTTCGGCTGCCTTAACCTCGAACCCTCGAACTTCGTTGAACCAATCGTCTTTTACCGGTTGGGTCGAAACCACTACGGCTTTACAGACCAGGTCTGCCTGGTTTTTCAGATCTTCGAGGCTGAGGGCATTCGCCACCAGATACGCCCGGGCATTCGACGTGAAACCTAGAAAGAATAGAGCGCTAACTAGAATGATCATTCCGTACCGCATCGCCATCCTCCTGGGCCAGCATCGACCATATATTATACGGAATAAATGACCTTCTTAATTGCGATTTGTCAGATCAATTGTTGACCGGGCGGGGATGACCGTCCCCGATTGTCCTGGAGGTAACCTGAAAGGGCCTATTCAGCGATTTCTACGATATCCAAATTGAAGCTTTCGCCGACATTGATTGTCTGGCACGGCTTGCAGTGATCGGCGAAAGAAATTACGCCGCCGGGTGCGGCCGGATCGGGCGGATCGCTCGGAGCCAGGTACGACCAGGTCTCAACGCAGCTGCCCTGGACGCAGGAACTATCCTCCAGACCGGCACACTCAACCAGGTCGCCCGGGGCGGCGCACGTGAAGCGAGGGATTTCTGAGTGATTCAGCATGACCCGAACCTGGTCGATATCTAAAAGCTTGTCTTTCAAAAAGTACTCGTCCGAACAAGCACTGAAGATTCCCAGCTTGTTCATTGCATTCGAAAAATCGTTCTGACAAATTGAGTCGACAAAACCATGCTGGCCGATCCCGAACATCTGGGCCAGCCTAATATAGCGTGTGCCCGGCTCGGCGGAACAGAAGGATCCGGTACAACCCTGTGTCTGGCAAGCATCATCGACCCGATAGTGGTTACTGCTGGAGTCAAAAGTATATTCGATGGTAGTTGTCGACAGATCATGAATATCCTTGACGCCGACGACGGCCGCAAACTTGACCATGCCCTGGCGGTTGCCTTTCAACCCCATCAAAAAGTCATAGTATTCTTCGACCGGAGTCAGTTGGTATGGCTTTCCCTCGGGATCGTTGTAATTGCCTTCCGGGTCGACCCCTTTGGCTGCATAGTAGCAGGCGTTACCGCCTATAGCGGCCATTCCCTCTGTCGCATCTCCGACCTCACCGCAGTCATCTTCGTCTGAGATAACCACTACCACCAGGGTGGCATCTTTACGCAAGAAACCAGCATTGTAGCTGCCAGCCAGGGTATCCAAGGCTGTTCGCATCGACGCCAGGCCGCGTTCGTAACCGCAACCGTTGACTCCGACCAATGCCATACCCTCTGAAAGAGCTTCGTCGAAAAAACAACTTTTTGTGTCGGCCGTGACAACTTTGCTGCAGCCAGGATCGGTCTCGCAGACGTAGTCGGGATAATCGATATCGCCCTGGTTTAGACACACCCGATCCTGAAAGCGACCGTTCTCGCCGGTCTCGTTCATGCAGGACTGGTTGATCACTGCGTCACAATTCGGACAGCCCGGCGATTCCATACCGGTCGTGACAACGGCGACATGGTATTGGTCTCCGAAGAACCGTTCGAGCTCGGTAGCGAATGCCTTGAAGGAATAACCCAGTTGGACTTGCTCGCCGACCATCGAACCGGAATTATCGACCACGAAGAGAATGTCGGCCTTAGAAGTCACTGTGAATATTGCGGAGTATGCCGCCGGGTAACAACTACCGTCATACATGGCATAGCCGGTTTCACACGAGTTGTCCGTACTGCAAGAGCAGACAAAAGACACCAATCCCATAACCAATATAAATTTCTTCATGGCAAACCCCTCTCTCTTTCCCAACAATAATAATTTTATTGCTTGCTCAAAATCATACATTAGACGCGAGAATCGAGCAATGCCCTATTTAGACGCTAGACCCCCTTGTGTCCGAATATGTCTCAAAAAAATCGGGCCAGGCCGAAAAATGATTCTATAGACTCAAGCAGATATTCTATCGGTTTACCGGCTTCGATAGTATTCCTGTTTATTTTCGTTATTTCAATAGGTTAGTGAACTCACAAGGGCCTGACCTGGGAATTTAGCGCCATTCGCGCCATGCGCGAAACTCGATCTGTGTCAAATGACACGCACCTGATCCTGGGTGCCTGATCCTGGGTGCCAGAGGAGTCGGGAGCCCAACCCTATATCAGATGACTAGGCTTCCGGGCGGATCATGTCCGGATTGTCGTTGCTCGGAGAATTAATCGCCTTCGAGACGGGATATGCTTCCAGTTGGTCGCCAGCCAGGGGCAAAAGGAGCTTTTGAAGAACTGCCGGGTCGGCCGGGTCGGGGTCAAGCCAGGCGGCGTAGGTCTCGGGTGCCAATATGACCGGCATGCGATTATGGATGTTACTGAGCAGATCATTTGGTTCAGTAGTAACGATCGTGAAGCTGTCAATCTGCTCCTTACCGGGCGGCTGCCAAGTTTCCCACAGGCCGGCGAAGGCCAGCGGCTTTTTGGATTTCATGCCGATGAAATGCGGCGTCTTGATTTTTCCTGACTGCTTCCATTCATAGAACCCATCGGCCGGAACCAGACAGCGCCGGTACTTATAGGCATTTTTGAAACTCGGTTTTTCTGCCAGAGTCTCTGCCCGGGCATTGATCATCCGGTTGCCGATCTTGGCTTCTTTGGCCCAGGCGGGAATCAAGCCCCAGCGCAGTAATTCGAACTGGCGCTGTTTGAAGTTGCGGATTACCCAGGCCGGTTGAGTCGGGGCAATGTTGTAGCGCGGTTTGAAGTCAGCGCAAAAATCCGCCTCAAAAAACATATCGGCCAGTTCGGGAGTCAGCGAAAAAAATGCGAACCGACCGCACATGGACTAGGCCCCCATTTTAAGAATCCGCGCTTGATTTACTCGATGCCCGCGAAAAAACCGAATGCATGACTGTCAGAATATGCTCGGGCATTTTATCCTCGTCTTCGTAGACCAGTTTTCCGGCCAGGTCGGCTTCTACAAATTTAGGGTCATAAGGCAAGTATCCCAGAATCTCGAACCCTTCCAGGGCCCCGGCAATTGCCTGCTCATCTTCCGGACCGCGAACCTTGTTGGCCACCACGGCCAGCTGATCGATCCCGATTTCGGCTGCCAGTTTACGCACCAGCTTAGCAGCCTGAATCGAGCGCGCTCCGGGTTCGACCACCACTAGCATCAGGTTGACGGCCCTGGCGGTAGCCCGGCCGAGGTGTTCCACTCCGGCTTCCATGTCCAGAACCAGAGCATCGTCATTGTAAAGTAACAAGTGCTGCACCAAGTTTTTCAGCAGGATACTCTCCGGGCAGACACACCCGGAACCGCCGTGATCGACCGTGCCCATCACCATCAGATGAATATTACCTTGCACGGCCGCCAATTTCTCCGGGATGTCGTCTACTCGGGGATTCATCTTGAAAAATCCACCCATAGTTCCCGGCTTGGCCCCGGTACGCTCAAAGATCAAATCCTTCATATTTGCGATCGGTTCGATCTTCTCGTGATCGGGCATCGCCAGGGCACCGCCCAGGCTGGCAACCGGATCTGCGTCGATCGCCAGCACTCGCATGCCTTGCTTTGCCATGTGCCTGATCAGCAGAGCCGCGACAGTTGTCTTACCTACTCCGCCCTTACCGCTGACTGCTAACTTGATGCCTTTAGCGCTCACGACTTTTAATCTCCTTGAATTTTCTTGGCAGCCGCAATCAAGCGCCCGGCCACCAGGCCGCCGATCACAGCGATATCCTCGGTGCAGAAATAGGCGTTAATGGTCGATTCGAAAAAGACCTTGGCGTCGGCCGGAAACTCGTCATCAGCACCATAGACCACGGCTACGACCGGCACCTTGGGAAACACCTGTAGTCTTACGCCAACATCGCCCAACTCCTCCGGCCTGGCCCCCAGCAAGGCACCCGCCTCGATTAAAAGACCGGGTTGGCTGCCAAACACCCTGGCCAGCGGATCGTGAGAGCGCTTTTTATAGGCTTCAAAATAGAATCCGCCGGAGGGTACCTGGGCGAATCCAATCAGTTCCTTGAAGGCCGGGGCCGGCGAGTCGCCGGTCAGATAATGCAAGATCAGGATGCGTTCCCAGACGGGAATCTCCCCGCCGTTCGGATCGATGACTTCCCCGCTTGGAAAAGTCACTTCGAAAGTTCGGCCGAAAAATTCAACCGCGACGATCGTCTTGGTCCGTCCTGCTTTGATTATTTCTGCCCCGCAGCGTTTGGCCTGTTTTTCGGGCTTCAAGCGAGCCAGTTCTTCGCGGGCTATCTTCTCGGAGCTTGCATAGTTTGACTGTCCGGTAAGCTCGGAAACATCCGACTCATCGGCGAAGAAAACACCCGGCTTTTCTGTCTTTTTCTTGTCTGGCATTTTCGCACTCTTTAAAGAAATGTAGGGGCATGGCAAGCCAGGCCCCTACACTTCTCGTTATTATATTAGTCAACCTCGCCTTTACAGATCCAGCCAGGAATCGCTATACAGGGTCTGGCCCAACATCATCTTGGTGGTCTTGGCAAATCTGACTTTCTCTTCGTCCAGGCCCGACATGTCTGGAGCATTGCCGTCCATGATCTTGCCGATCAACTCTTCGAGGTCGGGGCGCTTGCCCTTGGCAATACCCAAAATCTCGGTATCCAGTCCGTCGAGGATAGCACCAGTCATGCCGGCGTGCTTGAGCATCATTAAATAGCACTGATTCATGATCGGCCGTAATTTCTCGGGCGAACCATTGGAAACATTCGACAGTCCGCAAGTGTTCGAGTAACCCGGAGCCATATCCCCGAGCATGCCGATGAACTCGGTGCAAGAGGCAACCTGCTGCTGCTGGCTGGAAACCGGCACCACAATCGGGTCAATCCAGATATCCTCGACGGGAATTTCCAACTCACCGGCCTGGGCCATTAGCATGGCGGCATTGGCGGCTCGCTCGGCCGAGTCGCGGGGAATACCCTCGGTACCCAATACAAGCGCTACGGCCGCCGCGTTGTATTCCTTGACCATCGGCCAGAGCGCTTCCATTCTCTCGGGACGGGCCGAAATGGAGTTAATCACCGGCTTGCCGGCACTTGGTTTGTGGGCTTTCAAACCAGCCTCGATGGCTTGAATGTTGGACGTGTCCAGATACAAAGGTAAGTCGGCAACTTCATGAACCGTCTCGACCACCCACTTCATCAACTCGTCACCAGCCTTGCGGGCCGGGCCCAGGTTGAGATCCAGTAAGTCGGCGCCATTGGCGACCAGCTTCTCGGTCATTTCCTGGATGGGTTTTTTCTCCCGGTTTTTCATGGCCGGGCCGATTGACTTGGACATCACATTGATATTCTCTGCAACAACTCGAAACATTTTTTCCTCCGATATCGATACCAGGGCGCCTTCAGGCCAAACCCTGCATCGCTGCTACTTCCCGTAGTTTTCTTTTAAATAAGCGGGAATGTTGCTGGCCTCACGCGGGCCGACATGGACATTCCAGTCGGAACCAACTTCCTCTTCCAGATCACCTTGAATAATAGCGGCATAACCAGGAATAATGATATTGCGCTTTTGAAGCTTGTCCTTGATGCCGCTCTTGTTGATGAACTCGCCGAGCACGTCGCCAACGAATTTCCCGGCCGCCCAGGCGGTCAAGACCGACAAGCCCTCGGTATCCAGTATGGCCAGATAAGTCGGAACCCGGCTGTTTTCTATTTCGCCGGAGACGATAAAGTAGGTCAGCGAGAAATTCGAGGTACACAATATAGGGCTGTCCGGCCCGGGGTCGTTAATCTCGTAGATTTTCTGATCGGTCTTCATCGGCCGCTGCGGATCGGTATAGATATTCAAGCGCTCGAGTAAGAGATTGTTGATATTGTGACCCTGGAAATCGGACAAGACGATGATGCCGGCGTACTTGGCCATCAGCATGGCTGCGTAGACGTTCTCCATCATGAAGTCGTCGTTCATCTCGAAAGGCAGCGTGATGGTTGGGAAACCGAAAGGCTTGAATTTCTTCTGAATGGCAGCCTCACGAATGTGAATCTGATCGTGTAAAGCATCTTTTATCTTGCGTGAACCCGAATCAATCACCAGGTCTTCAACGCCGGCCCCCGAGAGTTTCTCGGTCAAGACAGCCAGGCTCTCGAGATCAGCAGCCTTGGCGACCAGGGGCAGCTTGTGCTCCTTGGCCAGCTTGATCATGTCATCGGCATTGTCGGCCGTGGCCGCATACATCAAAGGTTTACGATCGGCGCAAGCCTTTATGCCCTCAGCCATAACCTCAGCCGATTCGGTCATCAGGATAATGCCGCCCTTGGTCTGCTCTTTTGCCTTGCCGACAAGGGAGCCAAACTTGGCCGCATCACCGGTCACCGAGCGAACCGCAACCGCATCGCCTTGTAAAACTATTCCGACCCGAACACATGACAGATCTGAAAAACGCTTGAGCTTGGCGTCGACAGCATCGTCGGCCTCGTCGTCAGAAACCAGCACCGCCAATCCGGTCGGATTTACGAAAGTTTTGTCATGCCGGAAAAGAACTGTCTCGCCACCGACCTTAAAGGCGCCGTCGCCAGTACCGATTTCGACGGTCCGAATCGGGGGAGCCGATTCTGTAGCCAGTTTCTGTTTGGTTTCATCGGACACGTAGGGACAGGCAGACAACTCCGCCTTGCCGGCCGCCAGATTCATGGCAAACGCCAAACAAGTTGGTACGCCACATTCCTTGCAATTAGTTTTTGGCAACATCTGAAAAATCTGAATACCCGTGAGGCCCATCTTTTTCCTCCTTTCGGGCTTTACATTATTGAATCCATGCTAAGCGCAGGATGCTCTTTCTCGGTCAAGAAGGGGAGAATCTCCTCTTCGGTCGTGCCGACAGACTCGTCAGCGATTCTGTCGAGCAAATCGGGTATACCTTCATCGGCGGCCCGTTTTTCGAATTTAGCTTTGATCTCTTCCTTGAGGTGCTTGGGCAACCATACAACTCGCTTGATGCCACCCTCGGCCCGGATGAATTTCTTGCTGCTGATGTACGACTTGGAATGACCCACGAATCCCGGGGTTACCGCGCCGCCACCAACCGTACCGGCCAGGGTAGTGAACTTCATCCCGCAAGGCGTCATGCCGCCGTAGTCGCGGTCGACCACCATGATACCGTTGCAGGAGGGTGCTATAGCAGCGATGCACTCGAAGCAACCACATGAAGTCATCGGGTTGTCCATGATCGAGTATGCGTTTGTAAATTCGACTGCTCCGCGGGAAGCCTGTTTGACGAAAGCATTGGTGCCTTCCCACTGGCCTCTGAACTCGTCTATCGCGGTACCCTTCTCGATCGGCTGGTTGGGACCCGTCGGGCTAATTTCGAAGGCCGCCTTGCAATCGAGCCAGGAATAGGCGCCGCACAGGCCGGTTCGTTCGGGTGTGACCACGCAGACATGCGAAGGCGCGAAAGACTGGCACAAGGTGCAGGAATAGAAAATGCTTTCTTCTTCGTCGGTCATGCCCTCGACGCGAGCGTCACGCACTGCGTAAACCGCCCGAGCCTGCTTCAAAATCTCAGGCACCTTTTCCTTATCGGTGTAAATCTTGACCTGGACCTTGTCGACAATCCCGCCGAATTCCTGGTGGTACTTGGCGTGCAGAATCGAGCCGAGGTGTTTAAACCTGAAGCCCTTATCGAAGGCGTCCTTGCCAATCCGGTACCAGGCGATATCGCGCTGGCCGATGTGCATCACGCCCTTGGCGTAGTTGACCAGGTGATGGATCTGGCGCTCGAGAATCGGTTCGAAGTCGGCTTGCATACCGCGCCCGGCCACTTCGACGACCACGGCCATTCCGATCCGGGCGCCTTCTTCCATTTCGTCCAGTTCGGGGCCGATGACTTCGACCTTGCCGTCTTCGACTTCGTCCATCGGCTTGGACGTCGTCCACTCGACCACGGTATCCGCCTTGGGACCGCCGGCTTCTAAACGAATATTCTCACCCCGAACGCGCTCGCCCTCAAAAGCCGGCCCGTAGGGAACCGGAACCGGAACCTCGGTTATGGTAACCTTCAAGCCGCGTACTTCGATTGCCTTGGCAACAATGTTGTCGTAGGGAATATTGGCGACAACATGCTCGTAGGTGCAGATCCCAGTCGGCAGCACTTCCGGAATCGGAGTGTCGGCGATAACCGGGAAACCGTAGTTGACGCAACCCAGCCCGTTGGCATACCACTCTTCGCTGACCTGCCCGAATGTCAAAGCAAAAGCGAAGATGCGGTCTTTATTGTAAATCAGAATCTTGCGGAAATCACCGGGCTCGAGACCGCCGAAACTCATCGCGGCCCGAGTGGCAAAACCGGCCGCAAAGACGGCCGAACTGGTTGTCGGGCCAAAAGGCACCAGACGGGTCGGCCAGCCGACTTGCACACCGGCTTCTTTGAGCTGTTCGGCCATGTGGCGGCCTTCGGTATCGGCGTGCATGAACACGTACAGGTTCTTCTCTTGAAGTTCCAGGGCCAACTTGACGGCCAGGTCGGTGGTCGGCGGGGCGCCCAGAATAGCTGCGAAACCCGGGGCGGTACCGTCGACAAACTCGACCCCGCGTTTTCTGAGGATCACGTCGTCGGCCGCGCCTAACCACAGTTTCTCTTCAGTCGGGTCCTCGCCCAGTTGGTAGAAATCCGGGTGCTCGATGTAGCGCATGGCTTCTTCCATCTCCTGGGCGAAGAAGGCCACCATGCCGGCGTCGAGGGCCGGAGCCAGGTAGGGCAAGTGGTGCTTTTCTTTGACGAAGGGCGGCAAGAGTGCCCGGCAACGGCCGAAGACTTCTTTCAAGTCGGCCAGTTTTTCGACTTTGATTCCCAACATCCCATAGATGACCGGCAGAAAGTAGGCCGTGTTGGGGAAAGCAACTTCCTGGTCGGGACCGTGCTTTTCGAGCAACTCGGCATACTTCTTTTCCGCCCGCTCAACTATCGTGTGGGCGCCTCTAATTCCTGCGGAAGCAATGATTTTTGACATTGTGGTGCTCCTTGTCGCTTTCTCTTATTTGCCTTAGACGGCATCCAGTTCGCGCCGCATGGCCATATCGAACAGCACTCGCTCTTTACCTTTGTCCAGACCTAGAGCATTCCTCTTGATGTCGATCTGATCGATCATCTTGCGGGCCATGACCATCGGGTCTTTCTCGAAGTCCCACTTGCCACCGGTGATCTTCTCGTATTCTTTGAAGAGCAGATCCGTAAATTCAGGGGCTCCGAAAGTAGGGAACGTCGATCCAACGATGGTGTAGACACCCGAGGCCACGAAATAATGACCAATCGAAATGGCTTTCTCGCTCATCCATTCGGGCGCCGCCCCGACCACCGGCAGGTCGGAGATGTCGTCACCCAACCCGCCTTCCTTGACCAACGCGGCGGCCGCCATCAGGATACGCGAGTTGTCCACACAAGAACCCATGTGCAGCACCGGCGGAATCCCGACAGTTTCACAGACCTCGGCCAGGCCTTCCCCGGCAAACTCGGCGGCGGCCTCGGGCAACATCAGCCCTACCTTGGCACAGGCAATCGCCGAACAACCGGTCTGCAGGACGATGACGTCGTTCTTGATCAACTCCTTGACCACTGCGATGTGAACACCGTCGTGTTCTGTCTTGACGGTGTTGCAACCCACCACGCCGGCGACACCGCGGATGCGGCCATTGATAATGTTTTCATTCAGCGGCTTGTAAGAGGCCCGGAATGTTCCGCCCAACAGGTAGTTGATCGTTTCGTGCGAGAAGCCGCCGATCAAGTCGCACTGCTCGTTGGGTATATGGGTATCCTTGCGATTGGGGAAGTTGTCAATGGCCAGATTGACAATCTTCTTCGCGGTGGTGACGGCATCGTGTTCGTCAAATTCGATGTGAGTAGCCCCGGGTATTTTGGCCCGGTAATTGGTAGTGATAATCTTGGTATGGTAACAACTGGCAACTTGCGGCAGCGAGCCGAAAATGCACTGGACATCCAGTACCATGGCCTCAATCGCGCCGGTTGCAATAGCCATTTCTTGCGACAGGAAATTACCGGCAATCGGAACACCGTGGCGCATCAGGATCTCGTTAGCCGTACAGCAGATACCACTCAAATTGATGCCCTTGGCACCTTTAGCCTTGGCCTTTTCGATCATCTGCGGGTCCTGGCTGACGGCAACGATTATCTCGGAAAGCGACGGCTCGTGTCCGTGGATAACAATGTTGACCTGGTCTTTCTCGAGCACTCCCAGGTTACAGCTGCCCAACTGCGGCACCGGTGTGCCGAACATGATGTCCTGCAACTCGGTAGCCAGCATGGAACCGCCCCAGCCGTCGGCCAGGGCCGCCCGGCTGCCCTGCTTCATCAGGTTGACCGGGTCCATGTCCACGCCCATATGAGTGCGGTGCATGATCTCGACGATTTCACGATCAACCCCGCGCGGCTCCATGCCTTGTTCTTTCCAGAGGGCCTGACGCTTGAGGGGTGCCCGTTTCAAGAACGGAATGGGACCCTGCTGTTCACCGAAAATGCCCAGGCCCTTCGTGCCGACGTCGATGGCAATGTCTTGTATCGAACGATCGCCAATCTCGATGTCGAAATCCATGGCTAACTGAAACAGTTTTTGCTGGTCTTTGATCTCGTAACCCGGGGCCTCACCCTTGGCGGCCGCCAGAAAAGTCTCGGCCACTCCCCGGCCGTGATCGGAATGTGCCGCAGCCCCGCCCGCAATCATGCGCACAAAGTTGCGCGCCGCCACGGTATTGGAATCGACACCGCAAACACCGTATTTCAACTTCTCTTTGGTGCCGTCGACCCGGCAAGGGCCCATCGAACAGATTCGGCAACAAATACCTTTCTCGCCGAACGAACATCGCGGAGTCTGTTTCTTGCTTCGATCCCAACATGTGCTTTCTGGAATATTCCCGGATTCGCACATCGCCTTGATTGCTGGATCCGCGCTATTTATTCTTTCTTCTTTTGGTTTGTCCGCCATCGTTTGCTCCTTCGTTTCCCTAAGGTGATAACAGCTGATTATCCAGCCAGCATTTCATTGATCATCTGCCTGGCCAGCTTCAACGATTCGGGATGGCGCATAATCAAAATGTCGCCACCGGCCGCCAGCATGCTGGTGGCAGTTACCGCTTCCATCAAGATTCCGCGCGGTTTGGCCTGGCCCAGATTCATCTCGTTATCAGGCAGTTTGGCTTCTTTGGTCTTCCAAACTTCGATACCCAGGTTGCAGTACATCGGAAACTGCAGTTTCTCATCTTGCTGCGTCAAAGCCGCCATGCGGGCGCGCTCGATGACCGAATAGGAATACTCCATCCCATAGCCCAGGCCACCGACGGTCGGGTCGATCAGGATATTGGCGTCGGTCACACCCAGGTTGCTAAGCAAAACGTTCAATTGCTTGGCCAGGTTGATGTCAATCGGCGACGATGCAATCGCTATGTGCTTGTAAGCCAGGGCCGCGGCCCCAATCTGCTTGTGATTGGCTTCTTGCACCGGGCCGATACACAGCCGTTTGCCGTCCATTGCCTCGGCCACGGCCCGCAATACTTCTTTGTCTTTCTCGATATTGGCAGTCCCCCAGACAGCCAGGGGCACATCAATTGCCTCGGCGACTGCCTTGGTCACCTCGACAGCGTGCTCGGCTGAAAGATTTTTGTCATTGGGGTCGGTGCCCTGCAGGGTCAACTGAACCATGTCGGCCCCGAAATCAACACATTTCTTGGCCCAGGTTGCTGGATCTTTTACAGCATCACCATAGACCGCCAGCAACTCATTCGCCCAGTCTTCCGGTTCGATGTCGATGATATTGAGCCCTAAACGCGGCACATTGGGCATCTCACCTTCAAACGTGTAAAACGGGTAGGCCGTCTCGCCACCCACGACAAATGATTTGTCGCCCTGGCCAACGGTAATTTCCCGGATAGCCCCCGAGTAATTCCTCTTTGGCAAATCAACAGCCATGACAACTCCTTCCTGCCTTGCGGCTACATATCAATATTCTTATTAACCAATAATTTTTCAAACGAATGCCGATACAGTTGAAGCGGAATTCGAACTGGTTAAGATCGATCAGGCCGGTTTTTTACGTCGTTCGCTTCCGTACCAATCGTCGGAAAACCAATACCGTTCACCGTATTCGAGATACTTGAGCATTTGGGCCCGACTGCTAAACTTGGCCCGCCAATCCTCAGCCTTTTCGGGTTTGCCTGGCTCGTAGGTTTCTCCGATAATTTCAACCTCTTCGCCGTCGAACTTCTCTTTTTTGATCATCTTTTTGTCAGACATGAATACCTCGCTCGGCAATTGGAAATGAGCAGATAACCCCACCAAAACTGCGAAAGGTTTCGTACACCTAGGGGGGTTTCTTTGCAAGCACTTTTTTAGCAATTTGCGCCCGATTTGGCCCTTCAAATAGCCATTTTCTAGATTTATAGTGCTATAACCAGGCTACAAAGCTGATTAATTGACCTTTACGTCAATAACTTCTCAAGCTCAGAAATTAGGGCCATATATGAGGGAATATCGTCGGGCAAATCGACTAATGGACGGCCTTTGACATCGGCGGCGGTAATATTCTCATCTTCCGGTAAAATCGCCAACACTTTCAGGTCGACCCGGTCGATTTCGGCCTGGACTTCTTTAGAAATCTCGTCGGGCGCCCGATTGACGATTACGAACCTGTCCTTGACTCGCAATTGCAGTTCGTCGACCAGTTCGGCAATCCGACCGGCTGCCCGAGCGGCCTTGACCGAATGATCACAAACTGTCAGCAAGACGTCAATCTTCTGGGTCGTGCGCCGGCTCAAATGTTCCATTCCGGCTTCGTTGTCGACAACAACGTATTTATAATCGCCGGTCAGCATGTCCAAAAAGTTACGCAAGACATTGTTCAGATAACAATAGCAGCCGGGACCTTCCTGGCGACCCATGACCAGCAGGTCGACATCCTTGGCTTCCTGCACCGAAGCATGAAACTGTCTTTCCAAGACCGCCTCTTTGGCCATCCCGGCCGGTATCTCTGCCCGCTCGCCGATGAAATCTTCGCGCATCATACCAATCGTCTTTTCGACCTCGATGCCTAAAGCCTCGCCCAGGGTGTAATTTGGGTCGGCATCGACGGCAAAGATCGGAGTTCGGCGGGTGGCAATCAAGTGCTTGATAATCAAGCTGGCCACGGTCGTCTTGCCGGTCCCGCCCTTGCCGGCAACTGCAATCAATTTACTCATCGTTAGCGCTCCCTGGAACCTGAGTGCGTGATGAAAAAGCGCAAAATTTATTCTTGTTCGTAGGGGAGGGCTTTACGCCCTCCCGCACCTGATAGCAATAGCTCAACTTCAGGTCGGGGCTAAACCCCGACCCTACGGTTTGGTTCACTTTATACGCAATTTGGCCGAGCGCACCGTGTTCATCATCAGCATGGTAATCGTCATCGGGCCGACTCCGCCGGGGACCGGGGTAATCGCCGAAGCTTTCTCTTTGACCGCCTCGAAGTCGACATCGCCGCAAAGCTTGTCCTTGCCCGACTCGGTCTTGCCGATCCGGTGAACGCCGACATCAATGACTACTGCGCCTTCCTTGACCATATCCGCGGTTATGAACTTGGGCACGCCGGCCGCGGCGATCAGTATTTCTGCGCGCAGGGTGTGCTCTTTGATGTCTTTGGTGCGCGTATGGCAGATGGTCACGGTCGCGTTGGCGCCCTTGGCTTTTTGCACCAGGATCGCGGCGACCGGCTTGCCGACGATGTTTGAGCGGCCGACCACAACGACTTCTTTGCCCTCGGTCTCGATCCCCGAGCGCATCAGGATTTGCTGGCAGCCATGCGGCGTGCAGGGCAAGAAATCCGGTTTACCGATCAGCATCTTGCCGACGTTGGTCGGGTGGAAACCGTCCACGTCTTTGTCCGGACGAATCGACACCAAGATCTTCTGTTCGTCGATGTGCTTGGGCAGCGGCAACTGAACCAGAATGCCGTGCACCTGGTCGTCTTTGTTCCACTCGTCGATCAGCGCCAGCAGATCGGCTTCGGATGTGTCTTCGGGTAAGCGTTTCTCGATCGAGTTGACGCCCAATCTGGCGCAGGTCTTTACCTTGGCGCCGACATACACCTGAGAGGCCGGGTCTTCACCGACCAAAGCCACGGCCAGTCCGGGAACAATACCGTGCTTCTCTTTCAACTCTTCGATTTCTACTTTGAGTTCTTTGCGAATATCCTTGGCAATGTCTTTTCCACTCAGGATTTTTGCAGTCATCGGATTTCCTCCTTGCTCAATATCGTTGATTAGTGCTCCAAAAAATTCTAATTAGCGCTGCGAAGTGTACGGCAGGCGCCGGCCCTGGTCAAGAGCCTAAAACTCCTGCTCTGTCCGTTGCTTGACAGGCCCAGATGCCAGTGCTAGTTCACGTTTTAGACAGTTGATCTAAAAAAACAACTTCTTTCAGGAAGGTACGTCGTGGCAGAACTGCTTTCGTCAAAAAAACTAAAAGAAGTCGATCCGGTTATTTTCAAGATGAACCGCCAGGAGGCCGAGCGCCAGCACCGTAAGATCATCATGATCGCCTCGGAGAGCATTTGTCCGGCGCCGGTCAGGGAGGCTTTAGCCTCTGAGTTCGGAAACATCTACGCCGAAGGCTACCCCTCGCCGCGCACGCTCTTCGAGCCAGCCCGCCGCCTGCACTCATTCAGGCACCAACTGACCCACTACCGACGCTACTCGAACAGGCGCTACTACAAAGGTTGTGAATACGTCGACATCCTCGAATCTACCTTGCGCCGCAGGACGGCCGAAGTTTTCGCCAACGACTCAGTCTCCGCCGATCAGATTTTCGTCAACACCCAGCCGCTTTCGGGCGCGGCCGCCAACAATGCCGTCTATAACGCTTTCGTCAAGCCCGGCGACATCGTCATGGGCCCCTCCTTGACTCACGGCGGTCACCTGACTCACGGTTCCGAAGTGAATCGTTCGGGGATCGCTTTCACAATAGTACCTTACGAAGTCTCCCGCTCGGGCTCGCTTGATTACGATCAAATCGAAAAGATTGCAGTCGAGGCCAAGCCCAAGATGATCATCGGCGGCTTCTCGGCCTACCCCTGGGATGTAGACTGGCAGCGCATGCGGGCAATTGCCGACAAGGTCGGCGCAATCCTGCTGGCCGATATCGCCCACCTGGCCGGCATGGTCGCGGCCGGGCTGCTCAATAGCCCGGTCGGCGTAGCTCAGGTAGTCAGCTTTACGACTCACAAGACTTTATGCGGGCCGCGCGGAGCGATGTTGCTGTCGACCGACCCGGAGATCGCCCGCAAGGTCGATCTGGGAGTTTTCCCCGGTGAACAAGGCGGGCCGCACATCCACCAGCTGGCCGCCAAAGCAGTCGCTATGCAAATCGCCGGGACCGATGAATTCATTCAATTGCAGCAGACAGTCCTGGCCAATACCAAAGCCCTGGCTGAAAGTTTCGAAGAGGAAGGTTTGGCTCTGGCATACGGCGGTACCAACACACACATGTGCCTGCTGGATCTGCGCAAAGTCAAGACACCCAACGGTCAGCCGCTGACCGGCGAAATAGCCTCGCGCATCCTCGACTTGTGCGGGATCGTCTGCAACAAAAACACTATCTTCGGCGACAGCAACGCCATCCATCCATCCGGTCTGCGCTTCGGATCGACCTGGGTGACTCAGCGCGGACTGAAACCAGATCACCTGCGACACCTGGGCGCCTTGATTGCAAGAGTAATTAAAAACATTCATCCATTTACTTACATCGGCGGACGAATCGATTGGGGTCGCGGCAAGATCGGCCAGAAAATCATGGAAGAAGTCTGTCAGGCGGTCAGCCAGTTGCTCGAAGAGGCCCATCCGACAATCGAGCCGGATTCCAAAACGAGCGGCTATCCGCATTTCGCACCCGAGGTTAAAGAAGGCAGCCTGGCGACCCCCCTGGCTGCGCTGCACAAGAGCCAGGCCGTAAAGCTGGTCGAAAAAGACGGTTGGCTGGTACCGGCCCGTTTCGGCGAACTGTCCAAGGAAATAGCGGCCCTGAAAGACGGGACCGCGCTGGTCGACGGGGGTGGAAACCTGATAATCCAACTAGGCCACGGCCGGCCGGGGCATTTGCTGGAGAACGCCTGCGCCAATGACATCCTGGCCCTGGACACCCTACAAGCCACCGCCAGCTTGTTGCTCGATCCGCGAGGGCGCACCCTGGCCCGCGCGCTGATACTCAGGCTGCCGGCCGACTCCGACGGCTACGATCGATACTTGATGAAAGCCCTGACCGCCAAACCTGATCAGATTATCGGCTGGCTACGCGGCTTATCCGACGGCTATTTGCTGCATGACGAAGACATCTGGATCAAATGCGAAGGCCCGGCGGTTATCGAAGATCTAGCCGAGAAAACCCAAGGCCGCGAAGCAATGACTTGCTTGGGAGTTCGCGGACCGCAGGCCGCTCAAACACTGAGCAAATGGACCGAGGTCAGCCTGCCCGAAAAAGGCTACGTAGTTTCGGTCGAGCAATACTGGCTCCTCAATCGCCCCGAAGGAGTCGTAGCCGGATTCGATATTTTCCTGCCGGTTTCCAAGGCGGCCGCCGTTTGGTCGCAGCTGGTCGACGCCGGAGCGCAACCGGCCGGTTGCGAGGCCATCAGCGAGGTTTTCGATACCGAATCGACCCCCGACGAACGAGCAAAACTCATTCGGCTGGAGAAACCGTTTTTCGTCGGCCAAAAAGAAATTATGAAATCCGAACCACTGGCCGAAGCCCATCCGGCCTTTTGCTGGGAGCCCGAAGAAGGGCCGCTCAAAGAAACCTGTCTGATAGAAGAACACAAGAAACTGGCCAGCCCGAAACACCTGGTGCCCTTCGCCGGCTGGAAGATGCCGGTTATGTACTCGGGCATCCTCGACGAACACGAAACCGTCAGGACCCGGGCCGGCCTGTTCGATGTCGCCCACATGGGACTCCTGGAATTCAAGGGCCGTTTTGCCGAACGCTTTTTAGATCTGGTCACATCTAACTACGTGCCGATGTTGGTTCCCGGCCAGGCCCATTATTCTTACTTGTTGGCTCACGACGGCCGCTGTATCGACGACATTATCGTCTACCGCCTGGAGCGCGAGCGTTTTATCGTGGTGGTCAATGCCGCCAACGCCGAAGAAGACGAAGCCTGGTTCCGGGCGGTTCACCAGAACAAAGTCTTGCTCGACGAACGTTTTCCCAGAATCGACATCGAGGGTGAGCTGGAAATTCGCAATCTCAAAGATCCGGCATGGGGCGACGAGTGCCGGGTAGACCTGGCCATTCAAGGTCCCAAGACGCTCGAGATTCTGTCCAAGCTGACCCAACCGCGCTCGTTTCAGCAAAACCTCGAACGCCTGCGCAAATTCGAGCTGGCGGCCGGGACTATCGCCGGAGTCGAGAGTGTCGTGGCGCGCACCGGCTACACCGGCGAGGAGTTCGGCTTCGAGATGTTCGTTCATCCCGATCAGGCGACCAAAGTCTGGAACGCCTTGCTCGAGGCCGGCCAGGAATACGGCTGCAAGCCGGCCGGGCTGGGCGCCCGCGATTCACTTCGTACCGAGGCCGGCTTTCCTTTGCATGGGCACGAGTTGGCAGGTGAGCATCAAGTCAACCCAACCGAAGCCGGCTATGGGTCTTACGTTAAACTGCACAAACCGTTTTTCGTCGGCCGCAGCCAGGCCCTCGAGTGGCATCACAACCGCAAGCGGACTAATGTTCGTTTCGAGGTCGATGAAAAAGGCGGCAAGGTACTCAGAGTCGGCAACCCGGTTCTGGCCGGGCGCAAGGGTGAATACGCCGGGGTGGTTACGTCGGCAACCTCGACTTCCCAGCGCCAAGTCGGCCTGGCGCTGATCGAAAGCAAGCACGCCAAAGAGGGCGCCCGGCTGCACATCTTGCCAATCACCGCCAAAGACAAGACCCCACCGGCCCGGACGCCTTTCGAACTGAGCAAAGGCGACTGGATGACCATCCCCCGCCGGGCGACGATCCTGCCGCGTTTCATGAAACCCGGTGAAGGGCCTTTGGCTTAGCGCGCCCGAATGTTGGCGCGTTCGATCCTGATAATTTGGGACTGTGACGAACCGGGCAGGATAACATCCAGGATAACCGAAGTGCCCGGCTTGCCGCGGATCAACTCGACTGCCCGTCTCAAATCCAAACCCGAGAAATCGAACCCATTGATACGCGTAATAACTGCGCCGCTCAATAATCCCATCTGCGAAGCCGGCGAGTCCTGGTACACGTCAAATGCCAGAAGCTGACCATCCTCGATCTTCAAAGTCATACCTACTCCGGCATATTTCAAACTCCCGCGCCGATCATCCTTGGCAGGCTCTATGCGGATAACGCCAATATCGAGTTCGCCCCCCGAGGGCACCTGGATACCGGTGACCATCTCGCTCAAGTAGCCGCGTTTCCGAATCCAGAGAGAGAGACGTTCGGCCGAAACGCCTTCGAGCCTGAACATTCCTTGTGGATCGCTAAAAACCCCATGTCTGAGACCTGCAAAACTTTCGACTCGGGCATGGGCCCGGGCAACCGCCAAGCCTGTCTTGTCATCAACAATCTTACCGATCAAGTCTCCACCGGCTGTCAGGTAGATCGTTCCGGCATCAGTGTTTTGTCCATTTTGGACAGTCACGCCGCTCTTGATGCCGGTCGTATAGCCTGCGGCATAGACCTTGACGATATAATTGCCGGCCGCCAGGCGCCCGAGTTTGAAGCGCCCGCTGGCATCGCGCACTGTGCTAGATCTGGTATTACTCATCGGCAACCCAAGTCTTGCAGAATCCGGGGCTGTTCGTGCTGAAACCTTGTATTGATGAACGGGCTTTCCATCAGCGGCCCGCACTACCAGGCCGCTGATGCTACCCGGCTCGGTCAACTCGAGAACCACACGATCGGCAGCAATCGGAACACTTACCTCAGCAGAAGGTCCCCAGCCACGATGCATGGCAAACAAGTTGATCTGATCTTTTTTAAATGGCCCCGGTATCCAGAACTCTCCGGAGAGGTCGGTGGAAACTCCGTATTTCCATTTTTTGGCCGTGCGTATAAAAACGAACGAATTCGCAACCAGCTCCCCGCTCGGGTCCTGAACCCGGCCGGCCAGGCCGGCCACTGGTCGCAATACAATAGTGACTTCGGTTGTCTGGCCGGGCGGAGCTGAGCCGTTTAGTTTTTTCTCGGGTGCGTATCCCTTGACCTTGGCAAACAGCATAAAGTCACCGGGTTTGACTTGTTCAAATCGAAATAGACCTTGGTCGTCGGACTGCAGGCTGCGCTCGTCCAGACTTCCGCTGGTCAGAAGTCTGACTTCGGCCTTGGCGATTGGTTTGTTGTCTTGGTCGACGATCTTGCCGATCACGATAGCCGGCTCACCAAGCTGGATATTTATCCCGCCGACTTCGGATCCGCTTTCTAAAAAAATCTCTTTGCTTTCGGCCAGGGCAAACTCGGCCAGTTCGGCCACGACCTGTATGCGTCCCGGCCCCAGGTCAGAAATCCGGAAAGTGCCGTCAGAGCCGCTGGTCTCTTTTATATCCAGGCTAAAGGCCTGGGTTTCTTCGGGTGCCTCTAAGTACAAAACACTCAGGCGCGCCCCGACTGCCGGTTTATCCAGGGCCATGACCCGCCCGGACACCTGGCTTGTTTTGTAGAGCCTGATCTTTAGTTTTGACAGGACCTTGCCTGCCCGTACTTGTACTCTTATACGGGCTTCATCTTTGCGGCCCCCGGCCACGTAGCCTTTTGCCGAGGCGATGACGGTGCACGGCCCGGGTCGCACGTCTGAAATTGAGAACTCACCTTCAGGTCCGCTTATTGCGTGGTTTTCGTCGCCAGTATCGCACTCGATTCTTATTAGCCCGCCGCTGATGGCCTGGAAGTTTTTTACATCCTGTAAAAGTCCCGTCACTCCCCCGGTCGTGGCCGCTTCGCCCTTGTCACCGGCATCTTGTTTTTCCGGCGTGTCGATTGAGTCGTTTGTCTTGAGGACAAACCAGGCGGCGACCGAAAGTAAAACCAGAAAACTGATACCGAATAGTATGCCGCTTTTCGAAGAAGACTTTGCCATCGGATTGATTCTGGCTACTTATTCGAGGCTGTGTCAATTGATCGCTTCTAATGAATCTAGTCACAGCTTTGCTCGACTCCACCCTCACAAGCTGTCTTTAAGTATTCTCGGGCCTTGATTATATCTTGCGATCCTCCATCACCTTTCAACAACATCACACCGAGGTTGTAGCATGCTGTCGCTTGCCCACCATCACAAGCCATTTTATAAAATTCTCGGGCCCTGTTTTTATCTTGAGGTCCGCCAAAACCCTTAAACAACATGAGACCAACGTTGTAGCAGCTTGGTTTATCTCCACCCTTACAAGCTTTCGAGTAATATTCTCGGGCCTTGGCCTTGTCCTGTGCTCCTCCCTGAGCATTCAACCACATCGTGCCGAGGTTGAAACAACCCCGCATGATTCCATCATCGCAAGCCCTCTTGAACAATACTCGGGCCTTCACTTCATCTTTTGGTCCCCCTTCGCCCTTGTACAAATCGAGACCAAAATTGTAGCAACCCGCCATCTCTTTCCCATTGCATGCCCTTATGAAAAGTTCTCGGGCCATGCCTTTGTCTTTTGGTCCACCTATGCCGTCTCCCCACAACATACCAAGACTGTTGCAACCGTTCGCATCCCCACCATCACAAGCTTTCCTGTAAAGTTCTCGGGCCTTGCTTTCGTCTTTTGGTCCTGCCTGGCCTTCTTCCAACATCTCACCAAGCTTGAAGCAACCTGTTGTCTCTCCGTTATCACAAGCTTTAGCTAGTTTTTCCCTTTCCGTAGGCTCACTACACGAAAGAACCAGTATTAATGACATGAAAAATATGGCCGTCAGCCAAGTTCCTTTGAACGAATTGGTCGTGAACATGAGTGTAGTTTAGACCGGATTGTGTGTTTTTGGGAATACCCTGGGCTCCTGCTACCAAGTTTCATGAAACTTAGTCAATTGGCAGCGCCAGACTTCTTCTTACGAAGATTTATGCCAACCAGCTTGCCAATGTGAATTGCCGGCCAGGCAAGCAAAAGCCAGATGAAAAAAGAAAGTGGACATGGCGGGAGTAACAATACCCATGTAGCGCTGATCAGCACGAAAATTATTGTTGCCAGACTCAACAATACGCCTACTTCGGGCGAAAAGTTAAAATACCTGAAGACGATTGCTGTAATAGCAATTTCTACAATCAGTATTCCGGTTAGACACGCCCATATATAAAAAAGAACAGCCATCGATAGGCTTTGATTGCCCGGCCTCTAAAAAGCCAGGCGCAACTGGACAGAAGGGTTCAAGGTCAATCCGCCGCCAATTTTGTTCCCATGTTCGTACATCTCCTCCACTCCAAGATAATCAACGCGTGCTTCCACTCTGGTATACGAAAAGGACAAGAGCAGGCTTTCAAAACGCAGGTAAAAGTTTTTTAGAAGTTCTTTCTCGAGTGCAACACCGATGCCAACCCCAATCACATATAAGTAATGCTTGAACTCCTGGCTACTAAGACCCGACGCACTATAAGACCAGTCATCCCAATACCAATCACCGCCGATCAGCATAGACACAGAGAACTCAATCCAGCCACCGGGATTAAAGATCCTACGGTAGCCAAGATGGGTCCCTATTCCCTTCCGCCAGCCCTCCTTCGAAGTTGAATACCGATTTGAATCCCATTCCGAGTAGGTAATAGTTAGTTTCATCAGAATTGAGGAACGCTCGCTCAGGCGCCGCTCGACAAAGATTTGCCCGTGAGTACTATCACCATCAGTGAGTACCGGCTGCAAAGGAACGCACCCAAAACCATCACACATCGTGTCGGTAACCAGTCCATAGTATGTACCGGTAGTTTGGGAATAGACGTTGCCAAAACCGATTCCGGCGCCGACTGACCATAACGGTTTGTCGGCACTGTCCTCGACGTCATGCGCATAAGCGCGCCAGGTTGGCGTACCGAGCAAGATCAGAATAGCAACTAGATTGCGGTTAAAGATCATGGGCACCCTCCTTTGCCGAAAAGCTAGGCACGAACCTATCCCGTTGCGTGGACATATAGGCCCACGCCGGTCGCGCACTGGGTTCACGCCGCTTTTGAAGTCAAACAGATTTTGACGCTACGAAATATTTGCAAGAAACAAGCCATCAAAGGTTCGTTGAAAAACTCATGTAATCTCGATAAGAATCGCACAGGCTATTCAGCCATCTGCCTCAGTGACTGCACATTTTGTCAATTCAGACATGAAGAGCACATCGTCTATGACGAATTGTCATATGAACCGACAAGCGATTTGCGTGTTAATTAGAGTTGGCGATATCATGTGCTTGATGTTCCATTGGAGAGAATCGGCTCGGGGAAGAGGGAGTAGAACCTCAGGAGGCTTTTAGGGTCGGGTCTTGACAGTTGACACATGAGTCCAATACCTGAAATCTTGCGTAACCCCTTTGAAATAGATGATCTTTAAGTGTCAAGTGTCATGACCCGACCCCTTTTCTTTTCTCGGCCGGGCTGTCAGGAACACTCGAGTACTCATTCAACAATGCCGGCGCGGACGGGGAAGGCTTTATCTGGTTACTACGTAAAATCTGTGGGCGTTGCATGCACAATGGCGAGCACTTGCTCGGTCTTCGGCTTGGTTGGCTTTCCACTGAAAAACTATCGGCCTCATTGCTTGTGCTGGTCGAGGTCCCGGACGCAGCCTGGCTTCAGCCGGGGATAACCTACCGGGCCTCTCCGAATCTAGAGTTTACGGTGGGCGCTATGCTGCCAATTGGTGGACGACCTACCTCGGAAGCAGTTGCTTCCGCTTTTGATGATCCTGCCGGGCAATTGCAATACATCACAATACCCCAATCGGAGTTCGGACTGTACCCGACCTTTTTTTTCATGCAGTTAAAACTGCTGGGGTCCTGACATGGAACTGACTAAGATGGATACCATGAAGATCAGATATATTTGTTTCTTTGTACTGTGCCTGACCCTGGCTGCTTGTTCCGGCGGCGATCCCAACAGCGGTTCGGATGCCGGAGTTAATCCTTGCGAGGGGGTTACCTGCTCCGATCATGGCTACTGCGTCGAGGGCTCGGGCGGCGCCAGATGCGAATGCGAGACGGGCTACCACACCGAGGGGCTAAGCTGCATCGAGGACGGGACCACCGGCCCCTGTTACGAGATCGACTGCTCCGCTCACGGAACTTGTGTAGACGTGGGCGGGACGCCGGAGTGTCGTTGTGATGCGGGCTACCATGCCGAAGGGCTGACTTGCGTAGAAAACAGCGTAGATCCCTGCCTGGGGATCACATGCTCGGGACACGGGCAGTGCATCGACAACAACGGCTCGCCCGAATGCCAGTGCGATAGCGGCTACCATGCCGAGGGACTGACTTGCGTAGAAAACAGCGTAGATCCTTGTCAGGGGATAACTTGCTCGGGCCACGGGCAGTGCACCGATAACAACGGCGCGCCCGTATGCCTGTGCGATGACGGCTACCACACCGAAGGGCTGAACTGTGTAGCGGATGCGGACCCATGCCAGGGAGTCACTTGTTCGGGCCACGGGCAGTGCGTCAATAATAACGGGGTGGCCGAATGCGACTGCGACCAGGGTTACGAAGCCGACGGGCTTACCTGCGTCGAGACGTTGTGCGCCTGTCGCGAACGTACCAAGGTCGACTACTCCTTTTGCCAGTATGCCCAGAGGTGCTCAAGCGCCGCGGACTGCTGCCCGGATCCGGCAACCATCGCCCCGCTGATTTGTAATCAAGATTACCCTTACCTCTACAGCTGCAGCGGCGGCCACTGCGAAACTCTGACCTGCGAAAACGACGCCCACTGTTCGGCCTACTTCCAGGTCACCCAGCAAAACAGCCCGGGAGTATGGGTCAACGAAGGCTGTCTAACCAGCGAATGCTCGCCTTATGCCCGCTGGTGCTCCTATCGCGAGACCTGCACCAGCGCCAGCGACTGCTGCCCTACCGCTGACAGCATCGCGCCCTACGTCTGCCAGGCCGACTACCCATACATCTACGGTTGCCAGGACGGCTTCTGCAAGATGATCTACTGCACCCAAGACTCGCACTGCCAGCGGGTCGGAGCGGGTTACGATCCTTTAGACGGCTGGGCCCACTTGGGCTGCGTCGACAATATCGATCCTTGTACCGGCGAGCGCTGGTACGGAATGTGTACATTCAAGCAAACCTGCAACACGTACCAGGATTGCTGCCCGGAAAACACCGGCAACCTCACTTGCGGGGCTGACTACCCCTACCTGTACGAATGCGACAACAACTTGTGCGAGAGCGAATGGTGTACGTCTGATGGGCAGTGCAGCGTATACTATCAGCAGATCGAAAACGCCAACCCGGGCAAGTACGAAAACTTGGGTTGCGTGGAGTATTGATTCAGTTTCTTGCGGTGCCGCTGCAGGGGCGTTATCCTGGCCGCAGTTAAAAAGGACTGCGTGCAGCTATGCTAGCCCAAGAGGGGAAAACAAACATGAGAAAAAAGGAATTAGCCCGGGCGGTAGGTATGAGCCTTCTCACGATATTGTTTGTCTACGGCTGCGGCGGGGACTCCAAGGGCGGGATCGGGGAATTCTGCGAGGCTAACCGGGACTGCAAGAGCGGGCTAGAGTGCCGTGACAACAGTTGCTCCGAGCCGCTGATTACTTGCGATCCGCCCTGCAACGCCGATGTGGAGTTTTGCTACGAGTTGGAATGCGTGGTCATCGCCGATCCCAACGACAAGGACGGCGACCTGAGCCAGGTCGGTGATGACTGCGACGACTTCGACCGCACAATTCATCCGGGTTCATACGAGTACTGCGACGGCATCGACAACAACTGTGACGACCAGACTGACGAGAACTGCCATCCGTGCACCAACGGAGAGGATCGACCCTGCGGCAGCGACCTGGGTGAATGCTCCGATGGAACCCAGACCTGCACTGCCGGGCAGTGGGAACCGTGCACAGCGACCGAACCGATCCAAGAAAAATGCGACGGCCTTGACAACGACTGCGATGGCCTGGTGGACGAGATCTGTCCCTGCCAAGATGGGGAAGAGTTCCCCTGCGGGGTTGACCAGGGCGAGTGCGTCGCCGGCAGCCAGGTGTGTACCGAGGGTGGCTGGCCGGGATGTATGAACGGTGAAGTGCCCGCAGACTACGAGACCTGTGACGGACTAGATAACGACTGCGACGGGCTGACCGACGAGGGCTTCCAACTCGGGGTGGAATGTGCCAGCCGGGGCGAGTGCGGCCCGGGCGTTCTGGAGTGTGCCGGGGACCTGGAGCTGATCTGCAGCACCTGGCCGGGGGCCAGCCAGGACCAGTCGGCGCTCGAGCTTTGCGACGGTCTGGACAATGACTGCGACGATGGGACCGACGAAGACTTCGCAGTCGGGGACACTTGCCAGGGCGTCGGCGAATGCGGTCCTGGATCTATCGAATGCGCCGACCAAAACACGGCCCGCTGCAGCAGCGATCTGGGCGGCAGCCAGTACGCGGGAGTCGACGAGCTCTGCGACGGGTTGGACAACGACTGCGACGACGAGACCGACGAGGGCTTCGACATTGGAGAGTCTTGCGCGCAGATCGGGATATGCAGTGAAGGCCTAGTAGAATGCGCCGACCTGATTTCAACCCGCTGCAGCACTCACCCGGGCGGCTCCCAGGACCAGTCCCAAACAGAAGTCTGCGATGGGGCGACCACCGACGAGAACTGCAACGGCGAGGCCGACGAAGGCTTCGATGTCGACGAGGACGGCTATTACACTTGCCTGTCGCACGGAAATGTCGAGGAGGATTGCTGCGACAACGAGCCGGCGGCATTCCCCGGTCAGGAGAATTATTCCTCTACCGCTCATTCTTGTCCCAGCACCCTCGGCGGAGTCTGGGACTTCAACTGCGACGGGGCCGTCGAATACCTGTTCAGTCAACTCCTGGTATGTCAGCACGACGGCTTATCGTGCCACGCGGTGGCTTGGGGCACGGCCGGCCTGGCGCAGTGCGGGCAGCCGGTCATCATTTGGACGGATTGCTGCTACTCGGGTCCCAGTACCTGCGATCCTTGCAGTGCCTATCCGGAAGTCTACACCCAGGCCTGTCGCTAATTTCAAAATGGCACTCTACAATATATCAACCCGGTTTGTTGCGTTACTAGTGTTTAGCCTGCTGGCAATGTCCGCCATGACAACCAAGGCTGACGAATCAGACGACGCCGATTTCGAAGCCGAGTCCGGCGACGAGTTGACCGACGAATTTGCCTTTTTGGAAGAAGGCGCCGTCGTTGAATCGGCCTCGCGCCACCGTCAGGAGACCGGCCTGAGTCCCTCGGCCATCACAGTGATCACCCGTGAAGATATCGAAGCCTCGGGGGCCACCACCCTGGCTGATCTGCTGCGTTTGGTGCCGGGGATGGACGTGCTTATCGGCAGCCCGATCTTGACCTCGATCGTAGCCAGGTTAGGCCTGGACGACGAGAACAACTACTTCCTGATCCTGGTCGACGGGCGGGAGGTCAATCTGGAACTATTGGGTCTGGCGTTGCTGGAAGTCCAGATTTTCTCGCTCGACGACATCGAAAGGATCGAAGTCATCCGCGGGCCAGGATCGTTTCTATACGGGGCCAACGCCCTGGCCGGTGTGGTCAGCATCACCACCAGGGCTATACCTGAGTCCACCTCCGGCTGGGCAACTATGTCTGGCGGAGAGATAGGCAGCATGTCTACCGGCGTCCGTGCCTCCACCCGCTTGGGTGATTGGGGATTCTCGCTGAGCGGGGGTTTCGATACAAGCGGCCGCTTCCATGATCCACATACATTGGGCAGAGAAGTCTGGAAGCTTCGGGCCGTGGCGGAGTACACCTGGTCGGAAACAGAGCGGATTTTAGTAGACGGCGGAATTACCCAGGCCGAAGGCGTTGTGACCGCTGGATTGGGTGAGTTTCATGCTCTAATAAAAACGAGGTCGCTACGCCTGGCCTACGATTCGAAGTCGATTCGGGCGCAACTATATTGGAACCACATTCCCGGATCGGGCCGCCTGCGGGCCCCGCTGAACTTTGCCGGAATAAACCTGGCTACGATTAAGCCCTGGGGGTTCGACGGCCATACCATCAACGGGGAAGCGCAATGGATGCTGCCCTCTTTCTACGAGCCCTTGTTGATCATTGTAGGCGGTGTGGGCCGGGCCAGCTACCTGGGATCCGACGAATTGCTGGACGCTGAGAGCTATTCCGACATCAGCTCCACCCGCTACCACGAACCGGGCATCAGCCACTGGGAAGGCCGGGTGGGCGCCTTCGTTCACGCAGAGTATTCCCCGGCCGACTGGGTCACACTGAACGGTGACTTGAGAGCCGACTACAACTCGGTAACTGGGGATTTCCTCAGCCCGCGCCTGGCAGTGGTTTTTCGTCCGGCAGACACCCATTTTCTGCGTGCAGGAGTAGCTCGTTCATTTCGTAAACCGGCCTTCATCGAGACGCATGCCCACATGAACGTGGATTTTCCATCAGACAGCCCGATGACAACTGCGGCTTCCCAGGAAGCATTCCGCGAGTTCATGACCCGCGGAATAGGCAACTCGAATCTGACCAACGAGAAACTTCTTTCATTCGAGACGGGCTACCGCGGCGAGTTCCTGGAAAAGAGGCTCTCAGTCAGTCTGGATATCTACTTCAACATCTACTCGGATCGCATTAGTATAGACGAAGAGATTGATCTGACCCCCCAGGGTCTCCCCGATCTGGAAACAAGCAGCTTTCAATTCATGAATAAACCCAAAGCAGATCGCCACATAATCGGCTCCGAACTGGCCGTGCGCTACAGTCCTTCAAAATATCTTTCTCTGCTTGCTTCCTGGACCTACCGGGAGGAAATCAGAGCGCGCGAAGGCACCACCGACGATGAAACTCCGCAAAACATGTTTATCTTGGGAGGGCGCTTTCGCACCGAGAGCGGCCTGGTGGGCAGCCTTTATCTGTTTTCACGCTCGGAATACATGTCCGGTGGCATTCCCAGTCCTGAGGGCATGCTGGCGGATACATCGGATGAGTACATTGACACCGTCTTTCTGATTCTGGGAAAGATCGGCTGGCAGACGTCTTGGGAACACAATTTGAAAATCGAGACCGGCCTGAAGTTATTCCTGCCGGTTTCCCCCTGGCAGGCGCCCCATTTTGAGTACAGCGAGACTGGCAGCATGACTACCTTAGACGGCAAGCACTACGGCGGCGACATCCTGCGTCGAATGGTTACGATCTATATGCAAGGATCGTTCTAAGGCGCCCGGGAAAAAAACTGGCAATTGCCTAAAAAGCCAGATCTGTATTACAATGTAACTAGTATTCGATAATTAATGAGGGCGGTGGGATGAAAAGCATTCTTTTGTTTTCGATGGGTTGCTTCGTCTTTCTTTTCCACGGCTGGGCCTCGGCCTGTGAAGCTCCGATTCCCCCATCAATCCCCTATTCAATCGACCCGGCCCAACAGGGGGTGGACACTGAAGCTCCCGCTGCATTGACGATCGAAAGCTGGACCGTTGAAAGAGAAGAAAACGACCAACAATATAAACCGAATGCCTGTGGAGCACCGGGCTGTTCGCCACAAGCATCAATTGGTTTCAAGATCTCGCCGCTAGCTGAAGACCCGAATCAAGAAATCTTGGGTTATAGCGTAAAACCCACTCAGCCATATACCGGCAGCTGCTATTCTTGCGAAGGACCTTTGACAATTGAAGACGGTTGGATCTGGGTGACTACTTCTTATTCGGTAGATGAGGAAATAAGTCGATCATACGAGATTTCAGCAGTCGACCTGGCCGGCAATGTGGGGCCGGCAACTCGTGTTGACGTACTTGATCCTGCAACAGGCGGATGTTCATCGGGAGTTGGCGGTACGAGTTCGTTGCTGGGATTGACGATATTACTCCTGTTTGGTTTCAGAAAAAGCAGGAGTGGCTAGGACACCCTGAGAATTACAGTTTTTCCTTAATCATTTTTTGTAGGCGTTTGACTTCGGCCAGGGCTTTTTCCGGCTCGGCCTGCAGGTCGGCTACTTCTTGCCACCAGTGCAGCGCCTCGGTCAAGTCGCCCTCGCGCTCGGACATGCGCGCCAGCCTGATCCTGACCACCCGCCATTGAGAACTGGCCGCGGCCGCTTCGTAATAAAGCTCCTTGGCCGTCTCGAAATCACCGCGCCTTTCGAGAATCAAACCCAGATTAGTGCGCACCACGGCGCCGCGGCCCGGCCCGGCCAGTTCGATCGCCCGCCTGAAATGTTTTTCGGCCCGGGCCAGATCGCCGCGCTCACCTTCGGCCTTGCCCATCAAGTTGTAGCCAATCGACATGGCCTTTGCCTCAGCCTGCTCAGAAGTCATCGGCAGTTGCGTAACTGCGAAGGCCACAGCCAGGGTCAAAAGGTAAGGCCAGGCCTTTTTGCCAACTTGCTTTATACGTCCGGCCAGTTCGACCATCCCCAGGCCGGCCAGGGGCAACAACATCGGCAACAACATTATCCGGTAACGATCGGCCACATAAAAAAGCACCAGTGTCAAAAGGTAAGCCCCGCCCGATACGGCCAGCAGGCCGCTGCCGGCATAGCGCCGCCAGCCCAGCAGGATGCCCAGGATCGCAAAAGGAAAAACGACTGCAAAAGTCACCAGCCAGCCGAGTACCGGGGCTAGCTGCTCGCCAAACACGTATGAATGATGGATCGGTCTTTCGTAGCCGTTGACACTCAATAATATCTTCTTGCCGGTCAACACCAGGGCCTGGCCCGGGTGTGCGCCCCAAAACTCGAAGCCTCGCTGATACCAGTAAGAAGAAACTTCGCCGGGGGTCAACTTTTGCCCCTGGGCCCGCTCGGCTAAAACAGTCAAGCTGCGCCGATAGGCCTGGTGACTGGAGTCGTCTATTTTCTCGCCCCTGGGTACATGAAACCCGCCGGTCGCCTGCGAATTGTTACCGATGAAAAAAGAGTGACCACCCGACGAGGACACTAAAACAAACTCTTGCCCGCTCGAGGCATTGTGCACCCAAGAAGGGAGCAGTCCCAGACACAGGCCGGCCGCGGCCAACCCAACCGCGAGCGCCTTGCGCGGATAAGACCAGCTTCGCAAAAGCAGCCAGATCAATCCGACCGGCAGCACCACCAGCAAATTGGGTCGCCCCATTAAAGCCAGTCCGGTCAGCGCCCCGGCTACAATCAAGAGCCATAGCCGATCGCGATTGCCAGCCGACAGCAGACACCAAAACGCAGCGGCCGTCAGCGGGACGGTTATCCCCGGAGCCAGCATCTGTCCCTCGAAGAAGATCAAGGGGCCATAAACGGCACACAGTCCAGCCGCCAGGCGACCGGTCCAGTATCCCTGTCGGCCCCCCCTTTCACTGCCCAGTTCGCTGCCCAGGCCGTAGAA
>JAFDKH010000115.1 GCA_019307065.1 Deltaproteobacteria bacterium
AGACTGTAGCACCTAGAACATCAAGACTGTCAGGAAGTAATCCAGGATCATTATGCTAACCGAACCTATCACAACAGCTTGAGTGGTCGCGCTGCCGACTCCGCGAGCGCCGCCCTCGGCCCTATAGCCCTTGAAACAACTAACCAGCGAAACGAACCCGCCAAATACGGCTGCTTTGATCAGCCCCGAAATAACATCGTGGGAATCAACATACCAGCGGATCTTGGCAATGAAATTACCCGGATCGACGCCCCACATCTCGACCCCGACCATGTATGAGCCGGCCACACCGACCAGGTTGAAAATCATAGTCATCATCGGAAACATGACAACCGATGCCAGGAATCGGGGCACAAATAAATACTGGACCGGATTAACCGCCATGGAAGTCATTGCATCGATCTGTTCGGTCACCCGCATGGTGCCCAATTCGGTTGCCATGGCTGAACCGGCCCGGCCGGTGATCATCAACGAGGCCAGAACGGGCGAGAGCTCGCGCGTAAGGGCCAGGGCAACCGTGGCGCCGACCATGCTTTCCATGTTGAACAGAGAAAAGGCGTATAGACTCTGCAAGGTAAAAACTGCTCCGGCGAACGTTCCTGTCAGAAAAACAATGAATAGCGAGCCGACTCCAACAAATTCCATCTGCTGAAGGATTAAACCGACTCTAAAGGGCGGCCTGAAACACGACAGAACGGCTTCTGTCGCAATCATCACGAACATGCCAATCTCTTGCATTGATTTGCTGAACCTACTTGTTATTTGAGTGAGTATGTTCACGACGCTGTTGATGATAAACTAACACCCCGTAAGGTCAAGGCAAATTCGCTTTTTTCCACAGATTTTGTAATTTCGAACTTTTTCTTCAGGCAAATGCTAAACGTTTGGATTTTTTTGTTTTGTGGGTTGTTTGTATGTCTTGACAGTCGCAATAAATTTTGATTCCATCCTCGATTGCAGACATATTTCGAGTCACAGCTCAGGAAGGTGATTAGATGAAGAATCTTTCAGCACTTTTCCTTGTTCTGGGTCTTCTGGCCGTGCCGTCTTCGACATTGGCTGTAGCTTTCGAAGAACACACCAGCTGGCACAAAGAACCCAACTTGGAAACTGAAAAGGGAATATCCCTGGGTCAATCGGTTATCGAAATGGGTATGCGCTACCGTTTTCTATTCAGTGATTCCTATTTCAACTCCGATGCAAAAATCGACGATGCCCCGTATAAATATTCGGTGTCGATCATGGAATTTTTCGGAGCCTTCGGCTTTACCGAGAACTGGACCATGTGGCTCAATATACCGGTTGTCTGGAGTACCGAGAGCGATGTTGAACGGGCCCGGACTTCCAACGGAGATATTGGTGATTGTGAGACCGGTGTCCTTTATCAATTTTTCCGTCGCAGCGATCCGACCCTGTCGATGGGCCTGGGCCTGCGCTGGAAACTTCCGACCGGCTCAGAAGCGCCGGGGGCCCAAACTTTCAATATCACCGGGACCGGTATCACCGACGTAGAACTGTTCTACCTGGGACGCTGGCAAATTATACAAAATCTGTCAGTTGGCTGGGCAACTGGATACAACATTCGGTTCCCCGGATCGGTCCAGTACTTGTTCGACCGACACACTTCGATTACCAACGCTTTTTTGGATTTGGGCGACGAGCTGTTCTTCAGGATCGAGGCAATCGGCGCAATAGACATGCTGTCGGTCAGTGTGACGGCCGAATTCCGCTACCGCTTCCCAACCAAGGTCGGCATGGCGGAATATATTGCTGAGGATGTCCACTGGACAAATCCGAGAAATGATAACAGCTCAGAGAATGACGATTTTTTGCTTTTCAACGGGGCCACTTACAAGGAATGGGATGTTCACGAACGGCTGGATCCGACCAAACCCATGGTTTCGAATGCCGGATACTTGTTCAGCGTGAGTCCGCGCATTATTTTCCGGCCGCTGACCTGGCTTGACTTCACGGTCTATGCCAAGTTTCATTTGCTCGGTAAGAATACTATCTACCTGACCGACAAAGACGAGAACAATACGAGCTTCAACAACTTCATGCCGATGCAGATGCTTGGATACAATCTTGGCGACGTCATGGTGCTGGGCGAAGCTGGAGCACATTTTACTACTCGCTGGTAATGCGAGAGCGCTTTTGCAGCAAAAACCTGCTGTAAGTTGGAATCTTCTGGAGGAAACATGAGACGCACCGGGCTTCGAAATCTCCTGGCGATTATCACCCTGACGGGCATACTGTTTTCGCCGGCCATCTCGGATGCACGTTTTTTCTACGACAATCCCTTTCCGGATATCGATTGGCTGGTGCTCGAGACCGACCACTTCATAATCTATTACTATCCGGAGGTGGAGTGGACGGCCAAGATGATGGCCAAATATGCAGAGATTGCCTATCCCAGGATTACCGGGCTATTCGATTATCCGCTGAAAGAAAAAATTCATATTGTCGTTCGAGACCAGGAAGACTATGCAAACGGCTGGGCGGCCTATAACTTCGACCAGGTGACCGCCTGGGCCACTCCGCTTTATTATATCCTGCGCGGACGCCAAGAGTGGATTCCCGACATGTTCACTCATGAGTTCGCTCACATAGTTTCACTGAAAGCCAACTCGTGGAAGTCGGAAGCCGCCGTTGTGGTCGTCGGCCAGGGCCTGGTCGAAGACGGGGTCCACAATATCGACTTCGGAGCGGCGGTGGTAATCGGCTACAACACACCCTTTTTCTGGGTTGAAGGTATCGCCGAATACGGTTGTCACCTGGCCGGCTTCAACTGGTGGACTTCTTCACGCGACATGCACCAGCGCATGAGCATGCTGGAGGATAACTATCTCGAATACGATCAGATGTTCAGCCGCTCATCCTTTGGAACCTCGTTCGACGGCGAGCGCGGCTATCAGCAGGGCTATACTATGGGCCTGTATGTCATGGAGAAGTTCGGCAAGGAAAAATGGGCCCAGTTGGCGATCAACTCCGGCAACAAGGGCCACTTGATGTGGGAGAAGAACTTCGACGACGTACTCGGTATGGATGGTCCGTCGCTTTTCGCCGGCTGGCTGAAATGGATGAAAGATCGTTATGCGCGCCAGGTGGCGCCGATCAGAAAAGAAGAAAGCGTCGGTTTTCCACTCAAACCGCATACCGGCGGCGGTTATTTCGAGGTTGTCGAGAAGCTGCCCAACGGACGCTGGAAAGTCGAGCTCAGCGGCCAGAAATGCATCCCGCGTGAGTACGAAGAGCGAGAGAACCTTGAGAAAATAGCCATCTTGCTCTATAACGATCCTGAAAAGACCGACGAACTTGCCAAGCTTTCACCACAGGCAAAACAGGACCTGATTGCCAAGGCGGTCAAAGACGACAAAGACAAGAAGAAAAAGTTCAAAGAGAAACTCGAGAAGATCGACGAGAACTATGCCTTCGCGCCGCCTAAAATCAAGTACTGGAACAGGGCCCAACGCAAGAGCGCCATGGAGGCTTCCGGGCAGTTCTTAATGTATCCCAAGTTCTCGCCGGACAAGAAATACACCGCCTACACCACCCGCCGGACCCTGGTGCTATCGCCCCAGTCGATCGAAGAACAGCCTCAATTTTCGGGCTACTGCATCTCCAAAGACAAAAATGAAGAGCTGGCCGAGGAGACAAAAGTCATCAAGGGAGCCTCGTCCTACTTCGGTTACAGTTTCAGACCGGACAGCAAGAAGATAATTTTCAGTTCGCTTGGTTGCCCGGACACCTGGTTACCGTGCATGAACCTCGACGGCTATTTCAGGCTCGATCTTTTCGAATACGACATCGAAACCGAAGACATCGAGCGCGTATCCCGCCGGCTGCGAGCATTCATGCCGTCCTATTCTCCGGACGGCCAGACAATCGCTTTCCTGCACGTCGAAGACGGCCAGAACCACCTGGGTATCTTTCCAGCCAAGGCACGGGATGTTACTCCGGACGGCAAATGCGTCATCGACGGCCAGGAGATGGACAACTGCGTCAAGTGGCTGATCAAGAAGCACGACGGCACCCTGCTCGGCATGCCCAGTTGGAGCCCCGACGGTTCGCAGATTGTGATTGACTTGTACCGTAATCACCAGCAAGACATCTGGATAATCAACACCGACGGCTCCGGCCTGAAGCCCTTGACCTGGGACCGGGCCGAAGACCGCGACGGACAGTTCACGCCCGACGGCAAACACATTTACTACACCTCGGACCGCTCCGGTATTTTCAACCTCTACCAGAAGAACCTCGAAACCAACGAAGTCAAGCAGCTCACCAATGTAATCGGCGGTGTCTTCACGCCCTTCATGACCGAAAACGGAGACATGCTTTATGCCTATTTCACTTCTTACGGGCTGAGAATCTACGGGCACAGGAAAGAAGAGTTCTACAACAAGACCATCGAGGCCGGCTATGATGTGACCGCCGAGGAGATCGCCAGAAATCTGGCTTACGAAGAACCCTTGCCTGAAATCATGGAAGCCAGCGAGTCGTATAATCCTTTCAGCCCGCGCAACTGGGCCCCGCCGATCGGCATCCCGATGTTCATCTATGAATCACGCGGCATGCAAATCGGGGGCCAGGCGCTGCTTGTTGATTCGCTGGACAAACACATGATTTTTGCAACTGTCTTGCTGGGCCAACAATCGGTCTACGGAATATCCTATACAAATAATTTTTGGTACCCGTCTTTCTTCATCGGCTGGAGTCACATAGAATCTGCCTACGAATTCGCTCAGGGCTTCAATACCAGCGAGCAAGCCGAGTCACGCTCGGACCCGCACTTCCCGCCGCCGGTCACCTACAAAAACCGCCAGTCGTACGATTTCGGTTATGCCGGGGTCAACTATACCCTGGCCGGCCAATTCGGGATTGGCATGACATACGTATACCGGCACCTGACCTCCAAGCGTTCTTCGGGCACCAAAGAACAAGCTTTCTTGACCAATAATTCATATTCAATCGCCCTGACCTACAACGGTGTCAGTCGGCGCGGGCCGGAGGCCGACATCAATCCGCGCGGCGGACGCAAGCTAAACCTGGATTACGCTTTTATCCGAACCGGACTGCCTTCTAAAGACTGGGCCGATGTAGAGTGGCTGGGCCGCTCCAACCCGCCCGGTGACAATTCCGATGACTACCATTCGCATGAGTTGCAGTTCGGCTATACCGAGTACATTCCGATTTCCTGGTGGAACCCGCAAGGCAAGCACACTCTGCAGCTACATGTGCGCGGCGGCTGGGTAAACCGCAATGTTCACCGCTGGGACGAGTTCTTCGCCGGCTCCCTGCATCCCCTGCGCTATGTCCCGACTCACTCGACAACTCACGAATTCGCCGGCTACGAAGACTACAGTTTACGCGGCGAGACCATGATTATTCTGGGTATCTCCTACCGTTTTCCGCTTATCCGCAACCTCGATGCGAAGGTCGGCCCGTTCTACTTCGTCAGTCTGTGGGCCGAGATATCCGGTACGATGGGTAACATGTGGGGCTACACGGCCGAATACGGCCGGGACGCATACAACAATATCGATCGGCATGACGAATCATACTGGGACCCCAAGGTAATACCCGGCACCATCCGGCGCGAAATTCCCTTCAAGGACATTGCTTCGAAAAACGGCAACTACCTGCTCTACGACATCGGGTTCACTTTGAAGCTCAAGGCCTTGATGTTCGGGACCTCGAGCTGGAACAGCTATATACGGATCGCCTACGGTTTAAACGACGTTATCGGTCAATACGAAGTCAACGACGATTATGCTTTCGTCGACGCCTACCCCAACAACGCCATGTACGCCGAAATAGAGCCCAAGAGCATGCGTCTATCGATCGGTATCGGGTCAAATTTCGACTAGGCTGCCCGCTTGGGTTGGGGGACACTAGCCCCGGCTGAATTTTTATGAGATCATGAATTCATGAATCGACTTGCTCTCGGCCTGCTGTTGGCGCTTTTCGCCTTCAACTCAAGCAGCCTGGCTCAAACGAGCGCCTTTCAAAAACTGGGGCCGCGCCTGCGAATGATCGCAGAATCCGGCCATCAGGCCGATTCATTGATCTCGGTCATGACCGTTTGGAACACAGCCGATCCGAACAATTCACCCGGTCCGTGTGTCGGCCGGGTCTGCACGCAAAATATAAGATCCAGTCAGCTTGACGACCTGGCCGAATCTCCCGGGCTGATAAACGCCCAGCTTACGACTCTGTACAAAATGCGGCTAAATAAAGCCGGCCCGGCGAGCAAGCTCGATTTGGCTCGTACCGAATCCGGCCTGAGCGGCCGGGGCGTGCTGATTGCAGTGATCGACACCGGGCTAGACTGGTCGCATCCCGACTTCCTCGATAGCCAGGGTAACACTCGAGTCGCCTGGCTGCTCGATCAAACCCGACCAAAGCGGGGCATCCACCGTCAGCTCGAGGCCGCCGGCAACGGCGCGGTCTATTCGGCGGCCGAGCTTCAGCAGGTTTTAGACAGCGGCTCAGGGGCGGCCCTGGGCGCGGGCAGCGACGAAATCGGACACGGCACTCACATCGCCGGTGTGGCGGCCTCCAACCACCCAATCTATCGGGGAGCCGCTCCCCAGGCCAAGTTGGTTGCCATAAAAGCGATCAGTGCCGATCTTTCCGGATTCACCGATGATCGGGTTTTGGCAGGCTTAGCCTTTGCCGATCTGGCCGCCGAGCTCGAGAACAAACCCCTGGTCGCCAACTTGTCGCTAGGTTCCCAAACCGGCGCCCACGATGGTAGCGAACCGCTTGAAATCGCACTGGATGAGTTTGCCGCCAAACCCGGCCGGGCAGTCACGGTCGCGGCTGGAAACGAAGCCGGGCGAGATCTTCACGTCCGTAAAGCACTTTCGACCAACAGTCCGTCGCTTAGCTTCAAACTAGAGGTCCCCGATGCCGGTCCGCCCTCGCCTTATCGCCCGGCCTCGATTGTCTTGGACTTCTGGTACCCGGCTGACAGTAAATTAATGGTCCAAATAGTTACGCCCTCGGGCGAACGCACCACCCCGGTAGGCAGCAGCGGACCGATCGGTATCGAGACCTGGACTCCCGATGGAATAGTTGAAATTGCCTGCCTTGACAAACCCCACCCAATCAATGACAGCTTACGCACGCTTATCATCCTCAGCGACCAGGCCGGACAGCCGCTCAGCCCGGGTATTTGGGAGATTGTCTTTTTGGGGTCGGCCAGGAGGATCGACGGCTGGATTGGGGAATCAAACCTGGGCGGGGTCTGGCCGCGCTTTCTCGACTACATCGATCAGACCGACCTGGTCGGCCCTCCGGCCACCGGCCACAACATCATTGCAGTCGGCGCCTATATCTCCAGAATTAAATGGACTGACGTGCAGGGTTCTGCACGGGCAACTCTGGGCACGCTCGGAGATCTGGCTTACTTTTCTTCGCCCGGGCCGACCCGGGACGGTCGCATGAAACCGGAACTGGTCGCCCCCGGCCTGGCGATTGGCTCGACTCTTTCGCAAGACAGTGACCCGCGCCAGCCAATTTCTATTTTTTATGCAGCCGGGTCCCAACACAACGTTCTGCCGGACCGCAGGCATGCCGTCTCGGGCGGCACTTCCATGGCTGCCCCGCAAGTCGCCGGAGCAATTGCGTTGCTCTTTGAACAAAACCCGCAGTTGAGCGGGACGCAGATTCGCGATCTGCTCATGCTAACGACTTACACTGACGCGGCCACCAGTTTCGGTGAGCTTTACTCGGTCTATTGGGGATTCGGCAAACTTGATTCATGGCGACTGGTTCAGGCGGCCAGCGGTATGGAGAGCGGCAAGTTCGACCCGGCCGAAAGTTTGTGCGGCGTATCGCAGAACTGGCTGGAGTCAGACGGGGTCTCTACCATATCGGTCGCAGCGGTCCCCAAAGATGAATTCGGGCTGCCTTTGGGTGCTGGACAGGACGTTGTAATAGAGGCAACCGGCGCCAAATTGAGCGGTCCGCTAAAAGACCTGGCCAACGGAATATATTTAGGCCAACTGGTTGCAACCGGTCAGCGCGGCGACGATGTCCGCATAACTTGCCGGGTGGCGGGGACTAACATGCTGGCCAGTCCGCTGGTACGCCTGGCGGCGGCCTTTAGCGAAGTTGCCGGTGAGGGAATGGTCGGCGGTTCAATGACCTGTGCCCAGACTTCGGCCGCAAAAGAATCAGGCCTCTTTTTCGCTTTGCTGCTCGTTTTGATTTTCAGGCGGCGAGTGAAACGAATTATTCTGTAATCACTTCATGCCCAATTTCTTGCCCTGTTCAAGCAAGGCAATCGACTCAGTTATTCTCTTAGCAGGAACAGGGGGGGGGGCAACATGACTTCATCTCACTTCACCAAGTCTTTGGCTTATTAAGAATCACACCGTCAGATTCTAGAGGATCGTTAAACTGATTCTTTCTGAGATGCTTGTCTTTTATTTTCATATACATGTGTACTTCTTGCTTAAGAAGCTCAGCCCGACGGCCTGGAGGAAGAAGAAGTTTGATTGTCTTGTTTGGAAACATTTCCGTTACTGCTCTTATCGCAGGTAGCAAATCACTATCACCTGATAAAATGAATGCTGTGTCATAGTTGTCATAGACAGCCTGCCGTAACAACTCTATCGCGATATTTACATCTGTCTCTTTCTCCTCGTATCCCGTTGAAACCTCCTTACATAGTTTGCAGTGTTTGTCTTTCCTTCGAAACTGTCCGAAAATCGGAATCACACCGAAAAACTTCAATGCCCTGACATAATGTCTGTGTCTATTCCTTTTCTGTTCATCACCAGGGTAAAAAGCTGTGAAAAAGAAAATCTTATCGAGACGTTCCTTGGAAGATAAAAACGACTTACAAAGACTATGCAAGTTTAACCATTTGTACTTGCGCCACTGCTTCTTTTCAGCAATAGCATGATATAAATTAAATCCATCTACGAAAAATATTACTCGGTTCATTCTTCACCAATAAAAAACCCAGCTTCCTTGAAAGCTGGGGCCAACAAGACTCAAGGTCTTGAAGGGATGCATTGATTAAAGTGTAGTCGTTTGTATGTAGACAAGTCAAGCATTTGATATTTGTCCCGGCCCCACGTAATTACGAAATAAGCAAGAAACTCAGCCTGTTGAGAACATCCTGGTTCCGCCAAATTTTTGGACAAATATAGGGGGACGTTCTTTCACTGTTTTCATTACTCACATAGCGCTTGCACATTCAAACCTTGTTTGGATATTTCCATTTTTTGTGGCAATGCAAATACTGAAAGAACGTCCCCTTATGTCTTATGTTCGTCGGCATTCATGAAGAACAGTCCAGTACTTTCGTATACCATCATCTTCGTTTTCGCCCTCGTACTCATCCATGACTGGCTCTACCAAAAAATCGCTTATGTTCGCCCTGGTTATTCCGTGCCAGTTATCAAAGTCAGCACCTTCGAGTTCTTGCTTTACCATCGCGGTGATTTCTTCCTGTTTCATGTAATTCTCGTATTAACGTCGCGGTTAAGCGGCGCCGTTTGTCTTCTTCATTACCAATCCTAAATCAGACAGCAACCTACTAGGAAAGTCCCACGACCATATTGACTCAGGCAAATCACTATTTCGCCATACTGGATTGGCTTCCAGGTCACGCAGTCCTCTATAAAATCTGTGAAACAGCTTTTTTGCATCGCAAACACAAATGCGCCTGGGTGGCTTTCCTGAAGGAATACTGACCGCCAATTCAATATCATTGTCTATTCTTTTAAATATCAAATCCGCATATTCAGGTTCAAGTGACCACTGTACTATTTCTTCGCCACTCCCTTCTGCTAACTTCAGCAGCGCCTCAACAAGGCTTCTGAGTGAATCACATGGGATATCAGAAACATCGAGTACGATTTCTGCCGCTTGTGAGCATAGCTCGATCTTCATCCAACCATGTTCAGGAGTTCCGAAATGTAGATCAAGTACATTCATATAAATGCTGTTGCTAGCCGCTCCGGTGAGAATCAACCGGCTTGCGCCCCTCCGCCCGAGCACTCCAGTATTCTGTCGCCAGTCGGCTGCCCTTAGCAATGTTGAACAGGATCTCGCAATCGCAGTTGCCTCCCTGCGCCATGAGGACATGGAAGACATCAAAGAACTCGTCCTCGGTGAAACGCCGCTCTAAAAGAATCGGTCTGGTATGGCGGTAATCGCCGTGACACTTCTCGCGAGGCGTGTCTCCGTCGACTGGACACATGACATCGTCGAGTGCCTCTAAGATCTGCGCGGCGATCACACATTTCATCACATCAGGCGTTATCTCCTCAATCAGTTCCTCGTCAGGATACCGGAGATCCTCGGGACTTTCACCGGGAGCCAGCTCAAACCAAATAGTATTGGCAAGTTCGCGATCCTGGTAGTCTTTGGGAATTTTGTGACAAAGATAGTGATAGCGCTGCAGCGGATAGATAGGTTCGAATTTCTTTTCGATAAAGAAAAGCGCGATTTTGGAGGGGTCTTCACTCCACGGCTCTACACGCACTTGCATGTCTGGATACGAAGAGCGCACGAAAGTAAGGATATCTTCTCGGATTTTCCCCAGATCCATCGTTGATCCCCTGCGATTGGCTAACAACATCTTCTACAGTTTTTTAATTATCCCGAATAGACTACATCTAGTCAACCTGACTGGCACCTAATCAGACGCTGATTTTCTCTTTTGGCGAATTAGTTTCACACACAGCATCAGCGCGATTGAAGGTAGCCAGACCCAGAGGAACTCGCTGAGCATGACCCGCAAGCCCCAGGCGGAAAAGAAGCGGCGGATGCCGATCGGTGAAACCTCTATCGGGGTCCAGGGCAAGAAATAGCGGGTGTTGTCGAAAGGCGCAAATAAGGCTATCCCCAGGCCGCCATTGGTCATGGCATCCAACAACCCGTGGGTGGCGCTGATTAGAACGAAATAGACTGTTAGAAACCACCAGCGCTTTGAAAATATTTTTTCTTTGCGGAAGAAAACTACTGTCACCAAAATGCCCAGCAACAAGGCAAAAGTCAGCGAATGAAAAAACCCGCGGTGCCCAAAAACATGTTGATAAGGAATACCGAAGCCAAATGCAATCACGTCGAAATCGGGCAAAAACGGACAGACAATCGACAGGACCCAAAAACGGGCCGGCATGCGCCGCCCGGCGAATGCGTAACCGCCTGCTAATCCTACGACTGAGTGTGTTACGAAAGTAGGCATCTATACGAGATTATGCACCTAGTGCGAACACCCGCTGCAACTCGAGGCCGTACAGCCCCCGCATTCAGATCCGGAGGCAGAGGAAGTGAAGCCTGAATCGCTTTTATGGGCGAAGACGGACATTTGCTTCCGGGGCTTTTTACAACCGCATTCTGGGCAGTCGACCGGTTCGTCGCGATCGAATATCAGCAACTCGAATTCGTGCGCGCATTTTGGACAGATGTATTCAAAAATAGGCATGCTCAACCGTCTATCTTGCTCATCATTTCCAAGACAGCTTCGTTTTCAGGGCTGAGTTCGTGGGCGGCTGACAGGCAAGCCCGGGCTTTATCGAGAAACTCCTCGCGCCGATTGGCTATTCGCTCAGACAGGGCAATATATAACGATCCCAGCCGAACCAGAGTCTCGAGATCATCCGGCTTGATTCCGAGCACAGCCTCATAGGCAGACGCAGAAGCCTCGTACTGGCCAACCGCAAACAGACTCAGGGCATATTGGCGACGGAACTCTACATTCGCGGGATCAAGCAAAACCAAAGTAGCAAATGAACTGGCTATGCGTTCATGATCCCCGCGGGCCCTGGCCAAATCGGCCATGCGGCGGTAGGCCTCGAGGTCAAAGGGATCGAGGGTTAGTGCCTTTTCGTAATACCCGCGAGCCTTGCTCCAATTTTCTAAGCGAGCGTAGACGTCGCCCAGGCCAATCAAGGCCAATGGATTCTCGGGTGTGAGGCTCAGGGCATGTTCGAACGCGACTACCGCCTCTCCGTCGTTCTCCAGGCGGCTGTGCGCCATCCCTTTCAGAGTATGCGCAAACGAAATCTCTGGATTGTTGCGTAGAATTTTATCGATCCCGATAAGTGCCTGTTGAACTACTTCTTGTTCCAGATAATCAACGATTTTTTTGAGATCCAGGGCCAACTCCGGGTCCGTGCCGCGCAAAGGATCGTACACTCGGGCAGCGATGCTGCGGGCCTTGATAGCTTCCGCGGCGGTTGGCGATAGCGTTAAAATCCGGCTCATGACTTCAAGGGCTTGCTTGTTCTTGCCGATCTTGGCCAGAGCGCCTCCTAAGGCTACAAAAAACGCCGGCCGGTTTTGGTCGAGGGCAATTGCCCGTTCGATGGATGAGATCGCCTTTTGATGCTCGCCATTCATCAAGTAGATCAGGCCGATCCGGTAGGGCACATCCGCTTCTCCAGACATCAACGCAGCCGCCTTCTCGAACTGAGTCAGGGCGGCCTGCATCCGCCCGGCCCCTCGAGAAACTTCGATCAGGCCCAGACCATAGGCTCCCAGGCCTTGTTTGCCCTTGCTCTGGGCCATACTTTCATAGCGCTTGGCCATCTCTTCGAGACGCCCGGCATAATAGGCCGCCTCAACCAGGCCGCGGTGGGCCGTTAGATTCTCCGGTTCTGACTCGAGGATTTCCTCAAACCGGTCAAAAGCCTCTTGGGGTTTACCGGACTTGGTCAGATTACGAGCTTCGACAACCGGTTCGAGTTTAATCTCGCCGATTACCGGCACGTGCTTGCAGCGTCCGCTCAGCAGGCCGAATAGGACCAGTAACATAAGAACCGTGCGTTGCATCATTTGTTCCACCTCAAGCGATAATTTAGAGCTCAAATGTGCCGATGTCAAACTCGTCCTCTGCCTGGCTTGTGTCCCAAGATGGAATATGAAACAATGCCCTTCATCTCTACCACCGGGAGGATAATTCATGAGAATCCAATTGCGGGTTGTTTTTATGTTGGTTTGCCTGGCACTTTTTTCTTTTGTATTGAGCGGTTGTACTGCTCAGGTCGTCCGTGACGATAAACCGGTTTCGGCCGAAAAATCAGCCGGGCAGGCAAAACGTTCAGCTCATCAAAAAGCTCCCGATCTCAGCTCGCTGCCCAAACTTGGCCGAGATGATTTCAACCGGATTGCCGCCTTGCTGGATTTGCCCCTTTTCTGGAGCCAGGACAACGACAACCAGGGAGTTCTCGACCCAAATGAACTAGTTTTATTAGGCGTTGCTACAAAACGCACCGCCTACCTGAAAGACAACAAGTTCACTGTGAGCTTCACCCGCACAGTCAGAATGATGATCGAGTTTCGCCGGCGCGAAGCAGTTGCCCAAGAGCTGAACTATGGACGGCCTACTTTGGTTGAGACTGACTTTTCCAAGGCCTCGGATACCGATAAAGCCATCGTTGAACACATCACCCGGGCTGCCAGAATCATTGAGGAGTTACACGGCCTGCAAATCGGCTCGTTCCAGTTGAGCAATTGCCTGCTGCCCAGCGATCAACCCAGCCGGGCCGTATTTCGCAGAAATCAGGGCCCCTGGTGTCAGGCACCCAAGACTCAGAGCGATCCTTTCTGCAACGCCTGTCCGGGATTTCCCAAGCGCGGCTCCGGACTCTACCCGCCCGATATGCGTGATGACCCCAAGCTGTGCGAAAAACTTGCCGCTCATCCGGATGCGAAAAAAATCTTCGACCCCTTCGTGGTAGTCCGCGGCTCGGCAGAAAAAATAAGAATCGTGCCCTATAACAAGGAATGGCCCCAGCGCATGACTCAGGTTGCCGCAGAACTGCGCGCGGCGGCCAAGGCGATCGGCCCCGAAAAAGAAAAGGCCTTCAAGGCTTATCTGCTGGCTGCAGCCTTAGGTTTCGAAACCAACCAGTGGGAACCAGTCGACGAGGCCTGGGCGGCCATGAACGCCACAAATTCCAGTTGGTACCTGCGAATCGCCCCCGACGAAGTCTATTTCGAACCATGTAACCGCAAGGCCGGTTTTCACGTCTCGTTTGCCAAGATCGATCCCGACTCACTCTATTGGCAAGAAAAACTAGTGCCCCTGCGCGAGGAGATGGAGAAAACCCTGGCCGACTTGATCGGCCCTAGTTACACGGCCCGCCCGGTTACCTTTCATATGCCCGACTTCATCGAAATCGTTCTGAATGCCGGGGACGCCCGGCATGCTACCGGCGCCACTATCGGCCAGAGCCTGCCCAATTGGGGCAAGGTAGCCAGCGAAGGCCGCGGTCGTACGGTGGTCATGTCCAATCTGTATACCGATCCCGATTCTCTGGCGATCACCCGGGCCAGGGGCGACGCCTTGCTTTCCACTCAGGCCATGCGTGCCTACACCGAGGATAAGCGCCTGGCATTGCTGGACATCATCCTGCACGAGGCGACCCATAATTTCGGCCCACATTCGGACTTCAAGGTCTTCGGCAAACGCCCCGCTGATCTATTTGGCGGTGCCATGGCCACGATCTTAGAAGAACTCAAGGCCCAGACCGGGGCTTTGTATTTCGTTGACTTCCTCAAAGGCAAGGGCCTGCTCAGCGCCGAAGACGCAAGCAGCGTCTACAATCATTCGATTCGCTGGTGCTTTGGTCACATCTCGCGCGGGATGTTCAGTGGGACCGGCCGACCCCTGCCCTACAGCCAGGTAGCCGCTATTCACATCGCCAGCCTGGTCAAAGACGGCGCGCTTGTCTGGCAACCCGATCAGCTGGCAGCCAATGGGACCGACCGCGGCCGTTTCGAAGTTCACTACGACAAGATTCCGACCGCAATCGAAAAATTAATGCAGCTAACCGGTCAGATAAAAGCCAAAGGCGATAAAGCTGCCGGTCAGAAACTAGTCGACGACTGCGTCAAGGGGGATGGATTCAAGTTGATCCATAGCCAGGAAATCGCCGAACGGATACTACGTTACCCCAAAGGCAGTTTCGTATACAGCATTACTTATTAGCCGGGAGGCTGTTAGCGTGCCGAATATTTTTTCAAGACAGGTTATCCTGAGTTGGGTTCTGATCGGCCTGGCGGCCCCGCTGGCTGCTCAGGCGGGCGGGTTTACAATCATCGAAATGGGTGCCAAGAAAACCGGAATGATGGCGGGTATCGCAAAACCGGACGACTTGTCGGCGGTCTATCATAATCCGGCCGGGCTGGCGGATCTGCACGGCACCCGGCTGCACCTTTCTTCGGGCTTTTCCTTCGTGCATGCCGAGGTTCGGCTGAAAGCCTGGGAACAAGGCGGCGAAGGCTTCTACGGCGCCGAAGACTACATCGATACGCCAATAGGCGACGACGGCTACTACGAAGGCATCATCAAACCAACCAAATATTTCGGCGCCATGCCCATGTTCGTGGCTTCGAGCGACTTCGGCTGGGAAGATGGTCCGGTCTGGGCTTTTTCTTTCTACGTACCTGATTTCATCGGCGCCTTTTTGCCTGAGGACGCCCCGACTCGCTATGTAGTCGTGGAGGGCTATTTCGTAGCCGCCGTCTCGAGCATTACCTGCGCCTACCGCTTGCCCGACCCGGTCGATTGGATCACGGTCGGTGCCAGTCTGGGCGTTATCTATGTGCGCATCGAAGGGAAAAAGTGGCTCAACCTGCAAAGCCTGGCCGAATACAACACCGACTTCTTGATCAGCCAGGTAGGCGAAGACTACCGGCCATTCTACAACTTTGGCGTTACGGTCGATATTCTGCCCGAATTGACGGTCGGTCTGGCGTTCATCGGCGGGGCCGACGTCTCACTCAAGGGTCGCTTGGAAATCGACCTGGCCCCGGGGACCGAAATGGACCCGATCCTCGAAAGCCTGGATCTCGGCCTCGAGGGCGCCTATGACATGACTCAGACAATGAAAGTACCGGCCGGGCTGGGCCTGGGCGTCAACTGGGAAATCATTCCAGAATTAGAACTGGCCTTCGACTTTCGTTACTGGTTCTACGGCGTGTTCGAAACCCAGAATATATATCACAACATCGACATCGAACTGTTGGGCGAGCCGGCGATCGAGAACCCGATGGTCACCAGAAAAGACTACGAAGGTTCCTGGACCATTTCGGCCGGCGTGCTGGTAAAACCCTTCGAGTTCCCGCTCGAGTTCATGGGCGGCGGCACTTATGATCATTCTCCCGCGCCGAATAAAACCAGAAGCTTAGAGACTCCGACCGTCAATCTGGCCGGTTTTGGTCTGGGCACCCGCTACACTCTTTTGGACATGTGGCGACTGTCTGTGACTTATTACCACTACTGGTATCTCAAGAGTGAGATCAGCAACTCGATCCTTGAACCACCTCAGAATTCAATCTTCCAAGGCACAGTTGATACATTTTCAATTCAAGTCGAAGTTGTCTTCTAAAGGATAAAAATATGAAAATATTTAAAATTCTTTGCCTGGCCCTACTGGCGGCCGGGCTGTCTACAGGCTGCGGCCTGTTCGGCGACAAGCAGGCCGAAG
>JAFDKH010000116.1 GCA_019307065.1 Deltaproteobacteria bacterium
CGTTGTCGCTCGTGCAGGCCGGCAGGTTGGAGCAAATACCGTCGCGGCAGCGTTCGGTGTAGCGACATTCGATATCCAGCTCGCAGGTCAAGGGCCGCCCGTCGTCGGGGATGCAGCGGCCGTCGATGCAGATCATATCCATAGGAAAACACTTGGCGTTTTGTTGGCAGGGGTAATATGTCTCGGTACACGAACTAAACAGGCCGCCCAGCAGCGCAAAAAATGGAATAAGACCTTTTGACACGCTCATGGGAGTATACTAAACGATATTTCTAATCAAGGAAAGCGACTTGTAGAGGACCTATTGGCTACCGAGCAAAAGATTCAGTTTGCTTCACCGGCTTCAATCGTTTTAGCCGGGGTCTTGCATCGGCCCGAAAACCCTGGCCCGCGCGGGGTAGTCATCTGCCACGGGATGATGTCATCCAAAGACAGCCCCAAGCACACTGGTATCGCCCAAGAATTGGCCAAGCGCGGCTTTTACTCTATGCGTTTCGATTTTTCCGGGCGCGGCCAGAGCCAGGGCGATCTGCTTCAGTTGAGCTTCAGCCGTCAGGTGACTGAATGTCTAGCGGCCATCGAGCAACTTACCAAAGTCGGTGTCATAAAAATCGGGTTGGTCGGTTCCTCGATGGGCGGGGCCGTAGCGGTTTTAACGGCCGCCCAAACGGACGTAGCAGCTTTGGCGACCATGGCGGCGGTTGGCCTGACTGATTTGCTGCCCGAAAGGGCGGTCGGAAAGCAAAACCTGAGTCAATGGCGTCAAGACGGCAGCATTCGCATCCAGGACCAAGAGGTTGGCTATGCTCTGGTGGAAGATTCGTACAAAATCGATTTACCTAAGCAAGCCCAAGAGATAAAGTGCCCCTGGTTGATTTTGCACGGAGAACAAGATGAAGTTATCCCGACCAGCGACGCTCGGATTTTACATCGTGCCTCGGGCCTCAAGGCCACTTTGGAAATTATCGCCCGGGCCGATCACCGGTTTTCGAACGAAGCCCATCGTCGTCAGATCACCAATCGAATCGTCGATTTCCTCGACCAATCAATAACCGAATGAAAGACAAGCGAACATGACAGAAACAGAAAAACTCCCGCCCCGGACTTTCGGAATCAAAGACATCTTCACCTGCATCAATTTACTAGGGGGAGTCCTCGCCATTATTTTTTGTATTCACGGGCGCCCGGATTACGCTTCATATTCGATTTTATTGGGCTACATTTGCGGAGATGCCCTCGACGGCTTTGTGGCCCGGCTGACTAATACTAGCAACACGTTTGGGGCCGAATTCGATTCAATCAGCGATCACCTGACCCAGTGCGTTGCTCCGGCGGCAATCGTTTACAGTTTCTATCAAGACATCTCGGTCTACCTGGCCGGGGCCCTGGCCAGCTTGTTGATAATCACCGGTTCTGTTCGCCATGCCCGTGGAACGACGGTCTCGACCAATTTTCCGGGCGCCTACATGGGCCTGCCGCGCACGATTTCATCGTTTTTAATTATCGCTTTTTTGAATTCCGGGTTGCTGCTTGGGATACCCGGGTTCTTGTGGGTCGGGGTCGGCTTGCTGGTGCTGGTCTCGGTGGCGCACTTGTTGCCGTTACCTTTTCGAACCCACAAGAGCGGTCAGAAAGGGTTCGAGAAGCTTTTGGCTCTGTCATTTTTCTCGACGACCATCCTGGCGTTCGTCTTCATCAGACCCTATACCTTCGATATGGTTTTCGTCTGGCTCTTCAGCTACACGGTTTTATCATGGCGCGCCCTCGAACCGCACGAGATGAAGGCCTTCTTTGCCCGGGCCAGAGAATGGTCGCTGGCAATAAGGCGTGCCCGTTAGCTGCAATAAAAAGGAGTCAGAATGAGCCGATTCGTAATTACCCTGCTGGCCTTAGCCGCCATAATCAGTATTGGGGTCTACTTCTATATGCAGCCCAAGCCGGCCTTTCAAATAGGCGATCTAGAAAAACAACTCGATCGAGTTCGCGAACAAGCCGAGACACTTTCCAAGATAGTCGACACCGAAGATCTGCCCGACTGGATGAGCTTGCAACAAGAATATCTCGAGGGCGTCGGAGAAATTATCGAAGGGTTCGAAGACGATTGCGACGAGATAGTCGAGGGCCTCGAGGAACACCGCCAGGAATACGAGGACGAGGGCCTGCTGAGTCAGAGCGAAGTAGTCAAGAAAATCAAGAAGAGCAAGCGCGACGAAATCCAAGAACTAGCGGCTAAGTATGCAGTTACATCTCTAGAGTCATACGATCAGCTGATGCCGATGATAAAGAGCTTCTGCTCGGACTGCCCCAAGGAATCTGTGGTTTTTATGAAGGTGTTTGAATAGTTCGATGAATATTTAGTTGTTTCCTGGACGGATTTTATGGCTATGATACACTAGATTTCAGGATAAGAGGTGCTGGTTGCCGATAATTGGAAACATTAAGGTCTTGAAGGTATTTCACGAGGCTACCCGCTCGGATAGGGGCGGCGAAGTTGTCTTGCGTTGTGATGATAAAACCAGCCGCGTGTTCTTCGTGGGCGGCAAAATAGCCTGGGTTACGGTTTCAACGATTACAAGAACGTTTACAGATTTCCTCAAGACCGAATCTTCACTTAGCGACGACGAAGTCAAGGGAGTTTTCGACGAATGTAAGAGTACCGGTAAAAATTTCGGCGAAACTCTCATCGAGTGGGGATTAATCAAAGAAGAGGTTCTCAGAGCGTTGCTACTCAGGCATTTTTCCGAATGCTTGCTCGAAGTTTTCTCATGGCCCGCGGTCGAATCAATGTTTATACCCGAAGATCGAACATACAAGGGCAGCCTGACTTTCGATTTAGACGAATTGCTCGGAAGCGTTATGGCCATGGATGAAGAAGGCAAGCTGCCGTTTTCCGGCCAACCTAAGGACGAAATAATACGGGAGCTTTACAGCGAAAGAGAAGCGACTCAGCCCCATATTCCCAGCTTTTATCCCGATCAGCCCGAGCAAGTCGAAGCCGCCCAAAAAATACCGGCCGAAGCAGACCAGGATATGTCCAGAGCGGAAACTCAGGAGATGTCTATCGTCAAGGCCCTGGAATTGGCTGCAATGAAAGCTCAGGCGGCGCCTGCTGAACAAGACGACGAACCCGAGCCGTTGAAAGTCGAGCCGTTGAAAGTCGAGCCGACCCAGCCGATAAAAAAGAAGGGCAAGGGCAAATTAATCGCTTTCACGTTGATTCTTTTGATCTTGGCTGCCGGTGGCATTGGGGCCTATTTATTCAAAGACAGACTGCTTGAGTTTTTCAAAGGTAAAGACAAGACCGATAAGCCGGTGACCGAAATAGTCGATGCTTCGGTTGTAAATGATGCTTCAGTTGCAGTAACCGAAGAAGCTGCGGTTGAAACGATCGACGCAGGCGTTGTGGCCGGCGATCAGCCGCAGGAGCTTGACGGCGGTCAGGCCCAAGACGGCCAGGCTGTGCTAGAAGGCGATCCGGGGCTCGACGGTCAGGTTGTTACCCAAGATGCCGACCTTCTGGCTGCCGACCAAGAAACCGCAGCCGTGCCGGATGAAATAGTTGAAGAACCCAAAGGAATTGTGGCCGGCGCCCAGGGTGAGGGGACAGGCCAGATTAAAGTGATAAGTAAACCCAAGTGGGCAAAAATCTACCTTGACGGGATATATACCGGGAAAAAGACACCGTTTACTTTGAAAGACGTTCCAGCCGGGCTCGATCATATAATCATGGTGGATCATAAACGTCGAAAACCGGCCTTTGTGCGCATGCGACTCGAAAAAGACCAGGAGGGCCTGGCAGTTCTTAAATTGAAGAAACGCGACAAGCGTTTCAAGGGCAGAATCAGTGTCCTGGTAGAATCCGAACCGTCAGGCGCATCGATTTTCGTAAATGGAGGCCGGGTCAAGAAGAAAACTCCTACCAAGCTCAAACTGAAAGCCGACCGAGCCTCTAAGCTCGAGGTCAAATACAAGGGCCGCAAGAAATGGGTCCGCTTTGTGCGTCCCGTGCCCGGTATCGATCTGACCGTTTTTGTCAAATTCTAGAAAGTAGAACAGCTTAATTGAGACGCAGCGATTTTTTAAAAATTGGCCTGCTGTTCATCGTGTCCGGAATGTGCGGTCTGGTATACGAAGTAGTCTGGCTGCGCTACTTGAGCCTGACCATCGGCAGCACGGTTTTTGCCGTCTCGATCGTCATATCGGCTTTCTTGGGCGGCCTGGTCGTCGGTAGCTTGATCTTCGGTCGCCAGGCTGACAAAACCAAACGACCCTTGATTTTTTACGCCGGGCTGGAAGTTGCGATCGGTGTGCTGGCCCTGGGCGTGACGCTGATCTTGAAAAACCTGCCGGCTATTGCAGGCGCCTGTGGTTTACCGGGCGGCGGTCCGCAATGGCTGAGAGTCGTTCTGACTTTCGTACTGATCGTTCCGCCTACCGCGGCCATGGGCGGCACGCTGCCGATGATAACCCGCTTTGTGGTCAGCGAGCTTCCCAAAGTCGGCAAACATTTCGGAATATTATATTCGCTAAATACCCTAGGCGCTGTAATCGGCACTTATCTGGCCGGCTTTTTTCTGATTGCCCATCTGGGGCTTTTCATGACGGCCCTGGCAACCGCAATATTGAACTTGGTAGTCGCTGCGGTCGCGGTTGTTTTGCACTTCATTGTTAAACCCAGTCGTCCGGGAGGCGAAGAAGACCAACCCGCCCCTGAGCCAAAACATCCGGAATATTCACCAATCGCCGGACGCCGCCGGCAGCTTCTGATAGTTGCTTTTGCCCTGGCGGGCTTTAGCTCTATTTCTTACGAGGTACTCTGGTTCAGGTTACTCAGCTCATTTATGGTTTCGAATACCTACACTTTCACGATTTTGTTGGTGACCTTTCTGTTGGGTCTGGTGATTGGCGGCTTGATCTACGTTGTCTGGCTGGCAAAGAAAAACAAAGATCTCGAGCTCTTTGCCGGGGCCCAGTTAATCCTGGCCTTTCTGGGTTTGCTTTCGGCGGGGTTAATCGGTTTCTCGCCGATAATAAAGTTTTATACCGGCGAGATTTTCGGTTTTGGTTTTCGAAACATCGGGCTGTTTCTGCACGCCGCGCTGGTGATCTTGATCCCGGCTACCGTAATCGGGATAGTTTTCCCTCTGGTTGTCCAACTGACCACGACCCACTTGAAAGTTACCGGCAGGAATGTAGGCATCACTTATTCAGTCAACACTATCGGAGGAATAGTCGGGTCGCTGGTGGTGGGTTTCATGTTGATTCCGTTAGTCGGAACCCAAAAAAGTTTCTACCTGATCGCCGGGCTGAATGCGGCCATCGCCTTATTGGTTTTAAGTGTCGATCAGCAGGCGCCCAAGCGCAGGCGCTGGCTGGTCTATTGCGGGGCTTTCCTGATCTTGCCGACCATAATGATGTTTCCAGCGGATTATCTGAAAAATGCCTATTCCGAAACGCCCTTCGGTGAAGTGCTCGAGGTGATCGAAGACCGCGACGGCAACCTGGCGGTTATCGAATATAGTTCCGAGGTCACCTGTCGTAACTTCGATTGCCCCGAACGCTGCAGCAAGTTTCCCTTCCGACATCGCAAAATATTTTTTGGCTCAGTCTCGTATTCTTCCACGATCCTGACCAGCCAACGTTACATGAGCAGCCTGGCACATATACCCATGTTGATTCACAAAGACCCGAAGAAAGTACTGACAGTCTGCCTGGGGACCGGAATTACGGCCGGTACTTTTACACTCTATGAAGAACTCGAGGCCCTGACCGTAGTCGATCTCAACAAAAACGTTGTCAAGGTCGCTGCAAAATATTTCAAAAAAGAGAACCGGCAGGTTGTATCGAACAAAAAAACAAAGATTATCGTGGCCGACGGTAGAAACTTCTTACTGACTACCCAAGAGAAGTTTGATGTTATTTCTTTCGAGCCGCCCCCGCCGACTACTCCCGGGACGGTCAACCTCTATACCCGCGAGTTCTACGAGTTGATCGCCGATCATTTGAACGACGACGGGCTCTTGACCCAATGGATACCGATGCAGCATCAATCCGACTGGCTGGATCGGATGTTGATCAGAAGCCTGCAGGACGTGTTTGAGCACGTCAGTATCTGGATGCCGGCCAGAGAAGAGGCCGTTATTCTGGCCTCGATGAAACCGCTCAAAATCGATCTGACTCGGATGCAAGAACGCTGGGCCAGGCCGCAATTGAATCAAGCTTTGGAGAGAGTTGGCTATTTAGACGCTTATGATTTATTGGGCGTCTTCATGATCGGCCCCGAGGATTTAGACGGTTATACCGCCAAATACGAACCAATTACCGACGATCTGCCGGCCGTCGAATACTACCTGTCCCGTTTCGACAAACCCTTTGACCATAACGAGTTCATCAGCCTGGCAAGCAGCCCGGCCAGGCTGCTAACCGGCGGCCCGCTTGATCTCGAGCGACTAGAGCACGAACAGCGGGTAACCGGGTTGATGCTGCAAGCCAGCCTGGCAGCCCGTCAGAAAGATTACCCGGCCGCCAAGAAAATTGTGCAAGAGGTCATGCGGCTGGGCGAGTCGGATGCCTATATTCAACACCTCGACAAACAGTTGTACGACTGCATGGTATCCGCTAAAGCTAGATAGGCTAACGCTTATGCAAATCGATCGGTTCTCCGGGCAGGGGCGGGCTGGCCGAAAAGACTTCATCAACTTTGATTTTTCCGAGCAGCCCGGCCGGAGTCAGCTGGGTGCCCTCAAAGGTGCCTTTTACTTGATAGGCGATCGGGTCCATGGTGATAACCGAGGCGGCTAGTTTGCAGCCGCGTTTGAGACCGCGCAGCTGCTTGCGAAACAAGCGCGTGCCGAACAGCATTGTTTGCGACCCGGTCGGTTGTAGAGAAAAAAGCGGCACGATCGAGGGAAAACCAGATTCGTCCTGAAATGCCAAAACCTTGAGCGACTGGCTGCGGGCGAACTTTTCGGCTACCCGCGGCGGAAGTTTTTCGGATCCTGCGCTCCGGCAAAGAGAACAGTAGACTTTGACCGGTAAAAGCTCGGCGGCCACGTTGACTTTTGAAACATGCCAGCTGCCGGTGATTTCTTCGAGGTCGAAAACAGCTGCCCGGCGGACCCCGACGTAGGCATTGTAGCGAAACAAGTCTTTTGCGTTCATCTGTTCGACCAGCGGGCCCTTGTCGACGAAGCCGCGGAAAGTAGCCCGCATGGTCCAGATCTGCAGATCTTCGGTCAAGACAGCCGCGGCAACCCGGGGATTGACCTCGAGGTTGTTTCTGGTTTTCCAAATGAACAACTCTCCGAAGACGAGAGTCTTTTCATCGGCGGCATCCAGAGAAATGATCGGCACGACATTTGGCTTGCCTGAAGAGTCAAGGGTCGCCAGAAACTTAGGAACCATATCTCCGTGCAAAGCCGCAGCTAATTTGCCGCTAAGAGTGCTCATGCAGTCTCCGGTTTTTCTAGCAGACGAGTCGGACCCGACCATTGGACTACATCAATACCTGCAGCCCTGACGGTCTCGGTCAGACTTTGCATAGTTTCGGAGGTTAGCAGTTGTTCGTCTGCCAGAGCAAATGGTCTTTCGAGCATCTGATATTTTGCGCTGCACATGTTTGAAAATGCCAGTAGATCGTAGCGTTCGAGAGTCGGTATATTTTCTTTCAAGTAACAAGCGATATCGCGCAAATTGTTTTTATCGGCGGTATAGCCTGGCACTATCGGTGTGCGCACCCAAATTGGAATTCGTTTCTTGCTTGCTTTTTCAAGGTTGGACAGTACCAATTCGAGCGGGACGTTCGTAAATTGTTTGTGTTTTTCCGGGTCGAGTGTCTTTAGATCGAAAAGCAACAAATCAACCCAGTTGAGGACCGGCCCGAACCACTCGCGCTTGGTGAACCCGCTGGTGTCCAGGGCGACATGCAAGCCGGCTTCATGACAAAGGCGTGCGAATTGAACAACGAATTGTTGCTGTAATAACGGTTCACCGCCCGAGAGAGTTACTCCGCCGCCCGAAGTAGAAAAGAAAGTGCGGTCTTTGAGTACTTCGTCGACGAGTTGATCGAGTTGATACTCGTCTCCGACTTTCTCAAGCGAGTTGGAAGGGCATTCTTCGACGCACAGACCGCAGGCATCACAGTTAGATCGATCGATGCTGATCGTGCCTCGGTTTTGCTGAATCGTATTGAGCGGGCAGACTTTGACGCAGTCGCCGCAGCCGAGACAGGTAACCCGTTTCCACATTATCTCTGGCCGCGGGCTGAGCCCTTCGGGGTTGTGGCACCAGGGACAAGTCAGCGGACAACCTTTGAAGAATACGGTCGTGCGAATCCCGGGTCCGTCCTCGGTCGAGAAACGTTGCAAGCAAAAAAGTGTGCAGCTGGCCATGGTCATATAGTCGGGCGCCCTGTTTACATCGAGTGAGAAACCCGCGAGATGATCTCGTCCTGGATTTCTTTGCCGAGAGTCACGAAGTAGGCATTGTAACCGGTCACGCGCACCAATAGATTGCCGAATTCCGTCGGGTTTTTCTGGGCTTCTTTGAGTGTTTGCGGGTCGAGAATATTGATCTGTAGAGCGGTTCCGCCTTCTTGGGTATAAGCTTTCAGAAAAGCGGCCAGCTTGTCGATGTGTTCGGCGTCTCTGACCAGGCTGGGTGAGAGGGTGATCGTGTGCGAATCGCCGTTGGGGGCCGTCTCGACCCCGATTTTACCAACCGAGCGTGTATTGGCCGTCGGCCCCTGTGAATCTCGACCGGTTACCGGGCAAGAACCGTTTGACAAGAAAGTACCCCGTAAACGTCCGTCGGGAGTCGCCGCAGTTTTGGGAGCATAGGCCACCCAGTAGTTCCACGAGAGATAGCCGCCACGATAGGTGCGCGAAGTAGCCGGGGAAACCCGCTTGGCAGCCAGCTCTGTCCAGAACTTGGAAATCTTCATGGCCATTTCGTCGGCCGCATCGTCATCGTTGCCGTACTTGGGGGCTTTGTTGATCAGAATTTGTCTGAGCTTTTCGAAGCCTTCAAAATTCTTCGAAATGGCTTCGACCAGGTTGCTCATTGAAACACGTTTTGATTCGAAAACCAGTTTTTTAACCGCCATCAGCGAATCAGCCGTAGTGGCCAGAGCGACACCCTCAACCGTGATGAAGTTATATCGAGCACCGCCGGCGGTAATATCTTTGCCGGACTGGGCGCAGCCGTCGACCAACAGCGAGAGAAAAGGAGTGGGAGCATAGCTGGCCCTGATTGAATCGGCCAGATTGTTGGCGGCGACTATCCGGTTGAGCATTCGTTCGAGTTGCCTGCAGAAAGCTGAGTAGAACTGATCGAAGCTTTCAAAGCTTGTGGCTTCGCCGGTTTTGAGACCGACTTGTTTTCCGGACTCCAGGTCACGCCCGTTGAAGAGTGTCAATTCGACGGCTTTGGCCAGGTTGAGATTGACATCAACCGTGCCGGAGCGATCATTGCCCTGCAAAGTGTTTTCGAGGCAGCCGACCGGTGCGTAGTTCCAAAGATCTTCTTTTGGTAATCCCTGCCATTCGAGCCCGCGCATGGAGGTTTCATCAAAATTCAGCAAGAATGGCGACCCCTGGGCGCGGGCCACTAACTCGGCCACACGTTTGAGCAAATCATCAGGGGTGTTGACGTGCAGTCGAATATTGGGTTTGGGTTCGAGCATGTTGATCTCGTCGATGATTTCGAGCATCAGCCAGGTCAACTGATTGGAAGCGTCTTTGCCTTCGGCGTCGATGCCGCCGAGTGTTATCAACTGTCCGAAAGATGAGTTGATGCCCTGGTTGTTGCCGACCCGGCCCTGGTAGTCGTAGGCGTAGTTGTGTTTGATCCACCAGCATTCAAGAAGCTCTTTTGCTTGCTGACGAGTCAGGCGGCCTTTTTCGAGATCGCTTTGATATAAAGGATACAGATACTGATCGATACGTCCGTGCGAAAGGCCCGGACCGGGGTAGCTTTCGGCGGCCATGATCAACATGTGAATAAACCAGAGACTTTGCAGGCCTTCGTGAAATGTTTCGGGCGGCTCCCAGGGAACTTTTCTGCAGATTCGCGCGATCTCACGAAGTTCTAAAACACGCTCGGGATCGGTTTCGTCTTTTGCAAGACCCTCGGCCTCATCGGCATAGCGTTTAGCGAAATCTCGGGCTGCTTCGGCAACGCTAATCAAGGCCCCGTGCAGCGCATGCGATTCGTCGTTTTCTTTTGAAGCCGCAAGCATTGGCCGAATCTCATCGACTAGCCCGCGCAAACCAATTTCGAGCGCTCTAGCGTAATTGGGAATCAAGTGTCCCGGCACGGCGCCACAATTGCCCACCCCGGTTTCGTCGAGTTCTTTGACCAGCTTGACAAACTGCTTCTCTTTCTTGTCGTACTCGCTGGTTTTTTTACGATTGAGAGTCAAAGACAGGGCGGTGTTGAATTGACCGCCGACGATTAGTTCGCCTTTCAGGATTTGAACAGGCAGCTGGTTGCGGATTACCTCAGAAAAGAATTCGGCCCGTCTGGTGATAAGCGGTTTTTCGAAAAAACCGTCAGGCAGCTGAATTGATTTTGCGCAGGCAGCCAGGCAATCTTCATAGGCAGCTAGAAACGGATACATTTCCGGCACGACTGTCCAGTTGTGCGGAGACCAAACGCGATCCCAGGTTGTGCCTGTCGAAAAAGGCATGACCTCGTTGCGGAAATATGTGCGTTCTTGGAAAGAAAAATACTCATCGCGTAAGCGCTTGATCCTGGGGGACAGCTTATCGGAAGGATTCCATACAGTTTCTAAGTTTCTGTTAGTAGCCGGCGGGTTCATCAGAATTACCTCCGTAAAAAAATAACCTAGCAGAGGATCAGGGCTTTAAACAAGCCATGATCTCCCAAGTGCTAACCGCCAGACCCCGATTGGTTTACAAAGTCGATGAGATTTTATCGGCGATAGACAAGAAAGCCCGTGCCTGGGCACCATCGGGATCAGCCACAACGATTGGATTTCCCTGGTCGGTGCCCTTGCCGATTGCCTGATCCAGCGGGATTTCGCCCAAGAACCCGACCTTCATTTCAGCCGCGATTTTCTTGCCGCCGCCGCGCGAGAAAACGTCGGTTTCTTCATTGCAATGTGGGCAGACGAAGTAGCTCATATTCTCGATTACTCCGGTGACTGGTACGCCGACTTGGGAGAACATGCCGATCGCCCGGCGCACGTCGATCAAGGCGACGTCCGAAGGGGTGGTCACAATTACGGCTCCATTGAGCGGAACCGTCTGAACCAGGGTCAGTTGAGCATCGCCGGTACCCGGCGGAAGATCGACCACCAGGCAATCCAGGACTCCCCAGTTAACGTCACGGATAAGTTGTTCGAGAGCTTTCATGATCATCGGGCCGCGCCAGATGACCGGAGTGTCTGTTTCGAGGAAAAAACCCATCGACATTACGTAAATGCCGTGTTTCTTAATCGGGTTTAATTTCTCCCCATCCGTTTCCGGTTTGTCTTCTATGGCCAGCATGCTTGGAATCGAGGGACCGTAAATATCGGCGTCCAGCAGCCCGACTGTTTTACCGGCTTTCTTCAAAGCCAAAGCCAGGTTGACTGCCACGGTTGACTTGCCGACTCCACCTTTTCCGGAGGCCACCGCAATAATCGACTTGACTCCGGGTATAGGCTTGCGGCCCTCAAATGGATCGGAGTGGCCGGGTGCCTCTTGTGGCTCGGGTTCGGCATCTGCATCCTGGACAGACTCGATTTCAGGACAGGCTTCTTTGATCTTGTCTTCGATCACATCTTTTAAGGTGAGCTTGGCCGAGGGACAGCCCGAACAGGCGCCTTGCATGCGGACCAGGACGGTTTTGCCCTCGATCGCAACCAACTCGACATCGCCCCCATCTTGTTGAAGTATCGGCCGAATTTCATCCAGGGCCGTTTTAACCTTGCTCTCGAGGCTCATTGCTTCTCCTTTGCGGACTAAGAAAATGTCTACAGACAATGTGGACTCGAACCGAAGTTTGTCAAGTGAATCACCTGTTTTATGACAGTCTTAGTTGTCGGCGGCTTGACCCTAACCGGCCGATGGGCTATGCGTGCCTGATACAATTGGAGGAAAAAATGGAGCTCGAAAAGATTCAACAGGCTTTACGTGACTCAAAGCTGGATGGCTGGTTGTTCTACGATTTTCACAACCGTGATCCGATTGCTTATCGCGTTTTGGGGATAGATTTCGGAAAGTTCACTTCGCGGCGCTGGTTCTATTTCATCCCGGCCGAAGGAGAACCCGTGCGGCTGGCCCATAAAGTCGAACCGACCAAGCTGGATAGACTGCCCGGCCGCAAAGAAATGTACCTGGGTTGGAAAGAACTGCATCAAGTTTTGCCGGAAATTCTGAAACCGGCCAAGAAGATCGCCATGCAGTTCTCTCCACTGGCCGCGATTCCTTATGTTTCGACGGTCGACGGCGGCACAATCGAACTGATCAAGAGTCTGGGTTTCGAAATTGCTTCATCGGCTGATTTGGTTCAGACTTTCGAGGCGGTCATCGACGAGGCCGGCTATCGTTCTCACCTGGCGGCCGGCGAAAAAATGCAATTGATCAAAGACCAGGCTTTTGCAAAAATCGGCGAGTTCATCAAAGCCGGCAAGCACTTGACCGAATATGAACTGCAGCAGTGGATGGTTGAGCGCTATGAACAAGAAGGCCTGACTTGCATGGATGAGTTTCCAATTGTCGGCGTCAATGAACATCCGGCCGACCCGCACTTCGAGCCGACCGCCGAAAATACGCATGTGTTCAAACCGGGCGATACGGTCTTGATCGACTTGTGGGCCAAATTTAAGGCTCCCGGTTCGATTTTCTACGACATAACCTGGTGTGGATTCATCGGTAACAATCCGCCCGTAAAATACGTTGAGATTTTCAATACGGTCAGAGACGCCCGGAAGGCCGCTGTTGAGTTTGTGCGCGATCGATTCAAGGCAAACAAAGCTTGCTTTGGCTACGAAGTCGACGATGCCTGCCGCCGGGTTGTTATTGAAGCCGGCTATGGTGATTATTTCATTCATCGGACCGGACATTCGATCGGCGAAGAAGTCCACGGCAACGGAGTCAACATCGACAATCTGGAAACAAAAGACGAACGCCAACTGGTGCCGGGCATCTGTTTCTCGATTGAGCCGGGAATTTATCTCGAGGGTGAGATGGCCGTACGTTCAGAAATCGATGTTTTTATCACTCAGGCATCCGAGGTGGTCGTCGCCGGAGACGAGCAACAAGAACTGATCTTGATCGACTAGCCAGGTTTTTTCTCAGAATACTAAACCAAATTCAGAAGCTGTGGTTGCAGCGCACAGTGTGGCAGTTGGGCACAATTTCGGCCCGAAACCGGGGACGGAGGTCGGCCGTCGCGGCGGTCGCCGGGCTATAATTTCCTTGCATATCCGGGCTGTGACTCAGAAAACATCTAGTTGGCACACTGGTTGCAATCTATCTGTCAGGAGCGTTGGGAGAGACAAAATGAAGACTAAATATATAGTTGCGTTTTTTGTATTTACATTTGGTGCAAGCCTGGCGGCCGCCCCACCCCGAGAGGGTGTCGTGTTTGGAATTGGCGCCCAGACAACCGTTTGGGACGAAGAGCAGCATGCCACCCATGAGGGCGACTGGACTATGATCTCGACCGTGCCAACCGGTGGCCTAATGGTTGTAGGTGGCTATCGATTCAATGAATTTTTCGAATTGGGTCTCAGATTCTCACTCGGATTTCCGGCCCAGATCGACGACGATATGGGTATTCTATTACGGGTTTTGCCCCAGGCCAGGTTCATTCTGCCTGTCGACGAAATCAACTTGTATGCCAGTCTACAGGGCGGTTATTCATTCTTCCGTGACGCAGCCCACTATCAAATGTCGGAATGCCACAGTGCGGCATTTGGTGCCGCCTTGGGAATCGAATTGCCCGTAAGCGATGCAATAAACGTCTTTGCCGAAGCAGAGTTCCTTTATCAGCTCGATGCCGAGATTGGCGACAATCATGGCTTCTTGCGTTATAGCAACCTCAACATTTCAGTCGGTATTCTTTTTTGAACTGATTATTGATTCACGGGATTGCCTCCGCTAAGCCCGCGTGCTAGGATTTTCCAAACTCAAGCCGGCGGAGGAATCCATGCAACATCTGAAATCCTCGTTAAAAGCAGTCGGGGTCGTTACATTAATAGTTCTGTGCTCAGGGCCGCTGACCAACTGCGATTGCGGAGGCGAGCATTTCGCCGATGCCCAGCTGGAAGTTGACAAGACTTCCCTCAAATTTGATGACGTTGCTGTGGGTTACCCCCAGACTCGCATCCTGCGAATCAGCAATATCGGTGGGACCGGTCTCAGATTGAGCACCGTCGCAGTCAGGGGCGGCGAGAGCAGTTCGTTTAAGGTCCTTGGAATTCAGGCCGCCGAGGCGATCGAGGAAGTTCCCGGATTGGTCAGCCCGCTGGCTCCCAATTTCATCGATCTGGTTGTCGAATACGACCCGCTAGCCATTGATTCGCAAGACAGCGATATTCTCGATATAATGACCAATGATCCCGATGAATGCTTCTCGGCGCAGAACCCGTGTGAAATCCAGTTGAACGGCAATGGGGCTCCTCCGAACGCCGAACTTGAAGTTATCTGCCAAGAAAATGAGACATGCCCGCTTCCCAACGACACGCCGGTTTGTCAAATCATGTTGGACCCCGGGACCAACAGCCATCCCATGCGAGCATCCTTCAATTTCTGCGAGGTTTCAAAGGGTAACAGCCGCGAACTCAACGCCCTGCTCAGGAACATCGGCAACATTCCCCTGACTATGAACGGTTTCGAACTGTTTGGCATTGTCGGCCAGATCGATCATTTCGCTATCTTGACACCCGAGCAGGTTGACATTGTGATTCTACCCCAAGCAGAACAGATGCTCAGCCTGGTCTATGCACCTAAGGCCACCAGCAACGATAATGCCGGGCTCGACACTGACGTAAACGACGACGATATTCCAGACAGCAAGTTTACCGTTCGACTCCTGGCTTACTCGACTGAGCCGGACATAAATGTCCATCCGCTGCATATTCCTTTCGAGGGTGTCACCCAGGGTGGTTCGGACACCAAGCAGATCACGATCAACAACATCGGCAGCGGGACCCTGATTGTCGAGGCGCCTGAAGTGACCGGTGGCAGCATTGCCTCCGAGTTCAGCATCAGCCCGACCGAGGGCTTTACAGTAGCATCGATGGGTCAACAGTTAATCGATGTAACCTATTCGCCTCAAGACGCCGGTCGCGACGAGGGTTCGGTGACAATCCGGAGCAACGATCCCGACGAGGATTCTGTAGTTGTCACCCTGGGTGCCGATGTTCGGCCCGACCTCGAGGCAACTCCGCAAGACGTAGTCGAATTCATCGGTGTTGAACCAGGTGGTTCGGATTCACAAGACGTTCTTATTCGTAATATCGGCTATGCCGACTTAACCATCACTGAGATTGATTTTAACGAAAGTTTGAATCCGGGTGACCCGCCTGTTTTCGGAGTCGACGGACTGCCGGCCGATTTTCCGGGCAACCCGCTGATCTTGGCCCCGACCGCGACATACACCTTCTTAGTGACTTTTACGGACAATACTCTGATTGAAGACGAGATTGGTCAGCTAGAGATTAGGCACGACAGCCCGAACGACTCGGACCCCTACATCTTGCTGGCTCAGAACTCGGGCACGCCGGCCAACCTGCCCCCGGTGGCCATCATCGACCCTCCATCTCAGACGGTTCATGGTCTTTCTTTGATTTCCCTAAATGGCGCCAACAGCTTCGATCCTGATGCCGGCGATAGTATTTCAAGGCATCAGTGGACGTTCTTGTTTTTACCGCAAGATGCACAAGGGAATCCGAGCCAGGCAGTACTAAACTCAACTGATCAACCCCAAACCAGTTTCACCCCCGATATTCACGGGACCTATATAGTTCGTCTGGTTGTATATGATTCGTTCAACACACCCAGCCAGGCAACCGACTCAGAGATATCAGTGAATCCTTAAATTCGTTGTTCTTGTCCGGTTTTTATGTGGGATCAACGAGATTCAGGCGCGGCTTGCTTCTGCGCTTACGACGCCGACGTCGGGATTTCTTAGCCTGCATCACTTTGAGATGTTCCGCTTCCATTTCCTGCATGTTGTCATCATAGGCGATCGTGCGATCCCGTCCGGCTCGCTTGGAAGCGTACAGAGCCAGATCGCTCCGATTCAACAAGATTGTAAGATCTTCGGCATCCCCCGGATAAGTCGCCACCCCGATCGAAATTGTCAAGTGTCCGCCGGGCTGGCTCTCAGTTCGCTGAAACTGGCCATTGAATACGGCCCGGCGAAGTTTGTCGGCCACAGATTTTGCAGTACTTCTATCCTGGCCCGGCAGAATGATGACAAACTCTTCGCCGCCAAACCTG
>JAFDKH010000117.1 GCA_019307065.1 Deltaproteobacteria bacterium
AACACATCCTGGTTGATGAATATCAAGACACCAACTTGCTCCAATGCGAAATTGTCGACCGGCTAGCGACGACTCACAGAAACCTGATGGTGGTCGGAGATGATGCGCAATCGATCTATGGTTTCAGGGGCGCCAATCCTGACAATATGCTGCAATTTGCCAAACGTTGGCCTGAAGCACAACTACATAAGCTTGAAATAAATTATCGATCGACTCCTGAGATCCTGGCGCTAGCAAATCAGTCGATTCAGAACAACTTGTTTCAACTACCCAAACAACTAGAGGCGGTCCGTCCATCAGGCCAACTTCCAGCCCTTGTGTCGGTCAGAGACGCCGATGTTCAAGCAGCTTTTATTGCGCAGCGAGTACTTGAGCTGGTCGATGAAGGAATTGCACTCAAAGACATGGCTGTACTCTATCGGGCTCATCATCATAGTCTCGAATTGCAGGTCGAACTAACCAGTCGCGAGATTCCCTACATGGTACGTTCGGGTGTACGCTTTTTTGAACAAGCTCACATCAAAGACATACTGGCCTATCTGAGAATCATTGAAAATCCTCGGGACGAGATCAGTTGGCTCAGGATCCTGAAGATGCAGCCCGGAATTGGGCGTAGCGGAGCACTGAAAACCATCAGACAGCTGATGGAAGCGACAGAACCACTCGATTACGCAACCGGTATAGACCCGGGGCAATTGCCAGCCAGAAGTCGAGCAGGTTTGGCACAACTGCAAACCCAGCTTAAGAGGATATTGTCGGATGATATCCGCACAAACCCCTCTCGAGTCATATTGGCGTTACTTGAAAACGGCTACAGGGAACTACTGCCAACACTCTATCCCAATCCGCAAAGTCGACTCGATGATATCGAACAACTAGCCCAGTATTCTGAACATTTTGATAGTCCGGTATCGTTTCTGTCGGAGCTAAATCTTTTATCTGAATTTGGATCGGAAACCTTAGTCGATACAAAACACGCTGATGACATGTTGACACTCTCCACAATTCACCAGGCTAAAGGATTGGAATGGAAAGTTGTCTTCGTTATCGGGCTCAACGAGGGACTATTTCCTCACCCGCGGGCAATAAACGAAGAGGGCGGACTGGAAGAAGAACGTCGTCTCTTCTATGTTTCGACTACGCGAACCAGAGACGAACTTTATCTTGTCTCGCCCCTGGTAGCCGACCGACATGGCCGTCGGCGCGTAGTGATGAAGCCTTCCCGTTTTATTCCCGAGATCGACAAGCCTGAGCTTATCGAACGTTGGTCAGTCGAGAACGAACCCAGACAAACGGGTCACTAGCTAGTGGTCATCGAGAGATAAATGACACACTTGAGATGTCGGGGTTGGTTCTGTAGACTATCAAAAGTGAAACCGCGCATACTAATGGCAGGTCGTTTTTCTACAGTAATTCTAATAGTGTCAGTTTTATTCGTAGAAGCTTGCGTCTCGATTGAAGACCGGGCTCGTGAAAACATGCGCCTGGGTCAAATTGAATATAAAAACGGCAATGTCCTGGCTGCCTACCGGTTGCTTAGAGATCCAGACATGAAGAAGGCTTCTTTGGGACCAGGATATTCCAAATTGCTCAAACAGGTCACCCAGGCGGCTGAATATCTTATTGAAAAATGGCTCGAGAAAGGCGATTTTTGGAGAAAGCAGGGCGATCTGCCGAAAGCCCTGCATTACTATTCAGATGCCGTCGATCAGCTTCCCAAAAAAGACCCCCTGCGCCGGCAGCTCGTTTTCAAGGCACGCCTGCTCGACGAACGGCTCAGCTACGTGAAAAAGGAGATCTCCAGCCTGGTTTTTCAAGGACAGCAATCTTTCACTAAAGGGCGTTACAAACAAGCACGCGACAAGCTCCTCGAAGCCCGCTGGAAAGCAATCGAAAATAATCTGACCTTTGCAATTGAAAACGAGAGATTAATCGAAGAATGCAATCGACGCTCGCCGAGTGAGTTTGACCTTGATTTCGGCGAAATCCAGGACGTTGCTTCATCACCAGTGCCGAATAAACTGGGGATTTTTCCAGACCCATATGAGGAAAGCAGACGAGCTCACCGAAAGAAATACCGCAGCTCCAAAACAAGAAAAAAGCCTGTAAAAGTCACAGAAATCAGGAAAGAAGACGACCGATACTTTCAACTATCTCAATTGCTGCTAAAAGGTCGTCAGCAGATGCACTCGCGTAAATACCTCAAGGCCATCATTACTTTTCGCAAGGTCCTGGCAATTGTCCCAGATCAAACCGAGGCACAAAGGTCGCTTAAGAAGCTTGAACCCATCCAGAAACAGTTAGTCGCCGATTTAATGAAGAAAGCTAATTATTATTTTGCAAGAGAAGATCTCGAAAAGGCCGCTCCTTTTTACTTACAAGTCCTATCTCTTGATCCAGGTAACCTGCGGGCCAAGGAAGGGCTCCAGATGTACAAACACCTAAAAGAACTCAAGAAGAAAAAACGCTGACCGGCAGTCCTGTTTAGCCCTGGCCGGGCGGAAAATTGACAAAAAACACGGAACCTTGTTCCGGGGTGCTCCAGAAATCCAGACGGCCACCGTGCTGGTCGACAATCCTCTCTGCAATCGCCAGACTAAGACCGGCTCCTTTTTGGTTGCCCTTTGATGTAAAGAAAGGGGTGAAAACCCGAGAGTGATCCTCTTGTGGAATTCCAATGCCCGAATCCTTGACCATTATGACAACTTGCTGATCTTGATTCACTGTGGCGCTCAACTCGAGCGAACCGCCGGCTGGCAACATCGATTCTCGAGCGTTTTCAATCAGTGAGGTCAGGACATATCTAATCTGGCCTGCATCGCCCATGATGCGCGGCAGATCCTGGGCCAGGTTCAACTGAACTTGGATCTTATCTTTTTCAAGTGTATCCATAAAACTGCGGCTGGTTTCCAGTAGCAGAGTATTTAAATCTACCAATTCGGTAGGAAAATCTTCTTTGCGCACGTAACGTAAAACCCGCTCAAGGGCCTCACGACCTTCACGTGCCTCTTGATCGATAAGAGTCAGATAGTTCTTCAATTGACCTTCTACTCCAGGCTGGCGTAGCGCAATTTCAATATATCCCAGTACTCCCGCCAGCGATTTCTGAACTTCCCGCGCAACTCCTTTGCCAAATCGGCTCAATGCCTCGCGCCGTTGCTCTCGTGAACCTTGACGGTTTTTTTGCTCAGCCTGCCGATCTCTTTCTTCAAGAAAAACCCCTAGCTCCCTGAGATTACCGGCCAGCTCACACAATTCCTGGGGATTGTCAATGCTAGGTTCGATTTGAAAATTTCCGAGTCGAAGCTTGTCGATTGCTTGAGCAAGCTCTCGAACAGGATTTTTTATCGCTCTAGCGAATATCAATGCCAAGATTAATGAAATTATAATTACGATCAAAAGAGCCAGCAATCCGCGTACAACTAATACACTTGCACCTGCTTGATCTAAAACAGTCCAGAGGCCAACCGAAACACCCACAACACAGGAGATCCCGACCAGTGTCGCTAGAATTGTAATAAAGTAAAAACGGTAAGTTCTATTCATGTTTATCAATCAGAATAGTGTTGTGCTCTTAGCCTGTCAAGAAACACAGCCTATCGCATGAGAAAACCACGTCCCTATAACCCTAAAAAAATCCGAATTTACTTATTGACCTTTGCCAAAAAGGTCGGCTAATCTCCCGCCACCATGTTGCACGTTGATGAAGTTACTTCAGACTGGAGTGTTCTGCTGGCAATGAGCGAGACGGAAAATGCTCGTTTGCTTTCAGTCATTTTAGATGGCTTTGGCTACGCCCCCCTGGAGTGCCGGGATAATAATTCCGTATTCGAGCACCTTTCCAAAACCACACCCTTTGCTGCCGTGGTCGACTTGCGTCTGGCCGATTCCGATGAAATCTGCAACCTGGTTGTCGAGCGGGGCGGTGTATCTTTGGTCGTCCTTTTGGAGGATGATGAAAAGGATCCCGAAGAGATCATCGCGCAGTACGGGGCTGAAGCGTGGGAGTCGGTTGATGCCAGTCCCGAGAACATTCTTTTTGTGCTCAGGCAATTGGCCAATCAGAGTTCGCCAGTCGGGTAGGCTAAATCTAGATATCACTGCACCAGGAAAATCGGTGGATCTTTCTCGATCAGTTGCCTGGCAACATCAAGTAGATGTTGTATTTGATTAGCGTTGAGCTTGGTCTGGTTCTCACCGGGACGGACAAAATGGGTCTTAAAGAAATGCCGGCTGAAGAGTTTTACCAGCAAAGCTCGCACCTCAGACATCTTTATCGGCACAATCCTGACGACCTGAAAGGGGGTCACCGCCTGAGCCTCAGAAAACCCTTTCGGCCTTACCCGCGGCAATTCCTTGAAGTCAATGAACTCTTCAACATCCATGGCTGTGAATTTATCTAACACAACTTCTCCTTGTGGAGTCTCGAGTTGCAGGCGGGATGCCAGATTAACCGCCGGGCCACAAACTGTATAATCCATTCTACGATCTGAACCGATGTTGCCGACGATCAGACGACCAGTTGCGACAGCAAACCCGAAATTCCTGGGCTCAACTTGAATCGAGATTTTTTTACTGGCGGCTTCAACAATCACTCCATTCAGGACCCAGGCCGCAGCTTTCATGGATACAGCTGCCATGGTGGCACTTATTGAGTTATCTATCTCAGATACCCTGGATGGTTCGAAAAATGCCATGATTGCATCGCCCATAGTTTTATCCACCACACCGTTGAAACGATGCACAACCTGGAAAAATAGGTCAAAATAGGTATTCAGTATCCAGACCACATCGGAGGGCGAGCGCTGGTTGGACAGCGCAGTAAAATCACGCATGTCACCAAAAAGAACCGAGACCTGTTTCAGCTGCCCGCCTGGCTGAGCCAGGCTCTCATCTTGGGCGAGTCGTTCGGCTATGGATTTATCAACGTAGCGGAAAAAAAGTTCCGTACGGGCGGCCATGTCATTGAAAGCAGCCGCCAGATCGCCGATTTCGTCTTTGCTCTTGATATCCAAGCGAATCGAAAAATCGCCTTTTGAAATTCGCTGAGTACCTTCGAGTACTTTGGCAAGTGGTTTAATTGTTCGATTCAGCGTTAAAAAACTCAACAAGATGACCAAACCTGCAATTATTCCAGTGATGTATAGTACTCGTGCTGTGGCCGACTTGATGGCCACCTGGAGCACTTTTCGACTAATTTTTACAACGACTGTACCGACTTGAACACCCCCAAAGCTGGACACCTGTACAAATATGAGTTGGTCCTTATTCTCGTCCTCAAGCATGCTAAATGATTTTACCGAACGAACATCCAGTAATGGGTGATTGAATTTTTTTCCGACCAGTTTTGGCCAGCCGTCAGCAACTATTATGAAGTCATGATCTAAAACCGACACTTCTTCCACATCCGGCTCAGTCAGTACGTTTTTTAAAGTCGCTGCAACTTTTGCTTCATCTTTACCCAGCAAGAGGGGAGCCACTGAGTATGCCAGGTTTCTTGCGATGCTGTTACCGCGTTTGTACAACTCGGACTGCATCTCCGTCCGCATGTAGTCTAAGAAGAACCAGCTCAATAACACCGAGGTCAGGAGAATGGTCGTAAGAATCAGCACAGAATATTTTATTGCAATCGGGATACGCATGATCTCAAGTGGTGATATGTAGCACCCTGCCTATCAACGTGCAAGATTATGAGCTTAGCAGCATAATTACTTAGATTACTTGGTAATCTGGACGAATGTCAGTACTATCGAAACACCGTTTTACTACTTTTCTCACTTTGGGCTATATTTGAGGTCTTCTGCATCAAAACTCGTTCTGCTCGGCGGAGCGCTGATAATCAGCTTCTCACCAGTCCTGGTTAAGCTGGCTGCCGTTCAAACTTTAGGACCGACCGCAATCGGATTCTGGCGAACCCTGATTGGCAGCCTATTTCTCTTTCTGCTGGTAGTTATCCAAAAACAACCAATTTTCCTCTCGGGCGGGGCATTTCGCATTGCAGCTTTAGGAGGGTTTCTCTTTTTCATCGACTTATTCTGTTGGCACCGCTCGGTTATCTATGCTGGAGCAGGTATGGCAACAATCCTGGGCAACACACAGGTGTTTCTAACAGCTGTTCTAAGCTTTTTGATTTTTAAAGAACGCCTGACGGTAAAATTCATGTTTGCCTGCCTGACAGCCTTTGTCGGTGTAATCCTGCTAGTCGGGCTGTTCAGTAGCGACGTTCATTTCACCAGCGGATACATCAAGGGCATTCTCTTCGGCCTGGCCACCGGCCTGGCTTATTCCGGTTACATTCTGTGTCTAAAACGCGGTTCGACTCACCATTCTCAGCCGAATATCACCGTGTTCGTCGCCTGGACCTCATTGTTCTCGACTTTCTTTCTCGGTCTGATGGCCGCATTCGAAAAGGCCCCATTTATCGTTATCAACTTCAATGCAATCGCCTCTGTTGTCGGCCTGGGCATCTGCGTCCAGGGTCTGGCATGGCTGGCCATCACCAGGGCCCTTCCCGCTGTGAAAACCGCTCAGGCAGGTTTGATCTTACTGCTACAACCAACTATGGCGATGGTTTGGGGGATTCTTTTCTTTACCGAACAGCTGACATCTATTCAGGTAGTCGGTGCAGCAATAACACTGACTGCAATGTATCTGGGAATCAGAAGTTCAAAACGTTAGGTCCCGGTCATTATCTGGAGCAGGCAGGGTTGACTTGCTTTTTTGAGCAAGAAAATGCTAGGTTCCAGACCGATGGAGATTCCATTTACAGGTTATTTAGATACGCTATCACGGGTGTTCGCTCATAGCTTCCGCCACATTCCAACAAATCTAATATCTCGTTCCTGGGGACGCTTTGCTCGAACAAACGCTTCGAAACAGCTAATCGGGCCGTTTGCCAAGGTTTTTAGAATCGCGACCAATGAAGCGGAAAAAGATATCGAAGAATACGCTAACCTGAATGATTTCTTCACACGCCGCCTGAAACCAGGTGCCCGTCCAATTGATGAAAACCCGCACATTCTAGTCAGCCCGGTGGACGGAGCGGTATCATTTAGCGGACAGTGCATTCAAAATCGCCTCATACAAATAAAAGGAATCTATTTTGATTTGTTTGGCTTGTTACGTGACGGACCGATGTCCAAGCACTTCGAAGACGGACAATATGCAACTCTCTACTTGAGCCCTCAAGACTACCACCGAGTTCATGCACCGCTGGACATGAGCATAACAGGTATCGGCTACATGCCAGGAACCCTGTTGCCGGTTAATCGGCCCAGCGTGCGCTGGGTGCCCGATTTGTACACTCAGAACGAGCGTCTGATGATTTATGCCGACACTCCCTGCGGACCGATAGCACTGGTGTTGGTCGGAGCGCAGTGCGTAGGTTATATTAGTCTAACCTTCAGTGATTTCATCACAAATCGGCCCGGTTTGGGGCCTGCCCGGCTGAATTTTGCATCGCCAATCAACGTCAATAAAGGACAAGAGCTAGGAGCATTTGAGATGGGCTCAACAGTTGTGATGTTGCTCACAAAAGATCGGGCCAAGTTTGAATTTCCTGAATCGGACTTGCCAGTTCGGGTCGGTCAACGAATTGGTTCATTCCTTGATCCAGTATCCGCTGAATCCGATCAGAACTCGGGAGGAAAAAAATGAAGGTTCTAAAAAAGAGCGCCTTGTTCGTTTTTGTTTCTGCGATTCTACTCTGGGTAATACCGGCTGGAGCTGGTTCCCATGGTTATAATGGCGGATCGATGGGTAGTAGCAGTCCATCCCATAGTATGTACTTGGGTTTCTCATTGGGAGACGGTGCCTACTTCAACTACAAATGCGAATATGATCGCGGCTGCAAGTCAACCATCGTGGCTCCTCTTGATTTCGAGATTCTGGTTGGTTTCCAGGTGGCCAACAATTTCTACCTTGACCTGGCCTTCAACTGGTCGGTCGATTATTATGACGGCTATTATAACGAGATCACTTACTTAGTCGGCGTAAGCCCGGGAGTGCGCTTCTACTTACCTGGTCTATTTCACCGGCATTTCTATTTTAGAGGTGCTATTCCAGTCCAGTACACTCTCGATGAGAAGAACCTGTTCATAGTCGGCCTGCTCTTAGGCTTCGGGCTCGAGTGGCGCTTCGGCAACATGGGAGTTTTCGTCGAAGCGGATATTGTTCCTTACTTCATGGAAGTCTACCCCGGCTATTGGGTCATCCCGGCGCGAGTCCGCGCCGGCGTCGCGGTAATGTTCTAAAAAACTCCGTTTAGCCCAAACCCGAAAGTATCCGGACCGACTAGTGGCACGATCCCGGCCGCAGGCCCACCTGAGACCTCACTCGGTTTGAAGGTGATGTCCAAAAAAACTCCGGTTATCACAAGACCGGCGGCCAAAGCGTATCCTGTAATCGCAACACCCAGCCAGACATCAGCAAGGCGTTCATTTCGATTGATATCGTTTTCAGTCACGGCCTGCGAAGCCGATTGTGTATACGATTCAGATGCCAAGTGGGCCCCGACTGCGCCGGCCAACACGACTGAACCGGCTGTAGCGTATGGCCACCATCTTCGGTACCAAGGATGTACTTTATACTCGATCGGCAATGGGGGAACCAACATATCTTTGAAGCCTGGGTCTTTTGAACCAGGTTGAACCGAGGTAACTTTTAAATTCGCTCCGGCCTGACCGGTGATCAAGAAATCCATCAAATCGCCAATTGATGATCTTAGCCCCGAGGGAGCGCTGTGTGTTTGTTCGACCCAACCCTCGCGTACCCGCCTGCCCCTTTCCAGGTCAACTAATGAAGCAACCAACTGCTTTCTGTTCTGATCCGTCACCAGTGCAACCGTAATCAAATAGCGAACCCCCAAGCGGGCACCGAGCCAAGGCCACCATTGTTGTGGCAGAGTCTTGACCCCTTTGGGAATTTTCAGTACAGGTTGTGCCTGGGTCAGGCTTAGGGCTCCTTCAAAAGACAGCTGCAATCGTAATCTGGCAGCCGACTTTCCGATCTCGATCCAACGCGATGCATCTCCAACGGTCGCATGCTGAACATGCAGGTGATAGCGGCCGTAATAAAAATCTCCAATGAGTGGAGTAGTACCGACTTGAATTCCATCAAGGTAGACCGCCGCACCGGCCGGTTCGGTCTCAACCACTAGTTTACCCTTTTGAAGCGCGCGTAAGCGCTGTTTGGCTTTTTTCCAGAGCTTGATCGTCTTAGGCGAGTAATCCCGCCTAGCTAAATCCATTTCTGGCCGTGTTCTTAAAACGGCGGCAAACGAACGCAGACAGCCTTGCTCATCCTTTAGGCCGACAAAAGCAATACCCATAAATATGTTGGTCTTGATGAAGAGATCCCAGCGCACCTGATTTGGCAGCAAGTAGCGCAATCCACTAAGAACCTTCGTCAGAGATGTAATCGCTTTGCGATATTCAAAACTATAACTCTGCAAATAGCCCTGCTTGAACAACCCTTGTAACCGATCGAGATCAGCCTTTTGATGATCATGTTGGGCTTGACCCCCCAGGCGCTCAATCAGTTCTTGAGGTGCAAGTACGTCAACACGATGGCTAGCTTTCAGGGCCAGGTAGGCAGCCTGACTCAATTTTACGACTGCCTCATTATCGTCCTGGCCACCAAGGCCAATTACGCCAACCGGCCCCTTGGGATCATCGGCAAAAGACAGACCATGACATCCGATTAGAATCACAAGTGTAGACAGGCATATTCGACTGAACCTGTCACAGTGCCAACGATAATTTTTCATTGAGTACAAGGGTAGTCGACGCTGTTTTGCCCGCATGTCTTTGGACAACAGCCAAGATCCTGTTCCTCGGCCGGGCCTCCGCTGCCGCCGGAAGCCCCGTCGCAACAAAATTTTCCGGGAGGACAAGGTGTGTCAACATCGCCGGCATGTTGACAAGCGCACAGACTGGCATTGTAACAAGTCGTGGCGCTCGAAGGTGCCGGGCAGTCAGCATCGACGGCACACTGACAGGCTGCGCTAATGCAGTTGCCGGCCGTACACTCGGCGCGGCAAACGCCACAGTGTTCGGAATCGTTGGCTGCGTCGCGACATTCGTATTCACAACAGATATTATTTAGATCGCAACCATCTGAAGTCCCCGAGCCGCTATCAAAGAGGCAACCGCATACGTGATTATAGGGTTCGGCCCCGTTGGGCGTGACGCACAGTTGGCCGGTTGCTGCCAAGCTGCAATCATTGTCACAGGCACTGCAATGCTGGGCATCAATCAAATGCTGCTCACAACCATTTGAACGATTCTGGTCGCAGTCGCCAAAATCAGGCATGCAACTACCGCTATAATCGCAAACAAACTCGCTGCCTGTATCCAGGCAAATCTTCTGGCTAGTCTGCACATGGACCACCAATTCGGTGCACTTGATTTCACAAGCTCCACAGGTGTCTACCAAGACTGCCTGCTCGCACCCGTTATCGCGGGTGTCATCGCAATCGAGCCAGCCCCGGTCACAGTCGCCAGTGTAATCACATTGACCATTCGCACAGAAAGGCGTTGCCTGTGAGGCATGCGCGATTCGCTGGGTACAGTCGTTTTGGCAACTTCCACAGTGTTCGAGGCTATCGGAAACATCCGTGCAAGTTCCCTCACAGCACCTGTCAGAGCCGGTACACACAGCTGAAGTTCCACAAGTACACAACCCTTCGCTACAACTATCAGCAACCGAGCCGTCACATTCCGAGCAATCCGGACCGCATTGGCGACGATCGGACGAAAGATCGCTACCGGCCACACAGTCACCCATCTGTCCGTCGGTACAAGTTCTGAATCCCTGGTAACAGATTCCATTTTGGGGCGTGTAACAGACTTCCCGGTCGCCATTTACGCAAGTAAAAAATGAAACTGTAAAAACCTTTGTGACTTTTTCACCGCCGGCATATCCATCATCGCTTACGCCAATCGTGATAGCTGCGTTTTCAATCGGCTCAGTTGTCGTGCCCTCAAGCCAACCATGCGAACTGATCGTCAAGAAGGAGAGACCGAGGTCGGCCTGTTCAATTGTCCAGGAATAAGGTGGCAGTCCTCCGCTGGCTTCAATTCGCTCGTTGTAACCAAAATTTACACGGCCGTCCGGGAGAGATTCAGTCTCTAAGACCAGGGGTTCGGCATCGACACACTCTTGATCTTTGCTACATCGCTTTCCCTCAGGGCAGACATTCACAGTTAGATCGCAAAGAGTTTCTCCGCCGTCATTGCCACTGTCTTGTCCATTCTCACTTGAACCACCACAAGCAGCTAAAAAAATGCCGACTGGCAAGATCACAGTCAAAAAGATACGTGGGATCATGGGCCCCTCCCGAGGCTAGAAACGAAAAGTAGCGCTCAGGCCGGCCCCAGATGGGTAGGGCAAAACACTGATATCCACGCGCGATTCGTGATTAGGTTCGTCAGACTGCCCGGCCACGTCGATAATGGCAACCACTCCGGCCGCCAATAGAGCGACCCCGCCGACACCAAAAACTATGTATGCCTGCAGATGCCTGGAGTCCGCCTTGTCTTGCCAGGTTTGATAGTCTGCCAAGTTGTTTTCACGAGTTTTCTGGGCGTTCTCGTCCAGAACATTGGCATCCAGGTGGAGGACAATGCCGATAGCAGTCGCAACGACTCCGCTACCGGTAAATGTCCAGAATGCCCAGTGTTTATAAAAAGGAACATTCTCGGGCTTAACCCGTTGATCTTCGGGAAGCAAGGCAACTACTTGCTTGGTACCATCCAGAGGAACCCGAATCACACGCGAGAAAGTCTGATGGCCAAACTTTTTTACTTCGAAGAGGTGCTTTCCCGCCAAGGTGGTCAACGGCCCGACCAATGGAGTAACTCCAACTTTTACTTTATCAATTAAAACCTCGGCATCCGCTACGGCGCAGGAAAGTTCGACTGACCCCTTGTAGGCGTCTGGAGCAAACATCGCCACTGAAAGTTCTTGCATGTGTTTCTTGCTGGGTGGGCCACCACTTTCTATTGCGGCCCGCGATATAACACTCTTATTTTCAGTATCGACGAGCACTAACTCCACTATCAAGCGACCTTGTATTTTTTTTACCTCTCCAGCAATCACTTGTTTAATTCCGGCAATTTCGCCTAGACCCGACACGCAGGCCGGACCTGAGCCACAGCGCAGGAATTTCTCGTTGCCTTCGACAAGCAGCAATGAATCCATCGTTAGTCCATCCATTAGCAAGCGACCTTGCTGCTTTTCAAAAAACAACCTTAGATTTCTCTCAATTCTCGATGTGATTTCTGGGCTGGCACCCTCAGTCGGTGTTAAATGCCAGAAAAGGTATTTGGCATTTGTCCTCTCGTCTGTTTTGTCCCCGGTTGCCGGACTTGCTTCTTGAGCTCTAGTCAAGCCCGAGAAGAAAACCAGAGCAATCGCCAAAAAACCTGAAAATCTCATTTTCATCAGGACAACCTCCCCGTAAGTTTCTATCCCACCGTCGGATCTCCTGTCAACAAACCATGCTTGCGAATAGGCTGCGCTATCTGGCAAGATCTACTAGATGAAAGCACCGCCAGCACACAGACTCGGCCCTTATCATATGGTCCTCAGAAAAAAGACACCTATGCAGGTAGATGCCGAGATATTTGCATCAAAGAACATTCCGGTCGAATCTGAAGCTCTCAACCAGTTGGCCGATGCCGCCTGTCTGCCAGGCGTTGAAAGAGTACTGGCCACACCTGATATTCACGTGGGCTTCGGAGTGCCAATCGGTGGAGTCGTGGCCGCCAGGAATTTCATATCACCAGCCGCAGTTGGTTACGATATCAACTGCGGCATGCGCCTTATTACAACCCCCTTTGATGCACGAGAGATTGATGTACCCGATTTGGCTCGGAATGTCAGGAAAGTCATCCCGCTAGGTGAGGGCAAGAGTAACGTCCGCCTGACCTCAAAGGGGCTCAGGCGTGTCCTGGCTGAGGGCCTGCCCGGGTTGTTATCAATCATCAATAGCGAACTGCTGGCATTTCCAGACAACGCCATCCTGAACGAACTTGATCAGCAGGAACAGACTACAATCTTAGAGCGAGTCGAGCGCCATGGGAATTTGCCAGGCAACCCACAGGCAGTACCTGATCGAGCCAAACAGCGTGGCCTACCTCAACTGGGTACTCTCGGCGGCGGTAATCATTTTATTGAGTTCCAATTGGTTGACCGAATTGATGATTCTGAGACAGCCAAGCTCTGGGGACTGCGGTTAGGCCAGTTGGTAGTGATGATCCACTCAGGTTCTCGTGGACTGGGGCACGAAATCGGGGGACATTTCATGCGACTAGCCGGCAAGTTCGTAAAAAAACACGGCATCAAGGTCCCATCGTCTAACCTGGCAATTCTGCCCTTGGACAGTCGTGAGGGCCGTGATTACCTGGGCGCCATGAACGCAGCCGCTAACTATGCTTTTGCAAACCGGCATATCATGGCAATTTTGGTTCAGGGAATCATCCGGCGAAGGTTCGGTAGTATCGATTTAGCGACTATTTACGATGTTGCTCACAATTTAGCTTCATTGGAGCGACATGCCCGCAACGACTTGATGATTCATCGAAAAGGAGCCACTCGAGCTTTCCCGCCTGAGAGAATGAAGGGTACTCCCTTTGCCGAAACAGGTCAGCCGGTCCTGGTGCCTGGGTCGATGGGAACTGCCAGTTGGCTTTTGCGCGGCATCCCGGCCGGCCAAAGAGCTCTTTATTCCACAAACCATGGTGCCGGCAGGGTATTGTCGCGTACCGCAGCTCGAGGCAGAAAACGAGGCAAACGAGGGCGGGTGCAAATACCGGCTGCGATTTCCGATGAAGATGTTATGAAAAGTATGCAAGGCATTACTTTAATTTGTGAGAAACCGGGTTCAATCAAGGAAGAGGCTCCGGCCGCTTATAAAGACATCGACGCAGTAATCGAATCCGTCATCGGCGCCGAACTAGCTGCTGCAGTTGCCCGTATGGTTCCGCTGGCCGTACTCAAAGGGTAACAGGGTTGACCTCCAACATACTGCTCTGATATACAATTAGTGCTTTTTTCAAACACGCTTTTTAGCTCCAAGGAGGATTTTATGCCAGAGAAACGACGCTCAGCTGTAACTCAGGCGATGTTAACTGACGAAATGCGAGTCGTTCTCCAGAGTCTATGTGATAAGGCCAAGGCCGGCGATCGGCCACGTCTGGGCGATGCACGCAGTTTTCTCAAGAACAGCCTGACATTGGATTTCGCTGATTATTTTAAGTTTCTCAAGCGCTACAACTATGTGTTGATCAATCGAGGTGATCAGACTCTGGCTGTGACCGAGGAAGGGCGTGCAATTGCCGAAAACGGCGAAGACGACGAGTTTGTCAACGAACTCAAGCAGCATTTTGGAAAACAAATCAAGGAAGGTGAAGAGCTAATTGACATGGAGGGTGACGAGGAATTCACCAGTGAGGACGAAAAAGCGCGTCCAACCAGAATCACTAAGGGTAAATCGAAAGAAAAACCCGACCCTGCCGTGCAGCAGAAGGGCGCTAAATATGACTCCAAATACACGCGCTACGGAGCTATAGGCAGTGGCGGAATCGGGACAGTTTTCAAGGGTCGTCACAACGCCCTGGCGCTGGACGTTGCTATCAAAGAAATCAAGGATTTGTTCACCTACTTCAACTTTCTGCAGCGCTCTGATGTTGTCCGGCACTTGAAAGAAGTCGTAGGCCTTATGGCAACCATGGACCACCCGCTGGCTGTCAAGATCATTGATGAGAACGTTGAAATTGCTCATCCTTACTTTGTCATGGAATTCTTGACCGGCGGCAATCTCAAAGATGAAATGGAGGCTGGCCATATTGATCTGGAACGTTCCCTTATTCTTTTCACTCAAATTTGCTATGTCTTGAACTCAGCCCACAAACAAGATGTAGTTCATGGAAACATCAAACCCGAGAACTTTCTTATCGATTCTCAGGGCAACATCCGCGTAACTGATTTCGGAATGACGCGTTTGTTGCAAACTGAATCCGATCGACCTGTTCCTCAAGTGATTACCGGCTCGATTGGCTATCTGTCGCCCGAACAGATGAAACTAAGATCGGAGTTGACAGTTAGCTCGGATATCTACTCACTCGGCATTCTTTTCTATGAGATGCTGACCGGTAATTTGCCAGGGCGGCGCTCACCCTTGCCTTCTGAAGTCAAGAGCGACATTCCCAAAGAAATCGACGATCTGTTCGAAAAAATGACTACAGATTCTCCCGAAGAACGTTATCCAGATTTCGAGGCTGTTCTGACCGATTTCTACTCCTTTTTCAAGAACGACAAATATCTTAGTAAAGGTCGCATGATCCTTTTTGACGAGATCAAATAGCCGTCGGATTCCTAACAGAATGTCTAATTCTGGTCGCAGCTTTGGGCAGGCGATATTTATATGGGCACCTGTGCTAATAGGTCTATTTGCGGCAGGCTGCTGTCCAAAACCTGTGGCCGCTCCAGGACCGGCAGTTGCCCTGAGAGGATATGCACGGTCTTTAGCATCCAAGGAATCATCAAAAGCCAGGGATCTGCTCTCGTCAGATGTCCGAACAAATTGTGATTCGCCAATGCTGCTTCGTTATCTCGAGCAAGGCGGCCAGGAGTTGAAAAGGGCAATCCAATCCGCAGCCAGCGATGAAAAATACGAAGTGACACTTCGAGCGACTGTGCGCACCAGTAACGGAACCGAGGTAGGCTTGGTTCAAGAAGATGGCAGTTGGCATTTGGACGCTGGATCATTCGTTCCCTATGTGGGTTTCTGTCCTGAGAGTGCTCTCGAATATTTCCTGCGAGCTGTAGAAGACGGAGATTGCCGTGCAATTTTAACCAGTGCACCTCCGAATATTTTCAAACTCTATAGCAATAAAAATTTATTGCAGGGCTGTTATGACCAACTTAAGGCGATTAAGGAAACAGTAGCTACGATTCGTAAAGTCGGATCAAAACTAGTTATTATCTCTGATGTGCGGGCAGAACTGACTTATAAACCCGGTCGCAAACTCATATTAGTCAAAAAGGCCAATCGTTGGTATGTTGGAGACTTGTAAGAAAACACGGGAGAGACACCATGCCAAATCCGCCGGAAGAAGCTGTATCTGAAAAAAGAGACGATTGGGCAATCACTGATTTAATAAATAAGACGCTCATAGCTGGTGCCGGCGCCTTGTTCATGACCGAAGAGGGAGTCAGGTCCTTCCTTGGAGATCTAAAGCTACCCAAGGAAGTCGTCCAATACATGGTCGCCCAGGTATCAAAAACCAAGGAAGATCTTTTCAGAATTCTTTCGTTAGAGATCAGGCAATTCCTGGAATCCACAAACTTGGCTGATGAAGTCAGACGAGTGCTTTCATCTACTTCACTTGAAATCAGTACTACTGTTCGATTCGTGCCCAATAATGACAATACG
>JAFDKH010000118.1 GCA_019307065.1 Deltaproteobacteria bacterium
GACGGCACTTTGGTCACCGACATAGACGAGTGCACCTTGGGTACCGACAACTGCGATGCCTTAGCTACTTGCGTAAACACGCCGGGCAGTTTCACCTGCACCTGCCCGGCCGGTTACGACGACACCAATGGTGACGGCACGCTGTGCACCGAGATCGACGAGTGCGCTTTAGGCACCGACAATTGCGATGCCGTGGCAACTTGCGTAAACACTCCCGGTAGCTTCACCTGCACCTGCCCGGCCGGTTACGACGATACCAACGGTGACGGCACGCTATGCGCCGACATTGACGAGTGCACATTAGGCACCGATAATTGTGACGCTCTGGCCTCCTGCGTTAACACTCCGGGCAGCTTCACCTGCACCTGCCCGGCCGGTTACGACGACACCAATGGTGACGGCAGCCTGTGTACAGAAATCGACGAGTGCACATTAGGCACCGACAACTGTGATGCCGTAGCGACCTGCACAAACACTCCGGGCAGTTTCACTTGCACCTGCCCGACCGGTTTTCTCGACACTAATGGAGACGGCACCTTGTGTACCGACATTGATGAATGCAGCATTGGCAGCCACAACTGTGATGTGAACGCCACTTGCACCAACACTCCCGGCAGCTTCACTTGCGAATGCAACTTAGGCTATCAGGGCGATGGACTGACCTGCACTGATATCGACGAATGTGCCGGCGGCCAGGACAACTGCGCCGAGAATGCAACCTGCGAAAACACAGACGGCGGTTTTGACTGCACCTGCAACGCAGGCTTTACCGGCGACGGAGTCACTTGCTCTGACTATGATGAATGCAGCCTGGGCACGCATAATTGCGACGAAAACGCGACTTGTGAAAACAGGCCGGGCGGTTTCGATTGCACCTGTAACCCGGGCTATAGCGGAGACGGCCTGACCTGCGCAGTCGTTTGCGGCGACGGGCAGAACGGGCCCGGTGAGGACTGCGATGACGGCAACCAGACGGCCGGCGACGGCTGTACAGATTGTTCAGTCGACGAGGACTGGACCTGTGACGACGAACACCCGAGCGAGTGCAGTCCGCTACGGTTGTGCGGTGACGGCCTCGTTGATCAGGGTGAGGCTTGCGACGACGACAACCTGCAAAACGGCGACGGCTGCTCGGATGAGTGTCAGGTCGAGCCCTACTGGGTGTGTGACTCCCACCAACCCAGCCAGTGCCTGCCCGACATGGACGAAGACGGCACCGCCGACGTAAATGACAATTGCCCCGAAGAACCCAACCCTCTCCAGGCCGATGACGACGAGGACGGACTGGGCAACGTTTGCGACCCCTATTACGCCAAGGGTAAAACGCGCGGCGGCGGCTGTGTCTGCGGCACTCAGGGAACGTCTGATTTTGCCGGGTTAAGTTTTCTAGTCTTGTTCTTGAGTCTCGTAATCGGCCGGCGGAAAAGAAACTAGCCTACTCTTTTTCTTCTTCAGCAAGAAAAACGACAACAGATTGACCGGGCCCCCGGAATCAAAGTAATCTCTGTTGGAACAAACAACCGATAGGGAGTTAGCTATGCGTCGTATTAAATTCAGAACTTCTTTTGTAGCCGCTTTCACATTCGCCCTGATTGCCGGCCTGACATGTTTCGGCTGCGGCTCGAGCTCAGAACCCGACCCCGGTGGGGATGATAATCTAATCGGCACTTGGGTAGGAACCGAAATTGGCGGCTCCGCCGTCTGGTCGTTTACTTTCAACACCAGTTCGGCAACGGTCACGACCGACAGCGTCGAGGCCTACACGGGAAACTGGACTGCCACTCCGACCGCCGACCCCAAGCAGCTCAGCTTGAAGATCACCGCCTGCGACTACGCCGAGTATGTCGGTAAGACCTCCAAGGCAATTTACAAGATCGATGCCGATGTACTGACTTTCGCCGGCAACGAACCGGGTGTTGCGGCCACCCCAACCTCTTTCACTTCCGGGGGCGGCACGCGGGTATTCGAGCTGACCAAGCAGTAAGATTCAAAAAAAACCGTCACACCTCGCATGGAAACCTACGCAGAAGTCAAGCCGCTAATCGACGATCCGCAATTCATTCATAAGCGGGACGAGGCCCTCAGCAAGTTGGACCAGGCTGTCATTGATGCTCCTATAGCGGGCCTCATCAAAGAAATTGCCGACCTGCCCCACTGTTTCACGCTGCAATCTTGCTGGGGGCATTTTGTGCACGCCGGCCAGAAGGACATTAACGGGCTGGAGCCCCTGGCTGACTATAAAAACAGCCAGGAAATCGAGTACCGCATCGCTTACATAGCTTTTTGTATTCAGAACAGCCAAAACGGCCTCAAGTTATACGACGATCTCAGAAAGGTGACTGAAATCGACCCTGACAACATTCAGTTTTGTTCGGCAAATTGGTTTTGGCAGCAGCGGGTGAATACGGTCGCCTTGCAGGTCGAGCCGGACCGTTTCAAGGACCAGGACACGGCGATGATCGGTGTCGAAGAGGCGCTCTATTTAGAAAAATTGAAACCGAAGATGTTTGGGGAAGTTGAGAGGATAATCAAAATTTAATCTGGCCCCCATCCCTCGGGACCTTGTTCGATGACCTTTGGCTTTGTTGCCTCGGGCACTTCGGTTGCTTCGGTCGGCGGCTGTCCATACGAAGGGCATTTATAGGCTACCCCCGATATTGTTGAAGTTGAGGTCGTTCCGCCATAGCGACCGCCGGAATGTCCCATCTGATGCGAAGAAAAAACCAAATGGGTGGCCCCCTTGGCAGCTGCCTTGTTCCTCATGTCGTTGCTGGCATACTCCATCAATTCCTCATCAGGAATCCATGCCCCGCCAAAAACACCCCCGCCTTTTCCAAAGACAGGGCCAAGGTTTTTACAATCAGCTCGTTTCATATCTTGAATCATCTCGACCTGCTGACCTGCGGCTGTCAAATGTGCTGTGGCGCAACCGACTGTTGCCACTGCTATACAAAAAAAGCAGACCAGAACCAAGCATCTAGTGATTCGAGCCCAAGTCCATTTGTATTTGTTCTCAACTACAAATTTCATTTTATTCCCCACTTCGGATACACGATATATGTTTAAGACGACTACAGCATGACATAGCTGGCTGTCAATCAATAATCAATACCTTCCAAGCAGACTTGACTATCCCATCAAGGCTGTCACAAACCTCTCCAGCGATCCGTCCAGGGTCAAGATCACCACGCCTATTCCAATGACCGCCCTGGCCGGCATGCCCAGGAAGAAAACCTGGATTTGCGGCGCGGTGCGGTTCATGAAGCCCAGGATACTATCGGTTACCAGGATGGCCAGGGCAGCCGGGAAGGCAATCGATACACCCATTCGAATTGCCTCGCCGCTCAATGTTAGTACCAGATTTCCGGCCGAATTTATCTGCTCTCCCGAAGGAAAAGCAGCCACCGGCAACTGCTCGAAGCTAGTAAACAATGCTTTTAAAAACAAACCGGGACCACCAACCGAAAAGAACACCAGAACGGCCAGTTGTAGATGAAGATCTCCCAGGGGAGATGTCCGTTCGTCGCTCTGGAGAACGAGGGCCGTTGCCTGAGACGAACCGCGCAAATCGTCGATGAGTTGCCCGCCGATTCTCAGGCCTTCGAACATACAAGAAGCCACCAGGGCCAATACTGTTCCTACCGCGAGTTCCTTTATCAACAGCCCTATAAAACTTAGTCCGGCAGGAGCAACCTGATCTAGTTGGGCTTGGGGATAGACTATCGATGTTACCATAATCACAAGGCTGATTTTCGCAACCAAAGGCAGCCTCTTTCCGCCGAAGGCAGGCACCAGCAACACGACTGGCATGATACGCGCAGCTAGTATTACGCCCCACCTGAATTCATCCATTTCAGAAGGCTCCCGACAGGGCGACTTGAGCAAAGCGTACTAGTTGCTCGCCCATCCATGGCGCAGCAACAGCCAACACTAATAAAACCGCCAGAATCTTTGGCACAAAGGATAGAGTAAACTCCTGAATCTGGCTGGCGGCCTGGAGTACACTAACTATCAGGCCGACTCCCAGAGCTACCAGGACAACCGGAGCAGAAACAGACACTACTAACCAAAGTGCTTGTCTACTTAATTCAACTATTGTCGCGGTTTCCATGATTAAAGCCTTAGAGGTACGTCCCTAACAGGTTTGCGCCAATCAAAGTCCAGCCATCGGCAAAGACAAACAACAGCAACTTGAATGGCAATGAAATCGTTGTCGGTGAAAGCATATGCATACCAAGTGAAAGCAGAACACTGGCAATCAGCATATCCAGAACCAGAAAAGGAAGAAAAATAACAAACCCCATGCGAAAAGCTTCATGAAGCTGACTTATGACAAAGGCGGGAACCAGGACCTTCCAACTCGGTCCCTCCTCGTCACTTGCCTCGTTCAACATTTGTGAGAATTCTTCGAGATGTTGGGGCTGTGCATGGGTCTTCAGAAATCGCTTGACCGGTTCCGAGGCCTTTGAGACGACCTCGAAGATCTCACTCACAGAGCCGTCGCTAAAAACTTTTTCTGCATTTTTTAGATGGTCGCCTACTTCGTAGGCCACCGGCGCCATAACAACAAAACTCAGCACCAGTGCCAACCCCGTAATCACGCTGTTGGGCGGAACCTGGGGTGTTCCCATTGCGCTCCTGACTATCGATAAAACCACCGCCATCTTTACGAAAGAAGTAAGCATAACCAGGGCAAAGGGCAACAACCCGGCTACTACCATGATGACTACCAGAGTTCCGGGTGATGTGGTCATAATGAAATCTCCGTTGAATCTAGCTCGACCAGGTTTCCCCCAGATTTTAAGTCAGTTACCAATTGAATTCCTTTTTCAGACGAGGACACCAGCAAGCGGCTGCCATCAACCTCTATCAAATGAAGAACCTTACCCGGCTGCAGCTTCATTCGTTCGACACAAACAAGACGTCGAGTTTCATCTTGGGAACAATTCGAGCGACGTCTTAGCGTCCAGCTGATCACGATCCCAACAGCTCCCAACCCGGCCAAACTCGTCCACGGGAACGAAGATTTTTGATTTGGTTTTCCGCCAGGACGAAGAACACTCAAACCCAACAATAGAACCAGGCCAAGTGCGGCAACCAGCATAAGCGGCAGCCTAGACGAGATCTTCATCATCCACTCCATACACTAGAGCCACTTCACACAAGCGCACGCCGCGTTTGCCCTCAACTTCAACCAATTCTCCTTTGGCCACCAATTGTCCCCCGACTCGAAGATCGACAGGCCCGAGGACTGCTTTAGATAGAGTAACAACGTCACCCGGTTTCATCCCTGCCACTTGAGAAACAGTCATCTCAAACCTGCCGGCTTCGACTATCAATTCCACAGGTAAACTATTCACCTCGGTACTACTCAGACATTGGCCTTCGCCTTGCGATAGAATCTCACTACTGAGCATTGCCTCACCTCCAGCTTCTGTATGAATGTTTTCAACAGTAATATTGTGTCCTTCGAGAGTTCCCCGAAACGTGATCGGCCCAAGCTTCATGTTCACCTTCCCGCGCTGTTCAGCTTGATCCATGAGAATAATATCGCCGACCTGAATGCCGTTCAGTTCACGATAGCGGAGGCTCGATGTTCCTATCTGCAACACCAAGTGGATCTTTAGATCTGCAATGGCAGTCCAATCTGGTTCCTCGCAAGGATCCCCTAAAGAACCACTCGGCCGACGATTTACTGACGTTTCTGGTTCGAGCCAAATCGCGAAACCTTCTTCCCAACCAATCTGGATGCGAATCTTGGTGCCAACCATCACGTCCTGATTGAAGCAAACCCGACCAATCTCTCCTGCAGATTCAGCCAGTCCGGCGTAGCGCCACTGTGACCAGCCTCCCGCGGGGGAATTAGATGAAAGTTCCTCGAGAGCAGATGTTGTTGCCAAACCAATTACTCCAGTTTCGCCAGGTCTGTTCTGCGTCCACCCGCGAGTAACCAAATGCTCCGGCTTATGTAACGCAACTAGACTACTGACCAGGAGAGGATCGAGAGCCAAGAAACCCATTCGTTCACCAAGCGGATTGGTAAGCACCGCAAAACGCCAGCGACCAGGAAACCTCTTTCGCAAATCCTCAATCCGAATGGTCTGCACTTTGACTATTTCCAGGCTGGCCCCGCCAAGACCCATACGTCTAGCCAGAATTGATGCTACTTTCGAAATTGGTTGTAGCCAGTCTCGATGACCACTTCGGGCACAAAGATCAAGCTCGTCTTTATTGATTTTTGGCAATTTAGTGAATGGAAAGGACTTGATTCTGGGACTATTCATCTAGACACCTCATAGCCATCAAGTTCGAGGCCATTAGCCTCGAGCCTGGAGGCGATGATCTGCCGGCCTTTTCCCAGATATTGCCGTGTGATAGCACTGTCAGTCCGTAACCTGCACCGAACGCTACGACCTCGCAGGCTCACAATACAAGTCACGCCCTTCAGAATACTGCCGTTGAAAGCCACTATTATTTTGTGAGGATTCCCAGCTAACTGAGACACTGAAGCTGCTCGGGAAATTTGCCTAGCTAGTGCGTCCATGTCGGGCTCTTCTTTTCTGACAGGCACAGAATCTATGGAACAGACCTGATAGCCCGAATTCACTTGATTCTCAGCGGTTGGTATTATCGATCCAAAGACATTTGCTGCGCCCGCCCAGGCTCCGGCCTTGATCTCCTGCTCAGGTCGCTTGCTGGATGTACGCTCCAAGTGAGTCGAGAAAAATCGCCTCTTTTTCATCGGGGGCGTCTTAAGCTTGGCGGCTTGTGATCCGTTTCGCGCTGATATTTTCATTGCAGTCTCCTTGCACACTTATGCAAAGCAACCGCCATGCCAAACCTGTGAACTTATCTAGTTCCTTGTTTGTAAAGTAGTTTTCTGTACAGGCTTGCTGGCGCGGCCCTAATCGTGTCTTTTATTTCCGGACAGGGTGTCTGGAATCCGGACACTCGTTTGGGCACTGTTTCCAATTACCTCACCGAAATGCCTAAAAGCTCGGCGCGTCATCTCGGCTCTACGCTTCTGATTAATAATTTTCTCAGCGACACATGCTTTGGCTAGTTGTTTTGCCAAGGTAAGCTTGTGGTCGGCACACTTTTTACTGATCGAAGAGAGGTTCTTCTCAGTTCGACCAATCTCAAGCTGGCAGGCAGACTCCTTGTCAGACAGGCAGACATCGAATAGACACGCAAGAGCGCCACTTTGAGCCGTCGAGCTTGATTGCATTACATTCAGGTTGTCAACTCGCCTATCAATAATCCACTGGCGTTCGGCTTCTATTTCAGCCAGCCTGTCTTCAATTGCACTTCTGTCCGCCATAGATCGCCGAAGATCAACCGCAGCCTTCTTGGCAAGCAAGCGCCTAATCAACACCAAACTGTTGAGAGATTTATTCATTGGCTAACTGCAATAGTTTTTCGACCGTCTCATCAAATGATGAGACTTCGTTCGCAGCTTGTCTGATGAAATCAACTATTTTCGGCATCTTGTTTATGGCTTGATCTGTTATCGGTTCACTTCCCGGCTCGTAAGCCCCGGCAGCAATTAGATCGCGGCGCTGTTGATAGGCAGACCAAAGACGGCGTACAGTTCTAGCAGATTCACGATGTTCAGGGGTGACCATTTGGTCCATCAAGCGGCTCAATGAAGCTGCCGGATCAATGGCAGGAAAACATCCAGCCTCAGCAAGTTCAGGTACTAATATGATATGCCCGTCTAGCAATCCTTCTATTTCCTGGGCCAGAGGATCATCATCTGGATCATTCTCTGTCAGGACCGTGTATATAGCAGAGATCGATCCTATTCGACTGTTGCCTGCACGCTCAATCACCTGGGCTAACTGATCATATACCGATGGAGGAAATCCTCGATGTCCAGGTGATTCTCCAGATGCCAAAGCGATTTCACGCAGAGCACGAGCGTGTCGAGTCAACGAATCTACCAGTAGTAAAACTGAGTGTCCCTGACGACGAAATCCCTCCGCAATAGTGGTTGCGACCGGCAACGCACGGGCCCGCTCTGCAGCTGGAGCATCTGAGGTTGCGCATACAACAACTGAATGTTGGAGGCCAACTTTGCCAAGATCCCGGTGGATGAATTCATGGAGTTCACGTCCACGTTCACCAACCAGGGCCAGTACCGTGCAGTCAGCCTTAGTGTTTTTTGCAATCTGGCCGAGCAAAGTACTTTTCCCCATGCCCGGTCTGGCAAACAACCCAATTCTTTGACCACAACCAATTGTATTGAATCCATCCAGGGCCTTGATGCCGGTAATCAACGGCTGCTGGATGGGCTTTCGATCAAGAGGTGACGGTGGCAGGAAGTCAATCGGGATATTGTGACTGGGTTTCGGGAGAGAGATGCCATCCAGCGCATTTCCTTTCGCATCCAGTACGCGACCCAACAAGCCACTTGACCACGGATACCGAAAAGCACAACCAGTACCTCTAACCTCGAGGCCTTCCGACAGCTCTTTTCCGCAACAATCTGGTGATAAAACAACTTTATTCTTCTTGAAGCCTGAAACGTCTGCAGGCAGGTTCTCAGGACCTATCAATACTCGTTCACCAATACATGCCCCAGGCAACGTCGCAAGCAGAGTCGATCCTATTGCGGCTTCAAGTCTTCCGGTTCTGCGACATGGATTAGTCCGTTGTATGCGTCTAGCCCAAGATTTAAATTGCTCTACAAAATCATGCTCCATTGTGTTCCCCAATAAGTACTTTCCTCAGTTCTTCAATCTGGACTTTCAATCTCCCATCAACTCGCCCACTCTCTCCGTGAATGATGCAATCTCCGCGTTCTAATTTTTTTGAAGCTTCGAACTCAATAGTCATCCAGGGATCAGATCCGAGATCGGAATCCGTGTCGCTCAATAAATCAAGATCGTCGGGATGTACAAACAAGGTGAGTCGATCTCCGGGTCGATTTTCACGAATGACTTCACGACAAATTGTCTCAATGCTCTGTGGATTCAACTCAAGTTCTTTTTTGAGAATTCGATGGGCCAACAAAGAGGCCAAATCAACCATTTGCGGCATGAATCTTTCAAAAGCCTTTTCATGCCAGTAGGCAGTCTGGGCAACATGTTTGGCGATCTGAAGATAACCGACTTTTTTCCCTTCTTCAGAACCTCGCTGCCGGGCCGTACGAACCTTGTCTCGGGTTTTTATAATTATAGCCTTTGCAGTTCTGCGGGCTTTTTGTAAAATACGCGCGGCTTCCAAGTTGGCATCCGCACGCTCCTTCAGAAGAAGATTTGTCCCGACAGACTGGATGTTCATGGTTTTAGTAACTTCCGCCGGTATAAGTTTTGGGTCCATGGCTCATTCCCCCTTCAATATGCGTTTTCGAAGGTCTTGTGCATCTCTTCTGGCAACTTCTAGCTTAGCCAGGCGAAAACAGGCAGCCTTGAAACATCCTCGGGACGTCTCGGGCACACAAACTGTTATCCTGTTGATTTGTGCCGAATTCAAATCAGCCGCTGTGCGAGCCAGTCGGTGAAGACCGGCGACAAAAATAAAATCGTTTCCGTAGTTTTGTGCTGAAATCAAGATGGCCTGTAGAGAAGCCAGGACCCGGGTATCCTCCATCGTTTGCTTGCCGGCCAAGCGGATTTGCTTCATATGTTCGGTCGATATTTTATCTATAAAAGACCCTCTTGATCCTCGCGGGATGCTGCCAATGAACCATGCAAACTCCAGACAACCAAACTCATAGAGCATCTCGTAGCTGATTTTCATACAAAGTTGCTCGGTCTGCTTTTCGATTTCTGGCTCGCTTGGGCTCCACACGTCGTCAGCTAGATACCGTTTCAAAACATCAACGTTTGAACTCCTCGAGAAACGAGTGACCTTGGTGAAAACCTGTCGATCTTCTTCGTCAAATCCCGTGAAGTTCATAATTGGCTCGGCTTCATTTGGAAAAAAACTTCAGCTGTTTTCTACGAAACAGGACAAATGACAAAACACAACAAAGAACCAGGCCGGCTCCTCCAATTGCAGCCTTTTTAGCTATGGTGACGCCAGCGGCTCTGTTTACTGACTTTGGCTTGGGTAAATTCACTTGTCGTTTGGGAGTAAACACTACAGCTACCTGGGCTGGATCAAGCCCTACAACCGCATTTGCCAGGAGCTTCCCTACGGCTTTTTCTGAAATCGGTTTCTCACCCGATAAGTCTGGCCGATAACAGATCAGCACTGACGCAGTCGTCGCCCTGGTCTTTTCCTTTCCAAATCGGCTTTCTGACTTTGCCGCCACATGTACTCGGGCGGAAACAACTCCTTCGATTCTTTCTAGGGTTGTGGCCATCTCTTCCTGTAAGGCACTCAGGAAGAGGGCCTGTTCTTCTATTTTTCCCGGGACCAGCGCTCGCTCTTTATAGACCGATCGAAAACCCTCATGCCTGGGCTTGGGGAGACCAACAGCTCGCAAAATCCTCCAGGCCTTCGATAAATCATCTTCATCAACCTTGACAGACCAGGCAACGTCTGAGTTTGCGCCGGAACTGAGTTTCTGCGCCTCGACACCGGCCTCGGCAAGCACTAACACTATTTCGTTAGCATCATTTTCATCCAAGTCACTTAGAAGAATGCTGTTGCAACCTGTAAAGAACACAAACATGCCTGTAAATATTATCAACTTTTTCATCCCAGCTCCTCCGGTTAGACCTGAATATTCCAGACTCGTTTGACGCTAGACATCCCTTCTTCAACGACCTTGTTTACTAATGCGAGCTCTTCAGAAATTCTGTACACCTCAGCTTGCATGGCCAACAGCTCCCGCGGACGAAAGGTTTTTCCTGCGCGTGCCTGTGCGATAATTTGATCCAGCTTGTTCTTGTCTGCATCAATTCGATTAATTAACTCGCCCACCAGGCGACCGCTGGATTGTTCCGATTTCTGAACTTGGCCGATAGATCCACGGGACATTACTTCACTAAATCGCTGGCCTGATTGCCCTGATTTTGAAACTGGAGCAGCCGGAAGTGCACCTGAAATCTTTGCCGGCGCAATCGATGCGATGTTTACCACCTTGTCTCTCCTAACGGATATTGTTGATGGCAGCCTTGGCCATCTCGTGGCGAGTTTTCATGACATTGGAAGTCGCGGTGTAACTTTGATTTTCTTCATGCATTTTGCGTTGCAGAGCTAGCAACTGCAGGCTGTTGTTTAGTCCTTCATCCTGCAATCTCTCTTGAGCTCGGAGTAAAGCCCATTTGTCGCCACCGACACCAACTCCTGTTTCGGCACCTACTCCTGTTGCCACCAAATCAGCTACGGCTGAGACAAAAGAGCCGCCGGGAATGAGCGCTGCGGCGACCTTGGCACCACCAGCCACGAATCCGACAGCTCGCGCAGCGCCTCGCTTGATCATTGATCCGAAATCGTTCTCGGGTGTTTGGCGACCACGCGCCGGTTCAACTGACATCTGGAATTGCTGGTTTTCGATTTTACCTATCATTTTTCACCTCCATTGTTTGGGAAGGTCATTGAGCAAGCTCTGTGCCATCCCTCTTTTTGAAAGCAAGTCCGTTATAAGTCAAAGTGTTACACCCTACCCAGTCCCCGTTAGTTCCCGTTAGTTACCCGCCCAAGTGTCCGAATCTCGGACACGGTGTCCGGTTTCCGGACACAGATGCGAGTCATGAAAGAAAGATGAATCTAGATAAGTCTTTTAGATCAGCGCACTGACAACCGTCGGCATACAATCAACCATATAGAGCGGCAACGATATGAGTTGATAAGCAACTTCTTGGTTCTTGGTCCCGACTCTAATCTTGTGCTTGACATGCACTGACGATGGTTGGTTGAGATCGAATCGGATAGCCAAAGGGCTCTTTTTGGCATAGGCAAATTGCTGTAAAGACTTCAATGAACCGCTTTTGCCTGCTTTGACCTCAATCGGCACAATAACCGTTCCCACCTGGCAGACATAGTCCACCTCGGCGTTTGAAGATCTTCCTTGACGCACCCAATAATAGAGAGACGGTCGTTTTGCCGGAGATTGTTGATATAATAGGTGCTGACCGATAAATTGCTCGGCCATGCTGCCCTCGTTGACGAATCGTCTTTCTAGAAACTGGTCGTGGCGAATCGACGAGATACCGCAAGCGGCGTTCATCAAGCCGACATCCAACCATAACGGTTTAAACACTCGATCATTTACAGTCGCCGCAAGCGGTATACCAGAAGCCGAACTGTGACATACGCGACACATCAGACGCGCATATTCCAACAGGTCAACCGCTCGCTTCAAAGGCCCACTTCTCGAGTTTGGATCGATATTAATATACTTAACGCGTCTACCAACGGCTGTCGGCAAGTAGTCGAAAGCCTTGTGAATGAGCGGAAGATCTTTCTTCGATCCATATTTTCCAAAATCATCACGATAGGTTTCTAAAATCGAAAAGTGAACTGCAGAAACAACGCCATTGGTAGATTGGTCTTCGATGAATGAACTAATTGCTTCAGGCATTCCTCCAACCAAAAGATAGTTTCTGAGATGATAAAGCAATTTGTCGTGGGCGACAGTAGATGGAGCGATGCCTCGCGAATAAGTTCTCAGATAATCGAGTAGTGCACGTTCATCTTGGGCATCGAGAAATTCCATAAAATTCATCGGACCAAGATGAAGGTATTCAACACGGCCAACAGGCATGGAGTAGTCATGATCATTCAAAGCGAATTCAAGCAGTGAGCCGGCAGCCACAACTGGAAGCTGTGGTTTCTTCTCATAAAAATAACGAAGAGCAGCCAGAGCATGTGGAGTTGCCTGAATTTCATCCAAGAAGAGAAGACTGTTATCCCCACCGATTTTCTTTCTGGCGATGAATTCGAGTTCTTGAATGATTTTATCCAGGTCGAATGTCTTGAAAACCGCATCAAGATGCGAATGTTGCTCGCAATTGATCTCTAGCAACGACAATCCTTGCCTTTTTGCAAAGTTACTTACTAATGTGGATTTACCAACCTGACGTGCACCACGAATAACGAGCGGCTTGCGCACTTTCCTCTTGTACCAATCAACTAGAGTCTTCTCAGCATCTCGACGCATGATCACCTCCAATGTAATATATGGTATTATCATTTCTTTGTCAAAACACACCCCTGTTTCATCATGTTTTTTGACAAAACAGGGGTGTGTTTCGTCAATGAGACCTATTACTTTCGTGTCTCAGCTAAGTCTTTTACAAACGAGACTGCAATAGTCTCTTTGATTTAGTGCATTGTTTTTAAAGCAAAATAACTGATATCGGGTGTTGCTTGAGAATAGTTATTTGCGCAAAAAGCGCCGTGCGCCAAAAAGGTATTATTTGCGATATCTGACATAATATTGAGTGTTTAGGTTGTGTGCGCAAATAACTCGGACACCGTGTCCGGATTCCGGACACGAGCGATGCAAGCCGAGCAAGATGATGTATAGTGTCGAACATGGCCACAAAAGATCCTTGCCGTAAGTACTTCATCTATCTGTGCCGAAAACTATTTCAGCTCGAGAAGAAGTTCGGCTACAAGGCGAGCAAGCCGTCGCGTAGAAACGCGGAAATCACCTGGCGCCTGAAGAAGGGTGATCGCGAGATTCTCATGATGATCGAATGTATAGAGACCTTCAGCGTTCCAACGATCCTGTTTCGCCCGCCCAATCGGAAGGATGCCTTCGGTCTTCACGAGGCCGTTCCAGCGATCGATCCCGAGCATGACGCGAAGCGGCCGAAGGGTGTCAGCTACTCGATGAACCGCAAGCAGATACGTGCGCTGATGGAGCACTGGGCCGAGTTCTTTCAGGCCCACGCTAAGGAATTGCTCGTCGACCAAAAGAAAACCATCGCGGCCATAAAGAAATTCAGGAAAACGAAACCGGACCCGTATCCCTAGTACACCCTACCCTGTCTCCATTTTTAGCATGTCTTCAAATCGGCTGCATGATGAAGAAGACGTAGCCGAAGGCGCCGCTGTGGCTCTGGTACAGATCGATCTCCTGTTGGCTCCTGGAGGCCACCGCAAGCGCATCGGGGTTTTTGGCGTGTGTTTCCCTGAAGCTCCTGAGGCTCTGACCGAGGGGGACATAGTAGTTTTCCCACCATCCCACCTCGGGCAGCACGAATTCATCGAGAAGCCTATATCCGCTTGCGGCGATGGCCTCTCGTCTGGCTTCCACGTCACCGGCATCCGGGCAATCATCCAGGAACATCGCCCGTAGTTCGGCCGGAGGGTTGTCGTGGAACCAGCAGTACTCGGAGACAACCATGTACCCGCCGGGTGCGAGCAGGCGACGCCACTTCGTGAGCCCCTCGGCGAAGCCGATGATGCCAATGGCTCCTTCGGACCAGATGACGTCAAACGAACCATCTGGGAATTGCAGGTCGTTCATGTCCCCGACCTGCGCCGTTATCTTTGCCCCGAGTTTCCGCTCGGCAGCCCGCTTCGCGAGCGTGTTGATAAACGGATGGTGGTTGTCGACCGCGACGATCTGCGCCTCGGTCGCCCGTGCCAGATCGATGGTCTGCGCTCCCGAGCCGCAGCCAATGTCGAGGATTCGGTGTTCGTTCGTCAGCGGAGGCAGAAGGCGCAGGGCCCGCTCCGTGCTTTCGCGGTCGCCAGGTCCCTGGCGGGGTATGGTCTCGTAGATCTCGTAGAAGTAACGCCAGAAATTGTCCATGGACATAGCGTTGATCCCTTCTGCGGGTACACAACTACCCGCATGAGTTTGAACTCAATTGACTGTTCGAAAGTGGGATCTACGCGACAAGTTTCATTCACCGTTCATGCTACGCCTGCGTGTTCTGCTTGTCAAACGACTCGACATCCGTTTAACATACCCTGTCCCCAATAGTTTTTTGCATTAATTTTTTTGAGGGCAGTCTGTTGCCAAAGTGTCAAGTGCTGGTGTCTGATCCCAGCCTGTTTTACGAGCTTTAATAATGAAGGGAGCTTTTAATGAAAGCGACTGGGGCCAAGTTTTTGTTGATTATTATATTTGCAATCTGTGGATGTTCGAGCAGCAGTCCTTGGCTAGAGGTAAAAGCCTTCGAAGATATTTATTCTCTTAATGACCTGTGGGTGTTCGGGCCAGATAATGTCTGGGTCGTGGGAGGAAACATCCAACGCTTCAATGGAACAGATTGGGCGCAACAGCCTACCGATTCCTATGCCGGGTTCATGGCCATCTGGGGATTTTCACCAGATGATCTATGGATCGCAGGTGGCGATACCTTGTTGCACTGGAATGGGACTGATTTTGAATCCACCGATTTGGGAGCCGAAGGCATGCAAGACGCCACGGCCATCTGGGGACTACCACCCAATCAACTTTGGATCACAGGCGATAGTGCAACGGTTTTGCACTGGGATGGGAGTACTTGGACCCGGACCAATATCCCCTGCAGCTCGAATACCTCTATTTATGGTTTTTCTAAGAACGACCTTTGGACCCAGGGTACTTTTGGGACTTGTCATTTCAACGGCAGCACATGGGAGGAGATCGAGCTTGAGATCTGGGGCGGAGGCGGCGATGTGTTTGGCTTTTCCAAAGACGATGTCTGGGTAGTGGCCGAAAGCGAAGAGGCTGCGCACTGGGATGGGGCTAACTGGAAAATATATGAAAATCAAAACTTCGTGGGTGAACTTGTCAGTCTATGGGGCATGACAGGCGATGACCTCTGGGGAGTTGGAATCCCTGGCTCCGTCGCCCACTTCAACGGTGAAAGTTGGAATGAGGTTACCCATCAGACCATCGGCAGCCCTTTTTTGCGTATGTTTAAAGCAGTGCATGGCAGTTCGGCCCAGGAAGTTTGGGCAGTCGGCACTGAAATGGGCGCCAACCGCAACTGTGCTTTGGTATTTCGCTATCAATCAGACTGACAGAAAAAATACACCCTGCCCTGTCCCCATTAGTTTTTGAGAGCAGTGTGCTGCCTAAGTGGCAAGTGCTGGTGTCCCCTTTTCCTTGTGCAAGTGTTCAAGAAAGGTCCGCAGGTTACAAGAAACACGGCGTTTGTCCCCGCTCGACTGGCTGGTCTGTGAAACCAGGAAACGACGGGACGCCTTGATCATATCGGCGGTCTTTTCCAGGCGCGCCATGTCCTCGGGTGTAGGCGAAGACGTCAGTTTTACCTCGACGGCCCACAATTCGTTCTCGAATTCCAGCACCAGGTCCAGTTCATGTTGGTCGGCGGTCCTGAAGTAGTAGGCGCTGAAACTCCGGCCCTGCGATGAGAGTTCACCAAGCGCTTGTTCAATCACAAAGCCTTCCCAGCTTGCACCAACCCACGGTTGCGCAAGTAATACGCGCTCGTTGGACGTGTTCAACAACGCATGCAGCAGACCGCAGTCGCGCCAGTAGACCTTGGGACTCTTGACCAGCCGTTTGCGGATGTTTGCTTGATAAGAAGGTAGCCGTCGGATCAAAA
>JAFDKH010000292.1 GCA_019307065.1 Deltaproteobacteria bacterium
CAACCCCAACCGTGACAATCTTGCGAACCCCGAAATCGAAAAACAACCTCAGCCTGGCTCTGGATGTCCAGACACCGGATGACTTGATCCCGTTTTCGATAAGCCTGCAAATAGCCGGCCATAAGGGAACTGTCCATAAGGACAAGCTGGCAATCACCGAACAGGGCTCGTTTTCGTTTGTTTTACCACAACCCGGAGCCGGCCCGGAGATTATCGAAGTCAGGCTCGAGGATAATAAATTCGAGGCCGATCCTTCCATGCTTGGAATTCGGATCAGCTTCCCTGAATCAGATCATGATCAGGCAAACAAAACCAAAGCGGAGGGATCATGATCAAACGATTCAACCGCTACGAGCTAAAATACATCATCCCGGTTCAACGGGCCGATGCGATCATCGCCGATCTGGAGGAGATGACCGAGCCTGACAAGTACAGCGGCAAAAAGGGCTATCGCCTGGTCTCCTTGTACTACGACAGCCCCGGCCTCGATTTCTTCTGGGCCAAAATCGAGGGAATCAAATTTCGCCGCAAGGTGCGCTTGCGCATTTACCAGGGTGAAGACATCGAGGCCGTCACCCACGGCATGGTTGAGATCAAACAGCGCATCAACCGCACGGTCCAGAAACGGCGGCTCAAGTTACCTCTGGCAGAGGCCGAGGAATTCCTGGGCGGGTCACCGATTAAGTCCGATATCGACGAAATGGACCAGCAGGTCGCTTCCGAAGTGCAATACATGGTACGTGCCATGGATCTGCGCCCGACTTGCATAACCGCTTACCACCGTAAGGCGTTTGTCGGCGGTTATTACGACGCCGGTCTGCGGATAACCTTCGACACCGACTTGCGCGCCAGAATTCATGGTCTCAAAGTAAACTACAGCGCCGTCAACCACCTTTATGCTCCGCCGGACTGGTGCATCATGGAGGTCAAGGCCAACAATGCCGTCCCCGACTGGGTGACTTTCATGCTGGCCCGACACAGGTGCCAACTGCGAAGAGTGAGTAAATACTGCGCCGGTTTGTCGTTACTTGCCGGAATCGACGTGATGCCGCTGGCGATGGCCCCAGGCAGTATGAAATGAAAAGAGGGAACACAAATGGATGAATTTCTGAAAGAACTCGAAAGATTCAAGGATATGACCGGAGCGTTCACTGTCCTTGATATTGCTCTGGTACTCACTCTGGGCTTCGTGCTTTCGATGATCATCGCCTGGGTCTACCGCTTCACCCATCGCGGCGTTTCATACTCGCAATCTTATGTGCATACCCTGGTGATCATGGGCTCGGTGGTAGCCTTGATTATGATGATCATTGGCTCCAATATCGCCCGGGCCTTTGCCCTGGTTGGAGCGCTTTCGATTATCCGTTTCAGAAATGCAGTCAAAGAAACCCGCGATGTCGGTTTTATCTTTCTAGTAATGGCGATCGGCATGGCGGTCGGCACCCGTTTCTATATTCTGGCGACGTTCGCCACAATCGTGTTGTCGGTTTTCGTAATTATACTTTACAAGTTCAATCTCTTTGCCAAAGAAGTTCGCGAACGAATCTTGCGCATTCAACTGCCGGTTGATCGCGATCACGAAAAAGTATTCGAGGACCTCTTCCGCGATCTGCTGGACGAGCACAACATCATTTCGGTTGAAACCGTCAGGGCCGGCGTGCTGCAGGAAGTCGTCTATTCGGTGGTTTTGAAAAAGTCAGCCAGCCCTAAAAAGCTGTTAGAGGCAATCAGAAGTGTCAATGACAATCACAAAGTAACCATTATCCTGGGGCAGCAGGAGATCGATATTTAGGGTCAAAAAACACTCTGGACATCCCTTCAAACAACTGCTATTCATGCGGCGCGTTTGCTCAGAACTGACGAGAATAATATCTGGAGCGCTTGATGAGTACGACTAGCATGGTCGTCAACATTTGTGGTGGGCTAGCGCTTTTCTTGCTTGGCATGAAGACCATGAGCGAAGGTCTTCAGAAGGTCGCCGGGCAACGTCTCAGACAAACACTGATGGTCATGACCCGCAGCCGGTTACGCGGCGTTGGAACCGGCGTGATGATTACCAGCGCTATTCAATCATCGAGTGCCACAACCGTTATGCTGGTCGGTTTCGTGCATGCCGGTCTGTTGAACCTGACCCAGGCGGTCGGTGTGATCATGGGCGCCAATATCGGCACGACTGTCACCGGCTGGCTGGTAGCTATATTGGGGTTCCGAATCGACATCACCACCATGGCTCTCCCGGCCATTGCGGTTGGTTTTTTTATCCGCTTTTTTGGTTCGCGCAAACTGACCAACTGGAGCGACGTACTGGTTGGCTTCGGATTGCTTTTCCTGGGCCTCGACTTCATGAAAACTGCGGTCGAGGGTCTGCGCGAATCCGCCACGATCATGTCGTGGATGTCGACCGTCTCAGCCCATACTTTCTTAGGCCGCATGATCGCAGTCGGAGTAGGTACCATAGTTACCTTCGTTATTCAGTCCTCTTCGGCAACTATGGCGATCACCATGACTCTGGCTGCACAGGGGATAATCGACCTGCCGACTGCCTGCGCCTTGATTCTAGGAGAGAACATCGGCACTACTATCACCGCCAATATCGCTTCACTGGGCACTTCGTCGGCCGCAAGACGCACGGCCCGGGCTCACTTTCTGTTCAATATTTTTGGCGCAATTTGGGTGATGATTATATTTATCCCGTTTTTAAACCTGGTCGACCTGATTGTGCCGGGTCAGGCCCTGGGACAAACCGGCGGGCCATCGACCTCAGTAACTGCCGACCACCTGGCGGGGTTTCACACAACGTTTAATATTATAAACACGCTCATTTTTTTGCCGCTAGCCGGCAAGCTTGCCTGGCTGGCGACGCGCATGGTGGCTTCTTCAGCAGAAGATGACCGGGCCAGTTTGAAGTACCTGGATACCAAGCTCGTGCCGACTTCACCCCTGGCTATCCAGGCAGCCCGCAATGAACTCGAGCGGATGTTTAGTGAAGTCGAGATCATGTTCGATAAGGTAATCGAGATAATCTTCTCACCCCACAAGAAAATGGGCAAGATAGCCTTAGCGGTTCAGAGATCGGAAAATATAGTCGATATGCTCGAAAAGGAAATCACCGAGTATCTGGTCAGCACTTCCCGGCATGATATTTCGCGCGAACAATCACACGAGATCGCCGGCATCTTGCAGGCTGTCTCCGATATCGAACGCATGGGCGACCACTGTGAGAGCTTATTGAATCTGGCTATTAAGAAATACGAAATGAACCTCCCCTTCTCAGACGAAGCCCAAGCACAGATCAAAGAGATCTCCAGTAAGGTCAAGGAGTTCATTGATTTAATCAAACCTTACATCATCAGACCTACCAAAAACTTCATGGAACAAGCCAACAAGGTCGAGAATGCGATCGACTCGCTCGAGAAAAAGATGCGTGCCGATCATGTCGAGCGGCTGAACGAACGCAAGTGTACTGTTCAGTCCGGGCTGGTCTTCATCGATATGCTGACTAGTTTCGAAAAAATGGGTGATCACTCGTACAATGTCGCTCAAATGCTTTCTGGCGTACGCTAATATTTAAACCCCTATAGCACCACTCCGTTGCCGTCGCCGGGCTGTCTCGTTGAAAACCGGCTCTAAAACCCTTGTAAAGGTCTTGCCCTTTTCGCTATATTATTCTGTATGGCTCAACTGAACGAAGACAGAACTATTCTTTTTGACAGCGTCTCCGAATTCCTCAACCAGTACAAATCACACATATCCAAGGGCGGGTTCTACGTCACTTCTGATATCGACTGGCCTCTGCGTACCCCGACTGATTTCAATGTTCAAATCACCGAGACCGAGGCCGGGGCAGGCATTACGGCTGAAGTTGTCTATTGCGATGACGGTAAAGTCGGCCTGCAAATGGCGCCCAACTCCAGCGGGGTCAAAGCCATGGCGGATCTAGCCGAAGAGTTGCGCGGCGGCCCAGTGCTCGTAGAAGATGGCGCAGTTCTTTACAGATCGGTAACTGCTTTTCTGGCCGACTTCGAGGCCAATATTATTTCGGGCGGGTTTTATGTGCGTTCGCAATTTGAGTGGACGATCGGCGAATCCAAAACTTTCTGTATCAGGGTCGACGGACTGGGCGTCGACTTGCCTTTCTGGGCCAAGCCGGTCTTCGCCGAAGGCGGCATGGTCAGCCTGCAGATTGAGCACACCAAGGATAACATCTCCGGGTTAAACGAATTTGTGACAGCCTTGCGAAAAATCCGAGCCGAACAAAAACAGTCCGAAGCTGCTGTCAAAATAACACCAATATTTCGTAAATTCGACAGTTTTCAAGGTACGGCTGTTGCTACCCAGGACGCCAAAGAGTTTACCTCGGTTGAATCTGTAGACCTGCATAGCGATGAAGGTGATTCCCCGACATTGTTCATCTTGTTTGCCTCACTGGCGGGAGTCAGGCAGCCGATATCTGTGCTGCTCGAATCCAACGGCGACCGCTTCACTTTTCTATTCAACGCCGAAGGTAAGATCGTCGCCTTTACGGGCCCGCGCTCGGAGGTGAACCTGCTAGAGCGTTTGACCACGGCAGGTTATCTCGATCAGGACATTTGCGATCAGCTCAGAATGTTGCTGGCCGATGGCAACACCGCCCGTGACCTGGTTATCGAGCACAAGGCCTGTACTCAACAGCAAGTCTTTTTGATGTTTCGCGAGCAAGTATTAGATGCTCTGGAGAAATCAAGAAAGATGGGCCAGGTTCGTTTTCTGCTTGATTCGGAGCAGACTAAACTTACCGAGGGCATCCGTTTCGACCAGTTGATCCTGCCCTGGATGGAAAGGGCGCTCAAATCACTCAGTCCAAAACACATTAAAGCAATGCTACGGCCGATTTGGGACAATATCCCCCGGGTAAACAAGACACCGCATTGGACTCTAAACCAGTTGGACATGAGTGACGACGACTACAATTTTATTAAAAGTCTGGATGGGTCGACTTCAGTCAAAAAAAGTATTTCTTCAATCGACAAAAAAGAAAGAGATCAGAAACTGCGCATGATCATCGCCCTGAAATCGCTGGGTACTCTCGAAATCGAAGAAACCGACCGACCGCTAAAAAAGAAAGTTAAGAAAAGCACAAAA
>JAFDKH010000293.1 GCA_019307065.1 Deltaproteobacteria bacterium
CTGTCACTGTTCCGACCACGAAGAGTGGATAAAGTATCGTGACGACTACCGCTGGTTCGTCGGGCAATATCGTGAGGCCTCGAAGAAAATGCGGGCCGGTGACCTGACTGTAAGTTTCCCGGAGAACTGCTTTCCGCCCCACCTGGCCTTCTGCGGACCAAGCCCGCCCTCCTAGCAAATCGACACCGATTTAAGCATGTATTCATTTCATCTCGCCAGGAAACGCGTTCTCCTGGTATACATTGCACCATTGTCGATGACTGACAACCCACATTCTACACACTTGTAGCGATGCAAATGTTCTTGCTGAAATCATAGAACAAGGCCCAAAAGAGTAAAAACTCGTCTTCCAGAATATTGAAAACAATATTCGAAAAAGGTTTTCTCGAGACGCATGGCACTTTATTGGCAGCACTTTATTGGCACTTTATTGGTTTGTTCAGAAAATCGGTGTCTGTTCCAGGTTGTTGGATTTCTGGTTGCTTCGAATGCGTTGCTGCTGTGGCATGTCTGAGTTGTTGTTTCGTAGTCCAAGACCGCTAGGGTTTCTTCGATTGGAAGGCGGTGGAACTTTTTTAGCGTTTGGATCCTTTTTTATATAGTTGCGATGCAACCATTTGCCGGCAACTTTCTGATCGCGAGTCTCGAACAGAAAGTGGTTTTGGGATTCTTTAGCTACCAACTGGGTACGATCATTGACGTCTCGCTTGGATTCCTTAGCTTTTTTAACTTTCGTGAACATGGTTGCAATGCCTTCGACAGTGCGTAGACGTCGCGAGAGGATCTCTTTGGGAGTTGCCTGCTTGGGTTGCTGGTACTCCGAGATGGCCTCTACTACGGCTGCCCCGAGCAATTTTGGCCACAAGTCGGCAAAGAGATCTCTACGTCCGTAAACATCGGCGTTGTTGATCTCACCGTTGATCAAGAACGCGAATCCCAAGACATTATCTTTGCCCTCGATCAACGAATTCAGCTGCTTCAAATATTCGCCAGCCATTTGCTTAAGCTCTTGGCTCTCTAAAGTAAGCTGCAGACTCGAACCCGAGGCGTTGGCGGTTACGTCGATGTCATTGTTACCTGAGATGATTTTCATGTTGTGGTTCAACTTTTTCTGCTGCTCGGCCACATTGGACCAGACGTTGCCCTGGTTCATCTCGTATTTCGAAGCGATTCGCAATTTACGAGACGAGACCATATTACTATTTGAAGCAAACATGCCCGTACTCTCCTTACCGCGTTTTGACCAACGGCCGGATTCCACGCAAAAGCTATTCAAGGGAACTTTGCCGGAAGAAGGCGGGATGATCACATCGAACGAAATTACCCGATCCTGACGACCGCCCTTGACGATATCGCCAGAATGAATGAAGACATTTACTTCCTTTGATGTATTTTCGATTGCCAGTTGTTGGACATTGCCGGTTTCGTGCACCAGGACAATTTTTTTCTGCATAGCCTCGGTCAAGGTCATGTATTTTTGATTTGTTATGGACTCTTGCCCGTGAATTAGAAAAATTTGCAGGTTTGAGTGAGTGTACGGTCCGGACAGAGTATAAGCGGTTTCAGCTGCCTGGATGTTGCCCGGTAGCCAGGCAAATATTAGCAGTGCAACGATCCATCGACATGTGTTCTCGGCCTTCATTGGGCACCTCCTTAGTTTCATTAAGTCCAGTCTACGGTGCCGGTTGTGAGAATTGGGTAAACTGGCTGTAACATTCATGATTTGTAAATTATTTGTAAAGCCGACTATTGCCTTGACCCGAAGGTTGGTTTGTCAGAACATTCAGGCCTCTATTACTTCAGTGGAGGCTTCTCATAATGAAAAAATCAATTATCGGAATGCTACTTGCTGGTTCAGCGTTGATTTTACCCGGTCTCTGCCTGGCGGCTTCTCATCCGTTCGGTTGGGAAGATATGTTTGCCATGGTGCGCCTGAGCGATCCGCAGCCTTCGCCAGATGGTGCGTCGGTCCTTTTCTCACGGACTGTCTATGATATCGATAAGAATAGAGGCAACACCGATCTCGGGCTGGTTTCTATCGACGGTAAGTTCGAACGCCGACTGACTTTCGATCAGTCGGTTGACACCAACGGCCGATGGCTGCCGGACGGTAATGCGATATTGTTCTTGTCCAACAGATCGGGGTCGTTCCAAATCTGGAAGTTGCCTGTCAGCGGGGGTGAAGCAGAGCGGGTAACTGATTTGCCCGTGGATCTGGATGGGTTTGAACTTTCGCCCGACGGGAATCAAGTGCTTTTCTGGAGCGGAGTATTCGTTGATTGCAAGACTCTGGCATGTACCGCAAAGCGACTGAAGGAAAGAAAAAGCAGTCCAGTCAAGGCTCGCATCTACGATCGGTTGTTCATTAGACACTGGGATACTTGGAACGATGGTCGTCGAAATCACCTGTTTGTGATGTCGATCAAAGACAAAAAGCCTCGCGATATAATGATTGGAATGGATCAGGATGCCCCCACCAAGCCCTGGGGAGGTTCGGACGAAGTCGCCTGGTCGCCTGACAGCAAATCAGTTGCTTTTGCATCCAAACCCTCGAAAAACGAGGCTTGGCATACCAATAGTGAGATTTACATTGTCAAACTGAGCAGAAAATCTAAACCGCTTTGCGTGACCAGTCAGAACAAGGCTTGGGACTATGGACCTTCATTTTCACCTGACGGAAAGACTTTGGGTTACTTGGCAATGGATCGACCTGGTTACGAGTCGGACAAATTTCATATTGTTCTCTTTGACCTTAAGACCAAGAAGAAAAAACACCTTACTAAAAACTGGGATCGATCGGCCCGAACAATAGTCTGGTCTTCTGACAGTCAGACTATTTACACAAATGCGTCCGAGCACGGTCGGGTTAAGATTTTTGCGGTGGATACTTCCTCCGGTAAAGTGCGTAAGCTGGTTGAGGAGGGAGCCAATAAGTATCTGGCGCTGACTCGCTTGGGAATTTTGGTATTTTTACGAGATCGCATGGTTCACCCCAAGGAAGTCTTCACTCACAATCCCGGCACAGCCCAGACAGTTCAGGTTAGCCATGTGAATGAGAAACAAATGGCGAGCATGCGGGTCAGTCAGCCCGAAGAAATCTGGTTTGACCACGACGGTCGAAAAATATACGGTTGGTTGCTCAAGCCGGTGGGTTTCAGAAAAGGTAAAAAGTACCCATTGGCGTTTATGGTTCATGGTGGGCCGCAAGGCAATTGGGGTGATGACTTTCACTATCGCTGGAATCCCGAGTTTTATGCCGGTGCTGGTTACGTCGTCGTCGGAATCAACTTTCGTGGTTCGACCAGTTATGGTCAGGCGTTTACCGATGCAATCAGAGGTAATTGGGGGCCGGGGCCATACTCGGACCTGATGGCCGGGTTGGACTATGTTCTCAAGCAACATAAATTCATCGACAAAAAACGCATGTGCGCTTTGGGTGCATCTTTTGGCGGTTATATGATCAACTGGATAGCCGGTCAGGATCATCCTTTCAAATGCCTGATAAACCACGATGGTGACTTTGATACGGTCAGTTCGTATTTCAATACCGAGGAATTGTGGTTCCCGGAGTGGGAAATGGAAGGTACTCCCTGGGAGAAAAAAGAAGTTTTCGAAAAGAACTCACCACTAAGAAATGTTCATAAATGGAAGACGCCGATGTTGGTCATTCATGGAGCCTATGATTTTAGGGTAGTTGAAACTGAAGCTTTCTCAACTTTTAATGCGCTTCAGCGGCTGGGAATACCCAGCAAACTTTTGTATTTTCCTGACGAGAATCATTGGGTGAAGAAGCCGCAAAATTCCAGGCTTTGGCACAAAACGGTCCTAACCTGGATCGACCGTTGGACCAAAACCAAGAGAGCGAGAAGGCGCTAACTACCTAGCAGCCCGGGGCAATCGATTGGCCTTAGTCAGAGGGGGCCGAGAATTAGGCGCCACCGGACACTTGCAGATCGTGCAAGTCGTGCCGACCTTCTGAATGGTCCGGCAATTTGGACAAAGTGTCATGCGAATCATTGTAAACCTCCAGTTGCTTCAACAAGAACGTCGACCTATTACATGAGCAATTTACGTGCCAGTAGCCAAATAGTTTTAGACAGATTGGGTACAATTGAAAAAGCACTTCTTTTCCAACAGGCTAGCGACTGTAGTTAAAATCGTGTTGTGAGCAGGGTCACACGCAGACGTGAAGCATTGTCGTCACATTGTGACAGGTGTGTCACATATTAGTCTTGAGGCGGTTGGGAATCTGAGAGTTTATCGTTGGCGTCCCTGAGTCGACTGGTGAGGACCCTGATGATGCCATAGGCGATTTCGATCTTCTCCGACATCAATTCGTAGAAATCTTCTCGTTCGACCTTTAGGCAAGTCACGTCTTTAGCGGCAGTTACCGACGCCGAACGTGGTTCGTTATCCAGAATGGCCATTTCGCCAAAGGCTTCTCGTTCGCCTAGTTCAGTAAGTTGCTGGCCAAGCCGGTGGATCATGACCTCGCCATCAACGATCAAGTACATCGAATCGCCCATCTCGCCTTCCTGGAGAATGAGCTCACCGTTTTCGAAATTGACTTCCTGGGATATTCCGGCGATTTGGGCCAGATCTTCACCCGGGATCTTGGAAAACAAGTCAACCGATTTCAAAAAAAGAACTTTTTCAACTGTTGAGATCATTGTTGAATTTCATGCTAGGAGGGTTGCGAGTCGGGGTCAATGAAAAAGTCTTCAGGCCCTTGGGCACGTATGGCCGCAACTGCTGCGCCAAGCAAAGCCGCTTTTTCAGGTTCGGGAGCACAGACGATGGCCGCCTCGGCGTTACGGGTCAGGGCCCTATCGCGGGCCGCCTTGAGTAAAGATTTTTTAATCAATGACCAAGATTTCAGGACGCCGCCTCCCAGCACGACTGTTTTGGGATTCAAGACGTTCAATAATACCGCGATACCGACTCCGAGAAGCATGCCTTGTTCTTCCCAGATTGCCTGGGAGGTTTCATGACTGGCCATGGCCAGTTCGGCGAGCTCTTCGGGAAGATTGGGTAACTGATGTCCGGCAGATTGATATTCATGAATCAGGGTACGTATGGCGCCACC
>JAFDKH010000294.1 GCA_019307065.1 Deltaproteobacteria bacterium
AGTCATGGGTGGCCCGGACAGTTGGAAGAAGGATGAGACAATCCGGCGGGCAATCGAAATCCGTGACGGTGTAGTGCAGAACCCCAAGATCCTTTCCTTCCAGAAACGCTCTCCTGAATACCCTCACGACGCGGTAACCTGATCGGACATGACATCGAATACTCGAATAACAATGCCAAAAAAAATGACGGGACACCGGAGCTGGTAAAAGCGGGGACAGGGTACCAACTAACGCCATGAAATAAAAAGAGAACAACAAAAAAGGGCCCTCATTTGGATGAGAGCCCTTTCAGAGTGCCGAGGAAAGGATTCGAACCTTCACGATCTTGCGAACACTAGACCCTGAAAAAATGTAAAATCGTTTTGTTATGTAATGTTGTCTATGTGTAATGTTTCCATAGTGCGGAAAGTCGGTAGCAATTTCAAAATTTTGGTTGGAAACTAAAAATGTCAAAAACGCGCGCTAGAGCAAAAAATCTAGTGCGTCACTTAAATCATGCACCATTTTGGATCTATTTTGTGATTTTTTGATAGGCCGACAGAAGGTCTTGGACAAGCGTTTCACAGGACGCAGCGATGGTCACCGGATCCTCAAGCACGCCCACCGCCCTGGCCGCCATCTGGCTGCCCGGCGCTTGCGTGTTTTCAAAAAGACGCCCCAGGTGACTGACCGCCTCGCGGGTCACTTGCCGCGACTGATTCGCCTTCGCCAACAAAGAAAGGCTCTGCGCCAGGACATCTGCATCAATGGCCCGCAGCAGTCTAAGGACGTCCAGGGCGTCCTTGTCTGACTCTCTATCGGGCTTGCCCGCCCGATCGGAGATCTTATGCGCCTTGCTGATCAACAGCGCTCCGGGGCCGGCGACCAATATCTCGTGTTGGCGGTTGTCGGCCGGGTCGAGGGCCGCGACGATCATGCGTTCGTTATCGACCAGGGCCGCTTCCAATCCGTAGACCTTGCGGGCCGCCCGGTGTCCGTGAACGCCCAGGCGAGCCCCGCGCCTGCCTTTTCCCCCGATTGATTCCGGAACGAGGAGATCTATGGTTATCTTATCATTGCTGATCCATATTCCCGGCTGGTCGGTAAGCTCGAAACCCGCTTTGTGCATGGCGTCTTCCAAGAGCGGAACGTCTCCGAGCAGTTCGGGATTGATGGCGACATCTGCGTCGGTGGTGTAAGGCGCCACGGCCAGATCAGCTTCACCGGCATGGATGTAGACGGCCTGCGCTCCCACCAGCACGATTGCATCTCGATGCGATCCAAGCGCATCGAGCGCATTCAATAGAGTCTTGCGGGCCAGGACGTATACGGGATCAAGTACGCCAGTCATTTTCATGTTTCCCCATCCAGCGCATCAAGGCATCCGCCTCCGCCGGGCCCCGGCCCGGGCTGGTCATCAGGTCAGCCGCCACCTGGCTCAAAGCCGCATAAACGATACCGCCCTTGCGCCAGGTCCGCTCGAATACCACTGGATCAAGCGGCTCTGCCAAAATGACGTTCGCGCCGGCGTCGATCTCTCTCAGGCCTAGTTCTACGGCCGACGCGGGGATGTTTTTGACGAAGACGGTCGTCAGGCGGACCGCGGCGACGGGAGCCACCAGATTGGCGGCTGGGGCTGCGGTGACCGCATAGCTGCTCTTGAGATTTTTCAGCTTCTTGTTTAAAGAAGCCTGGGTATTGGGATTGAGAAATGTCTGCAGCGTGTGCGCTGTCTCGAAGACGTAGTCCTGCGCCCACCTGCGCAACAAGGTCGCCCAGTCTACACCCACGACGCGGCCGCGTTTCTCCTTTTGCACGATGGCCTCGCGTTCTAAAAACGACAGCACTCGGGAGGTGGAACCCAGGGAACTGCCCGCCTTTTCAGAAAGCTCGCGCACGCCGTAAGGCGGCAAAAAATCGCATAAGGCCCTGATCACCCGGGCCGAAGACGGCCCCTTAAGGGAGACCAGCGCCCTTTCTTCACGCCAAGGATTTATCGTCGACCCATCGGTGCAAATGAATAGGGCAGGCCGGTCCAGAACCAGCCGGACGTTGCCGGTGGCGTCTAAGTAGGAGGCTCCGGCCTCGACCAGAAGTTCCCTCGCGCGCGGGCCCAGGAACCCGGCTGCAACAAGCACCGAATCGAGACCGCTCGCCCGAGCTTGTTTGACGACACGCCCGACGTCGCGCGGCTCAAGCTTGTTTTTTATCTCCACGGCAAACTTCGCAGTCTTGCGATCCGGCGCCCGGAGCTTCAAGACTGCGTCGACGACAACATTGCGCAAACGCACTTCCGGCTTGACCGCAACGCTCCAGCTGGCCGGAAGGAGCTTTGCGAGGGTCTTTTCGATCACGCTCAGAAGCTGTGTTCCAGATATCTTAGTTTTCCGCATCACGTGGAACATTGTAATTCATGGAACATCCGATGTCAAGCTCCGGGCCTGCGCCGATCGGTTCAATAATTGGCTGCCAAAAAATAATCTAGTGCGTCAGTGATTTTGGTGGGGTCATGGCATTCAAGTAAGCCCGAATAAACCTTGAAATCTCGGTTGACAGATACGAGATTTCAAGCGAACAACCCGCAATGGCAAATCTCTAAAATAGGAACTTTACATTCTCGATTCGAGCATTTATAATTCTCGATATGGAACTCAATCAAGCCAGTTTCGAAGAAGCCCTGAAAACCCTCGGCACTTTGCTAGAGTCACGCGGGCTCAGCTATGAACTCGTCGCAGTCGGCGGGGGAAGCCTGATGCTTCAGCTGGCCGCCTTGGGGGTCGACGGTCATGACCGGATTTAGCCGGCAGATAAGCGAAAACCTTCAGGCTCTGGCCTGGAGCCTGTGGACCGAGTTGGGCGTGCGGGGTGTCGTCCAAAATCACAAAGACTGTGCAATCGATCCCGAGCCGCTGATCCTGTTCACCGCCTGGTTAAAAGGTGCCGACCCCCGCTTGCGAGACGAATCGATCGACTGGTGCCTGGGCAACCTCCGGCTCATTTCGGTAGCGAGGCTTAAAAACCTGCTGAAGGCAGTCGACCAAGACTCTTGCGATGATTTTTTTGAATATGCGTCGATCGTGAATTCGAACAGTCCCGCCCGCTGGCCGCTTGCTAAAAGCAGCCCGCCAAAAAAATTCCGCCGCTCGAAAAAATCAGCCCTTGCGGATCTAGGACGCCCTGCGCTGATCCACCTAAGACTAAGGAGTCTATTCGGCGTCGGCGCGCGGGCGGAGATCATTGCAGCGCTCCTGGCCCGTCCCGGCCTGGACATGTCCTCTTCCGATCTCGCGCGCCTGAACAAGTACACTAAGAGAAACGTAGCGGACATCATGGAGAGCCTGAAAACGGCCGGTCTGGTAAAGGCAATCAGAACGGGCAACCAGGTCCGCTATCGGTTCGACCGCCGACAGGAACTGATCGACCTGATCGGAAGCCTGCCGTCTGTTTTCCCTTCTTGGACGTCGATCTTCCAGCTCTTGTACACGATCCGGCGAGTGTCGTTAGAGTTTGGCGGCAAGAAGCACGAGGTCGCGGGAGTGGAAGCGCATCAGGCCCTCAATGAAATGGTGCCCCTAATCGAACAACTGGATCTGGCCGCGCCCCCTCAGCAATCCGATGCAACGCTGTACTGGAAAGCCTTCGTCACCTGGGCATTACAGCTCACCGGCAGTCTGGCATCCGGAAAGTCTCAGCTTTGCAGTCGCCGTTCCCCGCCAGGGAGGAATCGTAGGCGTCAGTCAAAGAAGTAATATGTGAGCACCCCTGACCACCGTTCGTTAATCCCCCGGACGGCATTGGCCTCTCTGGTTGAAGATGATATGATCCATCAAGGGGAGGCAGTCGTGAAAACTAGTGTCGTGTTCTTAATGGCGGTGTGCTTGCTGTTTGCCGGAGATGTTCTGGCCGACGACGTTTTCAAGTGGGTAGACGACAAGGGCAACGTACACTTCACAGACAATCCAGACACTATCCCGGAAAAATACCGGAAGAAAACCCAACACCGTAAGATGAAGGCCCCGGCAGGCCAGGAGGTCGGCGATACGACTATTCCAGCCAAACGCCGCCAGACACCCAGGGGTTCAACCAGAGCGACGACACGCGGCACTAGATTCCAGATGAAGAAATGGACAAAGCCGAAGATTTCTAAGGAACAATCCGAGAAAGCCAGGAAGGAAAAAGAGAAGAAAAAGGCTGAGGCTGCCCAGAAAGCCTACACCAGGTGCCTGATGGGAGCGCGCAATCAGGCGGATGTCAGCCGGTGCGTGAGTAAAAGAATCACCAAACCCGCCCCATTTGTTATCCAGCCGTGACAAAGAGTACTTCTTCTCAGGTGTTGACTAGTCATTTTCCCAGAGAGAACCTGCCGCCCAGTCGTCCATTCCTGTGGCCGACCGCTGATATCCGCCGCTCACCGAGGACCAGTAGCCCGAGGCTGTGTTGTGCTCTCCCCCGCTAACTGAGCCGCCGGCAAAGTAAAAATCGCCGCCGGAGGCCTGGTTGAATTGGCCGCCACCGATCCAGGTATTAAAGCCATCCTCTGATGCTGTGTTGTTCCGACCCCCACTCACAGAAGAGGATTCGCCTGCGGCTGTGTTGCCGAACCCCCCGCTCACCGAGGACCAGGAGCCCGAGGCGGTGTTGCCGAACCCCCCGCTCACCGAGGACACGGAGCCAGAGGCGGTGTTTTGGTACCCTCCACTTACCGAGGAGCTGTTGCTAGAAGCTATGTTGCCTTGTCCTCCGCTCACCGTGGAGTAGAGACCCGAGATCGTATTCCCGAAACCGCCGACCGTGCCGCCATAGAGTGTGTAGTTGTGGTTGGCGCCGACTACCAGGTTGTGCGAACCCGACTTGTTCGAGTCGGTGTCGCGCTCCTCATTGTATCCAACAATAAGGTTACCCAGACCATTAATTGCGCCATCGGTTGATCCGGAACCGCTTTGCACATGAACGTTCAGGCTGCGGAAGATGAAATCGGTACCATTAAAGATGATTTTGGCTGTATCCTGAATATCGTCCCAGGATACGCTGGTCAAGCCGACATCGTCGCCATCGTCCAGGCCGGATGGTCGGTTGGTTATATCGCTCCAGTCGATAA
>JAFDKH010000119.1 GCA_019307065.1 Deltaproteobacteria bacterium
GACTTGTACACGCTCCGGCTGTCACCGCGCTTTCTTTCCATCCAGATGGTAAAATCATAGCATCAGGAAATTTGGCCGGGACAATACGGTTGTGGGATGTTTCTACTGGAAGACTCATCAAGGAGTTGTTAGGTCATGGCGGAAAAGTTTCTACCTTGGTATTTAGCCCTGACGGTAGAATGTTGGCATCTGGAAGCTGGGACTTTTCCGTACGCTTGTGGAATGTTAGCGACGGAAAAGAAAAACAGAAGCTGGTCGGACATGAGAGCCCTGTTCGGTCAATTGCCTTCAGCCCGGATGGAAGAAGATTGGCTTCAGGCAGTGGCTGCAAGTCGGTTTATTATTTAGGTGAAGATCACAGTCCAAAAGTATGTGGATCCAGTAGCAAGGATCAATCCATTCGTCTCTGGGACTTGTCAAACGGCAAAGAGATCCAAAAGTTGACAAGAGATATGGGCGACGTGGTGTCGATTGCCTTCAGTCCAGACGGGAAATTATTGGCCTCTAGCAGCGGCGATGATTCTGTTCGTATCTGGGAACTTTCTATGGGCAAAGGGTCTAAAAAGCTTGATGAACGAGGATTTGGGTTTATGGAGGTCAAATTTGGGCCTGACGGTAAACAAGTATACGGCAGGAGTGGATCGAATCTTGTTTCCTGGAAACCTACTAGCGGAGAAAAGTTAAAATGGTCGGCGGGCAGAGTCTGTTGTCCAACTTCTAGATCCAACACGTTCGTTATCGATCAAGAAGGAAAGGGTTTGGTTTCCTGTGGAATGAGCAAACCTGCAGAGCCGAAACGGCAAGGTTCAGTTGCTGTCATAAGTCATTGGGATCTCAATGGCAGGAAGAAAGAAGAATTATTCCTAACTCATGTCAAAGATATCAGATCCATGACTTTCAGTCCGGATGGCCACCTGGCTGCCTTTAGTGATTCCGAGGGAAGAATAACCTTATGGAATCTAGAAAAAGGCAAGGAGATAAGCAAGAGAACGGAAGGACATTCGAGCACTGTCTCCTCAGTTGCCTATAGCCAGGACGGGAAACGGCTTGCATCCATGGATACGGAAGGAAATCTTATTATATGGAACATAAGCAGTGGAGCAGCGACCTGGCGAAAGAACCTGGAATATGACGGGGTTGCCGTTGTTTCCTTCGTTCAAGGCGATGTGATTGCAACTGCTTATGAAAAGAAGATCAAGGTACTGAATGTTTCAAACGGCAACTTAATGGCACAATACAATACTGCCAATCAATTGCGGACCATGGATCTGAGTCAGGATGGAAAACGGCTGGCTGTTGGTGATTCAGAAGGATCCATTAAAATCGTGGATGTCCGCGACGGTAAGGAGATTGCAGAATTCACCGGGCATGAAGGATTGGTACTTTCTGTGTCGTTCAGCCCTGATGGAATGTCTCTCTTGTCCGGAGGTGCTGGTCCTTTAATAAGAACGTGGGATGTAGTGACTGGAGAAATGAAGCTTGAATTTGACACTGGCTCCAGGTTTGTTTGGCAGGTGCGCTTTGCCAATGTCGACAAGAATGTTGTTTGGGCCGTTCTCGAGAAATCTATTGTTCTTGTTGACCTAAAGACAGGTAAAATAATGAAGCGACTTGACACATCTGATACCAGGATTTTTGGGTTAGCTCTAAACACGGAGAAAAGCCACCTTGCAGCAGGAGCGATGGACGGGACCGTTAGAGTCTGGAATATTGCTGATGAGATTGAAGTTAAAAGGTTCGTTGGCCACGGAGGTCCCATTGGCGCGATTACTTTCAGTCCGGACGGGAAATTCATTGCATCGGCCGGAATGGATACGACCATTCTGATTTGGAAAACTGACCTTGATGAAAAAGGAAAAGAGTAGGACAGTCTCCAACTGGGAGTTCGAATCGGTGTTCAAGTAGTTTTTCAGAGACGCTTTCCTTGTTCTATGACCTCCTTTAGCACAGAAATTCAAGGATACCGTTGGAGAATACTACAGCACTTATGGCGGCAAGGAACTACGAGATATGTTGATTAGGAATGATGCATTTGAAATTTTTAAACTTCTGAAAATGTAGAACAATTTATTTCAACTCACGGCGTCCAAGTGGTTGCTGTCAATGCCCTGTGGCAGCTTAACGGATCATCCACCATATCCAAGTTGTCTATAACCACTGCCTCCTCAGAGACCATAAAGTCAGTCAGGCCAACGACGAAATTTACAAGATCCGCTCTACCGTATATCTTCAGCCGGTAGTTTTTCTGCGTCTCAGACAAATAATCGGGAAAAATACAAAGAATGCAAGGACGGTTTGCCAGCCGATCGAGTCGGCTGAGTAGTTGCCGCAGCCGCAACCGCCCCGAATGATACAATCGTCGTTTTCGACGCACTCGGCATTCATGCACATCATGCAATCTCCGCAGCCATAGCCGTCGGGTAGAACTTGATTCAGGCAGCCGCTACCAGGATCGCAAGTGTCACGGGTGCAGGAGTCGCCGTCATCACAGACGCTGAAGTCATCCGGAGTGCAGAAGCCGTCCAGGCAAGTAGAAGGGCCGCACAGCCCGCCGCCGCAGGAGGTTCCATCGGGTTGATACTCGTGCTGGCAACCTGTAAGGCTGTCGCAGCTATCGAGGCTGCATGGGTTATGATCATCACAGTTCAGGGTTTCGCCGGCCAGGCAGGCCCCGGCTTGACAGGTTTCGAGCCCGTCACAGACGTCGTCGTTTGAGCAGGATGTGCCATCGACGACCGCACCGTGTGAACACCCGCTCGAAGGGTTGCAGCTATCATGAGTGCAGATGTTGTGATCATCACAGTTCAGCGGATCACCGGCGACGCATTCGTTTTGCATACAAACTTCAATGCCGTTGCAGGCGTCACTGTCGGGACAGGCAGTTCCATTGGGAACCGGTGCGCATGTGCCCAGTGAACCGGACACGTTGCAGGCCATACACTCGCCGCCACAGGCCGCCTGACAGCAGACTCCATCGACACAGTACCCCGACAAGCAGGCGCCGGCGTTTATACAAGTGTCTCCAGGCTGCCCGCCGATATAATCAGTAATGAAAGTTTCGAACTCATCGACTTTCGTACTGCAGCCGAAATATTGACAGTATTGATCGCCATACGAAGTGACTCCGGCAACATATTCTTGACCGCTGCGCTCGATAAATGCCGGACCGCCGCTGTCTCCATGACAAGGGCCGCCGGGGGACTGGTCTCCGCAGATAGTGTTGGCCGAAGCCTGATAACCGGGACCGACCACACAGCCGCTCGAGTTGGTGCAGATCCAGTCCAGATCATTTGTAACAGTCAACTTGGCACCGGTTGTATGAGTTTCCGTCTCGCCGAAGCCGACATATTCAAGTGGGTCTGAGACATCGGCTTGATTGATCTCCAACGAACTGGGCAAAAATGGAATCGGGTTGATATTCGAAGGCGGCGCTGACGAAAGGCGTAGCAGGGCGATGTCGTTTGTAATGCTGTACTCATTATATTGGGGATGCACGTGTATATCGGTCACCCCGCGTTGGGAAGCGCTGCTGAGATAGTTGCCGAAATAAATCGTATAGCTCGAGGAGCTGTAACCGTCGGCGCAGTGGGCGGCGGTCAGGATTACATCACTGGAGATCAGCGTCCCGGTGCACATGTATCCGCCGCCGAAAGTCATTGCGACGACTGCCTGGTGATCAGGGTTGGTGTCTAGAGTGCCGTTGATTATCGGGATACCGTGCGTTCCAAGCTGGGGTCGTTCAGAAATGCCGCAAGCAGAGGCAATAATTGGGATGATCAATATAAGTTTCCAATTCACTCTCAAGCAAGCCTCCTGTTCAGTAAAGATAGAGCAAGAGTCATACCAAAGAACGTCGACACAACTTCATTCATTATACATTGAAATGACTGCGAAAATGCGAAAAACCAATAGCGTTACAATCACCGGATGAGCCAGTATGTCACACTGGCGTAAGCCAAATCATGGTTTGTGCTAATTAAACGCTTGATTACAAGCAGTTGCAGGAACCGTCGACAACGAGAGCATACTGGACAGAAAAGTGTCCAGTAGCTATCCTTTCGTAATGGTCCCAGATTCCAAGCGAGATGACAGTATTACTGAAGAATCAGCCGGCCGGACCGTCTTCATTCCCAAGGGAAAAAACTACAAGGTCCTGGTTAGCAGCCGCCTAATGGTCGTCAAAGGACCTGATCTTGACTGTGAACTGATCGCAGAAAAAGAGCGCATTACAATCGGAAGATCTAAAAGCTGCGACATGACGCTCGAAGACCCGGCGGTTTCCAATTTGCACGCCGAGTTTATCACAATCGAGAACGGGCGCTTGATCCGCGATCTGCAAAGCAGCAATGGTGTTTACTTCAAAGGCCATCGCGTCAATGAGTTGTTTTTACAACCGGGTACGATCTTTCAGATTGGCAACGACCATGTTCGCTTTGATCCGCTGAAAAAACACAACAAGATTCCTTTCAGTCGGCGTAATAACTTTGGCAAGGCGCTCGGCTGTTCGATCAAAATACGTGAAATCTTTTCGGTTCTGGAGAAAGTAGCAACTTCAGAATTGGGCCTGTTGCTGTATGGCGACACAGGCACGGGTAAAGAGCTTCTATCTTCAGCGGTTCACGGTTACTCGTTCCGCAAGAACCGGCCTTTCGTTGTCTTCGATTGTGGTGCCGTGTCCGACAAGCTGATTGAAAGTACATTGTTTGGCCACGAAAAAGGAGCCTTCACCGGAGCAGAAAGCCTGCACCACGGTGTTTTCGAGGAAGCCGACGGTGGAACGCTCTTTCTGGACGAGATTGGAGAGTTAGACCTTGCTTTGCAACCGAAGTTGCTCAGAGTCCTCGAGAGTAAAGAGATTCAGAGAGTCGGGGGAGTCGAGCGCATACCGGTAGATGTCCGCATCATTGCCGCCACCAATCGCGATCTCAGGAAAATGGTCGAAGAAGATAAATTTCGCGAAGATCTCCTATATCGCCTTTCGGTCGTCGAAGTACAAATTCCTCCATTGCGTGAACGAATTGACGATATTCCCTTTCTGGTTGAACACTTTGTCGAAGAAGGCAACCGGGTGCGCGAAGAACTTGGAATGGCGCCCGTGCAACTCGATGATCAGGCGCTCGACTTGCTGATTTCGCATCCCTGGCCCGGAAACGTTCGCGAACTAAGGAATATTATTGAGCGCGCGCTCTACCTGGCTGAAACAGAGGCTGTTGGCCGCCAGGAGCTTCATTTGAATTTGTTTGGTAGTGACGAACAGCCCCTGTTGAAAGCCAATTTGCTCGAGCCTTACAAAAAAGCGAAAGCCCGGCTAGTGGAGCGCTTCGAACGGCAGTATCTTATGAAACTCATGCAAGAGCACGAAGGCAACCTGACTCGGGCAGCCAAGCACGCCGGACTGGTGCGACACCATTTGCGTGAATTGTGTAAGCGTTACGGGGTTCCTTGCGGGGCTGGCAGACGTAACACCAAATACTAGAACTGGTTTTGAACTCGGACTATTTCAGGTGACCTGATCGAGCAGTTCGGCGACATCCAGAATTTCCATTTCTTCTTTGCCCATGGCCATATTGGATGCATCCAGCATGATCGTGCAGTAGGGACAGGCGGTTGCTAATACATCGGCTTCTTTGGCAACCGCATCACTGATTCGCAGATCACCGAAACGGGCACCTGGTTCAGTTTCCATCCAGATCCGGCCGCCGCCGCCGCCGCAACAGATGCTTTCTAGCCCGAAGCGATCCATCTCCAGGCGATCTTTACCGAGCGCGTCAAGAACTTCTCGCGGAGCGTCGAAGATCTCGTTATGTCGGCCAAGATAACAGGGGTCGTGAAAGATTACTTTTTTGCCCAGCTCTTTGGATGGTTTCAGTTTGCCGTCCTTGATCAGTTGTGAAAGCAACTGGGTATAATGGACTACTTCGAACTGACCACCAAATTCTGGGTATTCGTTTAGAAAAGTGAACTGGCAGTGCGGCGAGGTGGTTACGATCTTCTTGACGCCCTTGTCGTTAAACAGCTTGATATTAGCCTCAGCCAGCGAAATAAAAGCGTCTTCGGCGCCAATCTTACGGGCCGATTCGCCGCAGCAACTTTCCTCTTCTCCAATGATTCCAAAGCTGACTCCCGCTTTGCTAAGGACCGAAGCAATGGCCTTGGCGATTTTCTTGCTTCTCGAGTCGTAACAAGATGTACAGCAAACGAACAAGAGGTACTCAGTGCCTTCTTCGAATTTTGGTACCTCGAGGTCCTTTGTCCAATCCAGCCGGTCGGAGCGTTCACCTTGCCATGGATTGCCATTGCTTTTTAGTGAACCGATCACCGGGCGATAGGCCTGGGGCACAGATCCGGCTTCGGCGATCATGGCCCTCAGAACTCGCAGATTATCGATTACGTTGACTTCCCGCGGGCAACGAGTGACGCATACTCCGCAAGTCGAGCAGGCAAATAAAACATTTTCCGATTCGTAGCCGTCAACTCCGAGTTGGGCCATGTGTTCAACTTTTCGAGGGTTGAACTCTTTGGATATATCACCTTCGACTAACCGCCAGGGACAAGAAGCCACACACAGTCCGCATTGCATACACTGGTATAGAGTATCGCCACCCATCTGAACAACGGCGTCTCCAAGTTCTGGAATTGGTATCTTTGGTTCACTCATCCGCTAGTCCTCCTGAACAGACATTTGGCTGCCTGCTAATCCTTGTAGGGGTTCGGCCCAAGCTCATCGAGTTTTTCGAGAAATTCGTCAAAGAGTTGGGGGAGCTTATCAAAGTCAGTGATGGCTATTTCTTCCTGGCGCAAGCGCTCTGACTCGAGCAATAAACGGTCGAGCGTATCCTGGACGTTGGCCATGCGGGTATTGGCCAACTCGCTGCCCTTGATGAAATGACATTGATAGTCATCTCCATATTTACATCCCAAAAGCAAAATTCCATCAAAGCCGCGCGACAGAGCGTCGGCGACCCAGACGATATTGAACGAACCCAGACAGCGAACCGGAATTATGCGCACGAACGGGTTGAGCTTGAGACCGTTGTGGGCAGCCATGTCCAGAGCTGCCATAGCGTCGTTTTCGCAAACAAATGCCAAGACCCTGGGTTTTTCCTCGAACTCGTCCGGAACAAAAGGTGATTTGATCATTTCGCTGATTGAATTGACACTGTAGTTTGCAAACGAAACGATGCGTTCGGGACAAGCGCCCATGCAGACACCACACCGCCGACAGCGGGTTGGGTTGGGCTTGGGCGTGCCTTTCTCGTCCTCATCCAGGGCACCGAATGGACATTCTTCTGTACAGCGTTTGCATTGGGTACAGCGTTGCAGGGCGAAATCCGGAAAGCTCAGATCGCCTACTCGGGGATGAGTGGTCTTGCCTTCTGAGATCAAGTTGATTGCCTGAACGGCCTTGGTTGCCGCTCCGGCGCCGTCGTCTATGCAACTGGCCAGGTCCATCGGTATCCGCACCGCCCCGGCGGCGTAAATGCCGGTACGTTCGGTTTCATACGGAAAACAGACGAAATGCGAATTAGGGAAACCGTATTCACGTTCAGGTAGTTCGGGCCCCAGGCGATAGGACAGGTTGAGAACATCGGTCTCGAGGGTGGTCGGCACCATGCCGGCGGCTAGAACCACCAGGTCGACTTCAATATTGACTTTCTCGTTCATCAAAACATCAGTGGCTGCTACGGCAACACCTCCTTCGCCGCCTTCTCCAACCGATTCGACTTCACCCTTGATGAAGATTGCTCCGAGTTTTTGAACTTTTTTATAGACTTCCTCGTAATGACCGGGCGCGCGGATATCTTTATAGATTACATAGCAGGCCGTCTCGGCATTTTGCTCTTTTATGTAAGTTATTTGCTTTAGAGAAGCAGCGCAGCACACATTTGAGCAGTAGGGCAGATGATCGTCATCTCGCGAGCCGGCACACTGAACGAACAAAACAGATTCAACCGCCTTTTGATCTGAGGGGCGCACAATTTTACCTTCTTTGGCCATCTGCTCGAACTCGACATTGGTGACTACGTTAGGACTCGAACCGTACCCCAGGTGGCCGAGTTTACTCGGGTCGTATGGTTTCCAGCCGGCCGCTACAACAACCGAGTCGATCTTCAAGTTGATTTTGTCCGCACCTTTATTGATCGTTACGTCGAACATGGCCGGGGCGCCTTCGATTCGGCCGACTTCAGCTCCGCAATGAACAGTGATCTTATCGTCGGCTTTTACCTTGCCAATCAGATCGGCCAGATCGGGTTCAGGGTAGGCGGCCAGGTCGAGATCTTTCGGAAAGATCTTGTGCAACTTGTTTGCAAAACCTCCCAGCTTGTCCTCTTTTTCGACGAGAACCACTTCTTTGCCGGCCAGACTGGCATTTAAGGCTGCGCTCATTCCAGCAACGCCACCGCCGATGACCAGTACACGGTTATGCACTTCGATTGCTTCAGCTTTGGGCGCATCGACAAACTTCAATTTACCGATCGACATTCGGACGACATCCTCGGCCAGCATCTGGGTATCTTCATCCGAGGGCTGGTGAGTCCAGGCAACACCTTCACGTAGATTTGCCCGTTCGACATAGACATTTTCGAGGGTAAAAGTGTCGGTATGATCGCGGCCGCTACAGGCCGCGACAACGACTGCATCGAGGTTGTTTGAGTCGATCTCTGATTTGATAAGATCGATTCCTGCCGCTGTGCACAACGCCTCGTTGCTCTTGGCTACAATAGCTTCTTTCTCGCCGGTGGCAACTTCCAGGAGTTTGTCAACTTCGATTGACTCGCCAATCTGGCAACCCGTACACACAAAGCATCCAACTCTTTCAGCCATTTGGTCACCTCCTCGCTAGTTGCGAATTGCTTTGCATGAAGTGCCGGTGGCATCCTGAACCGTAGTAGCTACGTCGACAGGACGTTTGACACAACCTGCAGGATAGATAGCCGCCTTTTCAGGGTCGGCAACCAGAAAGCCAAATTCATCATAGGTCAATCCATCGTAGGGAACCTTGTGATCGCGTGTTTCCGGCACCATTCCTGTCGCCAGCACAACAAGATCAACTTGTACTTTAGCAATTGAATCGGTATCCACGTCCTCGCCGGTGACGACCAGATCGCCGGAAGCTTGATCGAGTTCGACGGATCCGGCCTTGCCTTTTATGAAATGAACTTTTTCGTCGTCTTGAATCTTGCGATAGAAAGACTCATATTTATTGGCTCGGATATCGATGTAGAAAATCCAAACTTCTGAATCTTCGAAAGCTTCACGAACGTAAGTTGATTGCTTCAGCGAGGCCATACAGCAGACCGCTGAGCAATAGGGCAGGTGATTATCGTCACGCGATCCGGCGCACTGGATAAAGGCAACTCGTTTGGCTTCGCGGCCATCAGAAAGTCTGACGAGCTTGCCAGCTGTTGGGCCGTTTACCGCCGCCAGGCGCTCCATTTCGACGTTGGTTATTACGTCGGGATATTTGTCGTAGTTGAGGTATTCAATCTTGGAAGCGTCGTAAGGAACCCAGCCGGTAGTCCAGATGATTGAGCCGACTTTTAGATTCATCTCTTTCGGTTCCTGGCTGAGATCGACTCCTGGCAGGTTTTCCACCTGTGAGCGGATTTCGGGATCGTCAAGGGCGGCCTGGTCGACTACCGGGCTGTAAGGGAAAGCCTGTTCATGGGGCACGCCGACTGCTCTCTTTTTGTCCAGGTTGTAGTTGAATGAGTTAGGTATAGTTGCTTCGAGGTTGGCGAACGGCGTCACAGGATCAAGAACATCTTCCTTGATGAAGCGTGGACCGACCTTGACCGTGACGTTATAGTCCCCGGAGTTGCCCTCAATCTTCTCGACTTCAGAAGAGGTCAGAACGGTGATCTTGGGATTTTCTTTAATTCTCCGGTAGTTTATTTCTAGTCCACAGTAGGGAGGGCACAACTTGGGGAAATAGTGTTTCATCCCGGCGACTCTTCCACCAAGCGAAGGCGTCTTCTCGACCAGGTAAACTTCGCGGCCCAGTTCTGCGGACTCAACGGCTGCGGTTATACCCGCCATACCGCCTCCCACAACAAGTACACTGCTATGATGTGAACTCATGACTTGAAAAACCTCCTTCGTTCGAGAAAACCGATTAATAAATATCGCTATGCTTTTTTGATCTCTTTGACAAGAATGTCAACGGTTTTCGGTAGAGGCCTTTTGACGATGTGCAAAAAGCGTGGTCTATTTATAAAGTAATTTGGATACTATTACATATTAGGAGGAATTTATGACCGAATTCGTTTTACCCCAAGCACCCGGTAAACACGTAATCGTCTCGGGTCAACGAATCCACTATATAGAGAAAGGGTCAAAATCGGCTTCGCCTTTGATCTTGCTGCACGGTTTGATGGACTCGACCAGTGCCTGGAAGGAAGTCTTTGTTGATCTAAGTAAGAAGTTTCATGTGTTCGCACTGGATTTACCAGGCCATGGCTACTCAGAAAAACGAAGCGACTTCTCCATGTCATTACCCGACCAGGCAGCCATGGTATCCGGATTTATGGATGCAGTGAAAATCAAGTCGTGCAACCTGCTTGGTCATTCGATGGGTGGTGGAATCGCTATTCTAATGGCGTCACGCTATCCGAAACGTATTGAAAAACTCGTCCTGGTATGTCCGGTTTGTTATCCGTTTCGTGCGCCCTTAAAAGGCAAGCTAGGCATGCTGCCGCATATCGGTCCCCTGGTAGTCAACTATATCTACAACCGTAAGTTGATAACTGATTATGTTATGAACGAAGTATACTCGGACCCAGCAAACGCTACTCAAGAAGAAATTGACATAATGTACGCTCATTTCGACACTTCTGAAGGTCGCAGTGCAGCTCAAAGAGCCATGGTGGCAATAGACAACCCGGTCTGGATGGCTGAAGACATCAAGAAGATCAAATCAGCCAGCCTTATTATTTGGGGAGATCGAGATATATTAATTCCAATCTCCTTGAGCTACAGGCTCGAAGCGGACATCCCCGACTCAAAATTACATATCATCGACAGATGCGGGCACATGGTTATCAATGAACAGACCGATGAGTTTCGCAAGCTTATTGTAGATTTTCTGAAGAGTAAGTAATAACATGTTTCTCAAATAGGGTCAGGAGGTCAAAATGAACAGACTCAAAGTCAGAGATATTATGAACACTAATCTTGTGACCTTAGAAGAAAACGAAGATCTGGATTTGGCCGAAAATGCCATGAAGTATGGTCGCATACGGCATCTTCCGGTGGTTAAAAATAAAAAACTGGTCGGTCTGGTAACTCACCGAGATATTTTACGCGCCCAGGTGAGCGTTTTTGCAGAGATGAGCCCGGAAGATCGAGCTGACATCAGATTCGGGATCAAAGTGAAAGAGATCATGCAACATGACGTCAAGTCAATTGGTCCGGATTTTTCTATTCTGGAGGCGGCCAAGATTATTAAAACCAATAAGTTTGGTTGTCTGCCGGTTGTTGAGAAAGATGAACTGGTCGGCATAATCACCGAAGCCGATTTCATCGATCTGGTCATTCGGGCTCTTGAAGACTTATAAGGTCACGCTCCAATTCTAATCTGACATATTCTTTTCGATCCAGGCGCCAGCCGCTCGAGCAATCTGATCGCCCAAGTCATATCCAAACATTGCCAAGCCGTTTTCGTAGAAAGCCAAAAAGCGATAACCTTTTTCCGGCCAGAGCTTGTAGATATTGCTCAAGTGAATGTAGCCGGCATAGCCATCGACCAGGGAAGCCACCATCGGAACCGGCAGCGAATGTTGCCGAGCAATCTCTCGAATAGCCAATATAACCGAAATCCCCAATTCATTGGCCGAACCGAGCAAGAGAAAATCTCCCAATCTGATGAAATGCAGCGGTATTCCTTTTTTCAAAGGTAAAGCCCGGCTCATCTTTTTTGCTAGAGAATTACGCAGTGGTGAAACTAAAGCATCTGCGAATTTGCCAACTGCCCCAAGGCCGGAAAAAAACCTGCACTGGTGCTGAGCATGCGACAAATGAGTGAATTCGACATTAAACGCGTTTGAGTAATTCAAAGCCAGAGGTTTGCAGGAAGCCAAGGCTTGCCGATAGCCTTCTGACAGCAGTCCAACTGCCAGGCTCATGTGACGTTCGAGATCCATATCAAACTCGGGGAATAAGATCGATGCTCCTCCCAGGCCGGCACTCAGGAAAACCGGCCGGCTGCCCTGGGCTTCGAGACTGCGGCAGAATTCTCCGGGGTAATCTCCACTGATTGTATTGATCTCTTTTTCAACAACAATGACCGGATGACCGGATACGCATACTAAATCAATTGGTTTACGACTTTTGCGTTCAAGGCGTAGCAGCACAAGTCGATCATCATGGGGCCCGTCGGCCTGGCGTCGACTGCTGACCAGCCCGAGGACTTTGCCTGATCCAGTCGAGGCCCGGGCAGCCGATAAATCTGACAAGGCCAGTTTGGCGAGCCCGGCGAGTTTCTGGACCAGGAAATCGAAGATCTCTTTGTTGGGTGCGCCCAGCATCTTTTCAGTCGCAGACGAGTGAAAGAACCCTCCATAAGAAGAATGGGTATGCGTGCCAGCTAAAAAAGATCTCGCTGCCGATCTCCTGGACGAGGTTTTCGGGAATAGACGCCAATCAGGTGCAGGTCTTGCCTGGGATGGATGCTGGTTTTTGCTGTTCCTGCCTCGAGCACGGGTCTTTTACTTTTGTGGACTGGGGCTAGAATCAGGAGATTGGGTGGTTTCGGTAGCGTCCGGCTCGACCAGGGTTGCCTTAGACCGGCCGGCAAATCCCTCGGTAAGACTCAGTACTCTGACTCTTTTTCCAATATCAGGTCGCATATAACCGCAAGCGGTCAGAGAGAACCGGATATCGCGGCCATCATCGAGTTTGATGGTTCCCAGCCCATCGGCCGCGTTATAGGATGTGATTTTACCATACAGCACAGGTACCTCCTGAGGCACGAGGCCCAGATTACCACAAAAATTTCCTTTGAAAATATAAAAAGTAATCACACAAGAAATTAACCGTCTGCCCAATCAAGGGAAAATTGGCTGGCATGTGACTGCAAAATACTGCTAGTGTTCTTTTTTCAAGAATAATGTCTATGAGTGTGGCTTGATTATTCAAGTCAATTGAGGGCGCGATAAAGTTTTACTTGGCTTTACATAATGGGAGGACCAGATGATGAATACCTTCAGGAATGTTCTTCTGGTTTCAGTGGTGCTGTTGGTCGCAACAATCAATTTTGCCTGTAGCACAAGTTCAAAGGATTGCGGAACTGGAACCGTCGAACAAGATGGGAAGTGCATTCCCGTGATTACTGAGTGCGCCGCCGGAACCACCTTACAGGCTGGTGAATGTGTATCAGCCTGTAGTAGCGGTGAATATTGGGATGGAAGTGCATGTGCCGCCGTTCCAAGTTGCGCAAGCGGAACTACTTTCAATACTGCTACCGGGCAATGCGAGCCCAATGAAGATGTTTGTGCAGCCGGAACACATTTTGAGGGAGGTGTCTGCGTTCCGGATAATGTATGCGGAGAAGGTACTCATGCTGAAGGGAACGAATGCGTCCCGAATGTACTGCCCGACCCTGATGTGACCGAAGATGCCGATCCGAATGTGAACATCGAATTCAACCTGCCCGATCCCGGAGGGGAAGTCAGCTTGGGTGGAGTTATCGAGGCCCCGACCGATATAACCGGTGACGGCAGCGAAAACACGGATTTTGACGGGTTCGTCTTTTCGGCAACCGCCGGTACTCACTTACGTTTCACGGCCACCTCTGAAGAGGCTGCTCTGCCGGCTTTCATTATTTACTCTCTGGATGAATTTGAAAACGGCCATGTTCAATACACCCGTTACGGTCTCGAACCCAACAACCTTGACTGTGTGCGCGAGGTTTACTTGCCGTATACCGACAAGTACATTATCTGGGTTTCCGATTACTCAAATGTAATGTCATACGTCTTTGACTACGGTTCGGTTCCGGTCGGCGGTGACGATTTCTCTTATTACATGACAGTCGAAAACCTGGGGACCCCGAGCCCGACTGATATCAGCAACTTGCCGGCGACCGATAGCGGCGACTTGTCTGACGGGGCACTCCGTTTTTACGGGCTCAGTGGACTGGTCGGCGGTGACATGGTCAGCCTCAGTTCAGCAGGCCTGCCGATCACTGACGTTGCCAGCGATGTTTATGCCATCTTGATGGTGTTCGATGGGGCCGGCGAGTTGGTTGAAGAAAAAATTTCTTACCGCCCAGATGAAAGCGCCGACAGCCTGCTGGCCTTCGAAGCCGGTCAAAATTATCTTGTTGTTCTAGATTTCTTCTTAATAGTCGGGCCTAACCGTGAATATGCATTCGATGCCGTGGACCTTGCTCCCACGCTGTGTAGCAGCAGCGACTGCTCGACTGAGGATATCCCCGCCGGCGAAACCGGTTTGTTGGCTTGGGACCTTGTACCCGGCGAGTTTTTTGTCGTTGGAATCTACCTGCCGATGGAATCCGAAGAAGTACTCAGAATGACGATTATGGATGAATACATGAACAAGCTGGCCGAAGACCAGTACGTCGATTGGATGTACAACGGCGTCGGGCGCGCTTATGCCGGGGCGAACCGCAGAGTGTACGTCTGGTTGCGCGAAGTCTATGGCCGGGTTGTACCAGAATTCTCGGCTGACGATCGGATAGTCGCGACGCCTGTTCTTCAGTCTGGGCAAGATTACACCGGTCTGGGTATCAACGATATGCCGGCCTACACTTATTATCCGGCTGGGGTCGATCACTTTGTCGGGCAGGCCGGTCAAGTGGCTTATTTCTCCGGCTTCACGACTCACGACGGTACAGGTGCCTGGTCACAGTATCCGGCCCAGATGCTGTTGAATTCTAATTTTGAAAATGTCGGGCCGATTATCGACACAATGTCCTGGAACTTTCCCGACAGTTTCATTACTCCTCTGATGGGTTACATCCCAGAAGATGGTCACTACATACATTACGTTCAAGACCCTAACGGCGACATTCTAGATGGCACCTATGATGTCAATGTTAGCGCCTATACACCGATCTATATGGGTGCGCCGACTGTTGGAAATCCGTCTGAGGTCCTGGCCCAGACGTTCGGAGGCCAACCGGCCTTGTATACTTTTAACGGTGGAGAAAACCAGTACGTCGAAATTACCGTCGATCCGGGAGGTCTCAATCTGATTCAACCCGAGGTCTGGATTTTCAACCTGGGCGAGGTCGTTTGGTACTGGATCTATTATCTCTGGATGCCGAGCCCGGATGCTATTCAACTCGGGGTAGTAATACTGGAAACGGCCGAGGCACGCGGAGATACCATAACTGTAGAATATCTCTCGCCCTACGATGGCATAACATTGCTGCTAATGCAGGATGCCGGAGGAAGTGCAACAGTCTTTGACAACTTCGATATAACTATCGAAGTGCCGCCACCGCCGGCCAACGACGCTTGCCCGGATGCCGAAACAATTGTCCCGGATGGATCAGGCAACGTAACTGTTGAGGCAAATAGTGCGTCGGCCACCGATACGGTCAGCGAGCATGTTTGCGAGGGGTATATTTATGATAGCGGTCCGGATATTTTCTACAGCATTTCGCTGAGTGCCGGCGATACGATCGATATTACAATGGATGCCGATTTCAATGGGTCGCTCTACCTGTTCGATGATTGCAGCGATGTGGTCGGTTCGATCGTTGCAGAATCCAACGAGGGCAATCCTGAGATAATTAATTACGAAGTACCTGCCGGCGCCGGAGGAACTTACTTGATTGGTGCCGATGCTTGCGGGGGTGGCGGCGATTTCACTCTCGATATCACGGTAACGGGATCATGATTGGCGCAGGGCTCAGGAGTGTAAAATGAAAACAATATTCTCATACCTGTTGATAATTTTAGCGGCGGCATGGCTGGGTGGTTTTATAACGGCTTGTGCCGGGAGCGGCACGAATTGCGGCGCGGGCACGACCGAGCAGAACGGGGTTTGTGTGCCTGAGATTTCGAACTGTGCTCCCGGGACGGTCCTGCAGGGCGATCAATGTGTTCCCCAGTGCGCCAATGACCAGTATTGGGACAGCCAACTCGCCCAATGCGTCGACGTTCCCGAATGTGCAACTGGCACAAGTTTCAATCCGGTTTCAGGTCTCTGCGAACCAAACGAGGATGCATGTGCTGAGGGTACTCACCTGGAAAACGGCGTCTGCGTGTCAGACTCAAGCGGTTGCGGGCAGGGTACTCATCTAGAAAATGGCGAGTGTGTGCCTGACAGACTTCCAGATCCGGATGTTCCCGAGTCAAGCGACCCCGACAATCCGGCGACATTTTCACTGCCTGATCCAGACCAGTCAGTATCGCTGGGCGGAACCGTCGATACCCCGGTAGATCTCAACGACGATGGATATGTTGATCCTGACTGGGATGTGTTTGCCGTCAATGCCACGGCCGGCACCTATTTGCGTATTTGGGCGACATCAGAAGGGGCCGCCTTGCCGGCCTTTATGGTCCTATCCTCGGACACCGACGGCGATGGATATCCATTATACAGTCGCTATGCCATCAATCCCAATGCAATCGAGACCGTTCGTGAGTTCTATCTGCCCCGCGACGATATCTACCTGGTTTACCTTACAGACTACAACCACATGTTGTCCTACGTGTTTGGAACGCCGCAATTTCCAGTCGGCGGCGATGATTTTACCTATTATGCGACCGTAGAGAATCTGGGTACGCCTGTTATCAGCGATGTCTCCATTTATCCGCTGGCCGACTCGGGTGAGATGAGCGAGGGCAAACTGTTCTTCTTTAATCTGACGGGGCTGGCGACCAAAGACATAGTCAGTATCAAGTCTGCCGGCACTCCCTTGGTTGATACGCCCTCGGACGTATTACCTCTGATTTCACTTTTCGATGCAACTGGCGATCCGTTCATGGAGGTCAATGGGAACAATCCCGCCGCAGACGCCGAAATAGTATTCTCTGTTCCTGCCGACGGCAGCTATCTGGTGGTTCAGGATTTCCTGGTGGTGGTTGGACCCGATCGCAAGTATGCCCTTAGCGCAACTAATGAGACGGTCACAGACTGTACCGCCGGCGGTTGTGGTTCAGGTGCCTTGGCCGAAGGAGAACATAAAGTTCTGCGCTGGGACCTGACAGCCGGTGATTTCTTCTTGTTCAACTTTACCGTTCCGCCAGAAGCAACCGAAAACCTGGGTGTTGACTTTTTTGATGCCGACATGAATGTAATCAGTGGAGGCTCGGCCGGACCAACCTGGAACCGCTGGTCGAAACTGTATACTCCCGAAGACACCTGGGTGTACCTGTGGCTGAGGGGTTGGAACGGCGGGGCAGTCCCAGAATACACTTTCGAAGAGGTTCACCAGGCAACCGGTCTACTTGAAGCAGGTACGAGCCTGGACAATATTCCAGTCATTGATATGCCTGAGGATACTTTGGCCGATTCGGGAATTTCTCATTTTGTAGCCAGCCCGGGTCAGCTGGCCGTCTTCAGCGGGTTTTCACCGTCGAGTGCCTGGAGCGAACCACTCGAGGCAATAAACTCCCAATTGATTACTAAAATTGGACCGGCTGTTGACACTACCGGGCAGGATCTGGTCGCGCTTGATCCGCCTCTGGCCTATCTGGCTGAAGCCGGGCACTATTTGCATATGGCCTCGGATGCCGCCGACGGGAGCGATATAGTTGGAGACACTTACAGCGCTACACTCAATTTTGTCGACACGCTTGACTTGGGAACTCCGACAGTTGGCAATCCGGTGAATGCGGTTGGTCAAACACTCGATCCCGACACCGGATTGGCGGTTTTTACCTATTCAACTGCGGATGATCAGCTCATTGATATTACGGTTACTCCGGCTGGCTCGACTACTATTCAACCCGAGATCTGGGTAATGAGTTTCGGGTTTCAATCCGGCGCCAATTGGTATTTCAACGCAGCCCAGCCGACACTTGGCCTGAAATCAGTCGCAACTGCAGCTGGTGCCGGTCAGGTAGTTTCAACAGGCAGCCAGGCGGACTATGAGGGAATGCATATCGTCATCGTAAGAGATGATGGTTCCGGCGACATAGCGGATACCTTCGATATCGAGATTGCCGATGGTGCTTAAAAAGAAGTATTCTTGAGTAATGCACAACGCCGAACCCAAGACCATTTATCTCAAAGACTATACGCCACCCGCCTATTTGATAGAACAGATCGACCTGCATATCGAATTGACCGAGGATATTACCACGGTCACTTCGAAACTTGACGTTACGAAAAACCCCCAGAGCGACGATCGGTCCGGTCGAATTAAGCTGGACGGTGTCGGGTTGACCTTGAAAAGTGTCAAACTGGACGGCCGACAACTCGGCCAGGCTGACTACTCGGTCACTGAGAACCGTCTAACAATAGAGGGGCTGCCGGATAATTTCGGACTGGAGATTCAGACCGAGATCAAACCGCAAGAGAACACCTCGCTCGAGGGGTTGTACAGATCATCGGGCAATTTCTGCACTCAATGCGAGCCCGAAGGATTTAGAAAGATTGCTTATACACTCGATCGGCCGGATGTTATGTCCCGCTACTCAACGACGATTGTAGCGGATAAAGACAAATATCCGGTGTTGCTTTCTAACGGAAACCTGATAGCCAGTGGCGAATTAGCCGACAATCGGCACTGGGTAAAATGGGAAGACCCACACAAGAAACCAACCTACTTGTTTGCGCTCGTGGCAGGCGATCTTGTTCGAACTGAAGCTGTATATACGACCAGGTCGGGGCGTGAAGTGAGTATTCGAGTTTTCGTGCAGAAACAAAATGCAGCAAAATGCAATCACGCCCTGCGTTCGATTATTCAAGCCATGAAGTGGGACGAAGAAAAGTTCGGTCGTGAATATGATTTGGATGTGTTCATGGTGGTTGCCGTCGATGATTTCAATGCCGGGGCGATGGAAAATAAAGGTCTCAACATTTTCAATTCAAAGTATGTTTTAGCCAAACCGGAGATAGCAACTGACGACGATTTTGAGAACATTGAAGCAGTCATCGGGCATGAATACTTTCACAACTGGTCGGGCAATCGAGTGACTTGTCGTGATTGGTTTCAGCTAAGTCTCAAAGAAGGTTTTACAGTTTTTAGAGATCAGCAATTTACGGCCGATATGACTTCGATGGCAGTTAAGAGAATAAAAGATGTCAACCTCCTGCGCACATACCAGTTTCGAGAAGATGCCGGCCCCCTGGTGCATCCGGTTCGCCCGGCTTCGTATGTGGAGATCAACAATTTCTACACTTTGACGGTCTACAACAAAGGCGCCGAAGTAGTGCGTATGGTATACAACCTGCTTGGGCAGGCGAGCTTTAGAAAAGGCTGCGACCTCTATTTCAGTCGTTATGACGGACAAGCCGTTACTACTGATGATTTCATTCAAGCCATGCAAGATGCCAGCCGGGCAGACTTATCGCAGTTCAAACTCTGGTATAGTCAGGCCGGAACTCCCGAACTCGAAATTGACGAAGAGTATAATGAGCAAAACAAGAGCTACAGGCTGACCATCGAGCAAACTTGCCCAGTTACAGCGGATCAATCCCAAGAGAAAATGCCGTTTCATATTCCTTTTGCAATGGGTTTGTTGGATCGAGAGGGAAACGATTTACAGTTGAAACTGGCTGGAGAAACAAAAGCCAGCCCGACTAAAACACGTGTTCTTGAATTGCGCCATGAGGTCGAGACATTCAACTTCGTGGATGTGCCAAGTCGACCGGTATTGTCGGCTTTGCGCGGTTTTTCAGCTCCGGTCAGATTGCTCCTAGAGCACTCAGATGAAGATTTGGCATTTCTTATGGCTAACGATTCGGATCAGTTCAATCGCTGGGACGCGGCCCAGCGTCTCGGATCGCGTATAATCGACCGCATTATCTTAGCTAGTCAACGGTCCGAAAAGATGGAAGTAGCACCTGGTTTCATTGCGGCTATAAAAAAGACACTCACAGACGAAGGATTGGACAAGCGTTTAATAGTTCAGGCTATTTCGCTGCCGTCAGAAACTTATCTGGCCGAGCTGGCAGACATCATCGACCCGCAAGTAATTCATGAGGCCCGACTTTTCGTTGTACGGACCATTGCTACCGAACTCAAAGATGATTTTTTGGCGCTTTACCGGGCAAACCAGAGCGAAGGTCCCTACGCAATCGACGGAAAGTCGATCGGTGAACGTAAGCTGAAAAATGCATGTCTTGGTTACCTGATGGAGCTGGATGACGAGCAGGCTCGATCGATCTGTCTGTCTCAATTCAAACAGGCAGGCAATATGACCGATGAAATTGCCGCCCTGGTCTGTCTGGCCAATAGCGAATGTCCGCAAAGATCCTCAGCGCTCGCCGAATTCTACAATAAATGGCAGGCAGAACCACTGGTAATCGATAAGTGGTTTGCTATCCAGGCAACCTCCCGGCTGGCCGATACCTTCGAAAACGTTACCCGGCTAAAGGAACATCCCGATTTCAACATCAAGAATCCCAACAAGGTCAGGGCCCTGATTGGGGCTTTTAGCCAGGCCAACCTGGTTCGTTTTCATGATCCATCCGGGCAAGGCTATGAGTTTCTGGCAGAGAACGTGATCGAAATTGATCGGTACAACCCACAGGTGGCTGCCAGGCTGCTGACACCGATGAGTCAGTGGCGTAAATTCGAACACGGCCGTAGAATTCTAATCGAGTATCAATTGGAGCGTATCAGAAAAACCGAAGGAGTTTCAAAGAACGTGTTGGAGATCGTCTCCAAGAGTCTCGAGCGCTAAGCGGGCTGGATGATCAAATCGAATTGTCAGGAGAATTGTCTATGTTGAGAAGCATTATTGTTTTAGAGATATTGCTGGCCTGGGCCGTTTTTAGCGGTTGCGGTTCGAGTCAACAAGGTGTTTGCATAGATTCCGAATCTCGCTGCAACGGGTCGATTATCGAGACTTGTGAAGGTGGAGTGTACCTGAGCGGGATAAATTGTAATGACTCCGAGAGAAACTGCGAGATTGTCGGGGGTGTTGCCGAATGTGTCGAGCGAACGCCGGTTTGTAGCGCAGGGCAATCACGCTGCAGTCAAGACGTCGTCGAGAACTGTAGCGCCGGGGCCTGGACGACAGGTCAAGACTGCAGTTTGACAAACCAGGTTTGCGAAATCAACTCGAATTCTCAGGCGGCCGAGTGTGTCGATGAACAACAGCCATGTGAGAACGGAAAAACCCGCTGCGTAAACGATACGATCGAAAACTGTACTGCGGGAAGCTGGCTGCCCGGAACTAACTGTGCATTTCTTTCGCAAGTATGTGAAATCAACGCGACTTCCGGTGAAGCCGAGTGCGTTATTCCGGCCTGCAGCGACGGCGCAACCCGTTGCACTGATAACACTATTGAAACTTGTTCGGCCGAAGACTGGATTGCCGGCCAGGATTGTAACGACACTTGGCAGATCTGTGAAGTTGACGGCACAAGTGGCGAGGCCGTGTGTGTCGGCCTGGCCTGGATTCACCTGTTAGTGGAGATTAACGATCCGATCGTTAACGGAACATCGCTAATGATGCCGATCGATGGCCCATCCTATGGCTATGACGCCGGCAACGACCTATTTGCTACCCAGTATGGACGGAGTTTCACAGAACCGGAGATTGCCAGCATCTGGTATCTCGACGGCTCCAGCGGTTCACACTACAAGACAGTGTTGACCGGCGATGTCTTTGCGCAGGATGAGAATTTGTGCATGGGCGAAGACTGGTGTCAGTTTATCAGTTTTGATCCTGTTGCCGAAGACTGGCTGTTTGTGGCGCCGTCGGCCAGTGTCATGATGTGGGTCGATTCGAGTTCGAACGGCAGCTTGGTTTGGGTTTCCGGTTCACAGCAGCCGGACAGTTACATCAATCGAAATCATGTATTCGACTGGAACGAGCGCAAGCTGTTCTTGTACGGGGCCGTCGGGCCGAGCAGCTTTTCAGATACTGTTTACGAACTCGATATTGATACGGCGGTCTGGAGTCAGGCAGTTACCGGCTTGAAGCAAGTCTTTGAAAACTGTCTCGTTTACGATAGTAACACGGGCTGGTTGTATTCTTTCGGCGGTCGCCAGACAACTGACGGTGGCGAGACATCCCAGATGCTGTCGAGCTACGATGTGATCGACACAGAGCTTGGCACTGTAACGACCGAATCTCTTCCGCCAGGCATCGTGGCCCGACGAGCGATGAACTGTGCTTTTGATCCAGGCCGCAACTTGATCTACGTATTGGGCGGATCGGTCATCAACGATCGCTTCAACGAAATTCTCAACGAGTACCACAACGACTTGTGGGTCCTCGATCTCGATGATAATTCCTGGACGAATGTCATGGCCGATACTGTGCCGGGGACTTATACCGAACCGGATCAATACGGTGATCAAAGCTTCATCGGCGATGTCAGAAAACCAAATTTTGGAAAAGAGCGCGGCTTGATGAAATACGACGCAGCCGAAGACCGGTTGATAATAATGGGCGAGGTGCCAATCTTTACCCACGTTCAGGCCTACTTCCTCTACCTGGACGGCTTAGACGATCTACTGCAATAACGCTACAAACGAATTTCCAAGTGAAAATGGTCCTGATGAGCCTTGTCGCTGGCTGGAGTAAGGACGACGTTGAAGATCTTCTCTTTGCGGATGCGTTTAACAAGGTCGCGGAGAAATCGTTTCTTCTTCTTATCAGCTCCATTCCAGTGTTGGCTTAACTTGATTGCGGAATCGCGGGCCAGTTCGAAGCCGGTTATATCGATCGCCAGAGCATGTCCGTGGCCGCTGAGCGAATTCGTTCCGGCGATGCCGCGACAGACGTAGGTGCCGTTGTGTTCGACCTCGACGGCGTCCATCTCGGTCAGGATGATCGACAAGCGTTCGATGGCCAGGGCCATCTTACAGGCCACCAGCATGTGTTCGGCATGCCGCTGCCCTTTTTGCCGATAGTCGATCGAACGAATCGGGCTGGCCAGAAGAACCGGGGTATCGATCTGACAAAACTTTAGATCAGGGGGCGCTTCGCCGGGCCGGGCCGCCTTAGTCGGGGCGTCGGCCAGGTCCGGGCGGGTATAGACCAGGCCTAGTTTGTCGAGTTGTCTGGTGCAATCTGTGGGCGGGGGAGGGCTGCCGCGATCGGGCAGACAGACCAGACGAACTGCATCCTGGGACACTCGTTGCAAGGTGGTGCAGATATAGCCGGGCCGACAGCCCGAAGGGGTCAAATGCAAATTACACTGCGCCAGACAGACGCCGCCTTTGCCGTACAGAGGATCTTCAATGCAGAAGGTGACCGAGTAGAGATCGCCCTTGCGATCGGGACAGAATTTCGAGCATTTTGCCGAGCAATATCCTCTGGGGTAACCTTCTTCCGGCATCAGACAGAACCCGGAATCATATTTACATTCAGAATCTGACTTGCAGGCCGATCCGATCCAGCCGGGATTGAAGTTTTTATCGGAAGGGTGAATCTCGATTATTGCTGGTTTTTTAATGCCGGCATCTGGTTTGGGAAGCGGCTTGCGGTGAGGGGGGTCAGCGGGTGATAGATACAAAAAAACAGCTAAGCCGGCAAGTAAGAAAACCGCAATAAATACCACAACTAATCGCACTTTAGGCTGCATCACCCACCTGCTTGATAGTTGCTGGCAATCATATCACGAACCGGTAATCGGGGGTACTTGTCAGCTGTCGATTTTGTCTTTGTCTTCAACTGCACTCTTGCGGTCCATTTCAGCGTCTTCTTCATGCAAGTATTTTTCGTGCAGGCCCCCGGTATGCTGGATGAAGTGATCGCCTCGAAGATCTGAGCGAGTCTTGCGCGGAACGCTGGTACACTTGACACAAGTGGTGGTACCAGGAATAGCATTCAGACGTTTTTCGGGAATCAGTTCACCGCAAGTGACGCAATACTTCTCTTCTTCCATCACACACGAGAAACTAGTTTTGACACTGGCCTGCGTCGCAGCCGTTTTCGCAGAACAGGCATTCTGCATAGTTAGTGTCATCGGTCACGCAGATATCGTCAGCGTGACAAACATCGATGGTCGACCAGGAGTCTTCTACAGTGGTCCCAGTGCAAAGAGCCGCATCACCGCTGCAATACTGCCAGACTTGTCTTTGCTGGGCGTCGTCACCGCATTGATTTCCGGCGCAACGATATTCTGTCACACTACCGCACTGGAAGTTCGAGGGACGATGTTCACCATTGTCACAGCAGGGCTCATCGGTGCAAGGATTGCAGACACCAGAGGCGCAACCCAGTTCGCAAGTCGTGCAACCGCCTGCGGTCTCAACAGACCAACACAAGTCATCATCACCGCAATCTTGACTCAAACCCCAATCACCCTCGACGACTCCGCCGGTGCATTCTGAGGAAGTCCCCGAGCAATTCTGGGTTATGGTTCGTTCTTCGAGGTCGTCACCGCAGCCGACGTCAGTGCACCTGTATTCAACAACAGTGGCACAAATATAGTCGGTATCTCGAAGCGAACCATTGTCGCAGCAGACACCCGGGTCACAAGGTTCGGTACAGTGGCCGTTTTCACAGCTGTCGGTGCATTGAGTGCAGCCGGCGCCCTCGGTATCAGACCAGCAAATCGAGTCGAGATCACAGTCATCCTGGGTGACCCAATTGCCTTCGCTGATGGCGCCACTGCAGAACACCGAATCGCCGCTACAATCTTGAGTGACGGTTCGATCCTGGGCGTCGCCACCACAGTCTGCGCTGGTACATTGGTATTCGACCCAACTGTCGCACTCAAGACCTAGGGCCGCTATTGCTCCGTCAGCGCAACAGGGTTCGTCGGTGCAGGTGCTGCAGGCCCCGTCCTTGCAAACGACTGCACAATCGGTACAGCCGGCCGCGGTCTCGGTAGCCCAGCAAACTGAATTTGGGCCGCACATACTCAGAGTACCCCAACTCCCCTCGGTCACGGCTCCGTCACAAGATGACGATACACCACTGCACCTTTGCTTGACCGTTCTTTGCTGTGCATCGGCGCCACACTGAGTTCCCGAGCAGCGAAATTCATCCCATTCGCTGCATACGAAATTAGGCATGACAAATGTGTCTTGTTCACAACACGGCCCGGGAGAACAGGGCGTCAGACACAGTCCATTGGTGGTGTTGCACTTTTCGCCGGCTCGACAATCACTATCACTGCGGCATTTACCGCATAAGCCAACATCCGCTCGACAGCCCTGACCGGCGGGACAATCAGTTGCTACTTCGCAGGCCAGCGCATCACCTTCGCAGCCGGAATGGTCAGCCTTGCAACCGTAGGCACATTGGTCGATGACTTCTTCGTATTCTCCACAGCTATCAACATAGTAATTCACGCCTTCTTCGCAATAAGTGCCGGCGTGAGAAGTGCAATTGTTGGTACTCTCACATCCCGCCAAAATCCATCCACAACAGGAGATTGCAGTCAAAATCATGGCAAATTTGTTCATTTTACTCTCCCTGGGGCCCCTGTGATTTCTAAAAGACTATCCTTATTCGCGCTATTTTCAATGTTTGTCAAGCGATTGGCGTAATAAATGGCAATTACCCAATAACCCGTTGTAGTCAAGCGAGGTAATATGCTAAGGTAGCGCAGCAAAAAGTAGGCAAGAGGAAAAAATTCTACCAATTAAGGGGCCCAGATTGGAGAAGTAGAATGCTTGGATTATGGTTTGAGATGTTGTCCGACCAGCGTCCCAAGATATGCAGGACTTTTGGAACAACTGGGGTGTTGTTTCTGGTCGCCGCTTTGTTGGTCGGGATGCCTTGGGGTGCTGCCGCTGCGTTCGAAGGTGAAGAAACTGTAACCAGCGGCCAGGCTGAGTCTAAAGCGCCCTGGCGTGGCTCAGCTTTCGTCTATCGCAACACACTTAGAGCCTACAGCCTCGATGCTGCATCAGAACTCAGTCACAATCCCTACTATGCGATGTCTTTCAGTTTCCAGCCCAGCTGGTGGTTCGGCGATCACTTGTATGTTCGAGCCAGCCTGGATGTCATTCGCGAAATCACCAATTCTGACGAAACAACAGATTATGGTGAGGCCTGGGTCAGCGATCTGGCATTCATCGTCGGATATTCAAAGTTCTATAAAATTCCTGTAGTTGGGATAGATATCTCGGCCGATCTTGTCATAAAAACACCGACTAGCAAGCCAGCCATGGCGCGTACCTTGATCATGGGCATTGGGCCGGGATTCAGACTTACCCGTTCTTTCGATTTGTTAAAAGGTTTGTCGATTGGTTACAGCTTTCGAGCGAACCCAAATTTGCACCGCAAGACAACCAGCGAAACTGAGAACCCCTGGATCGGTGGATGTATTTCATCATCCGGAGGTTGCGATCAGTACTTCAATACGGGATATCGAAACGCCAAATTCAGGCTGCAACAAGGTTTCGATGTGTCCTTGGGGATTCTGGATTGGCTGAGTGTTTCATTGAGTTACGGAGTATTGATTGATTGGTTGTACGATATAGACAAATCTGACGACCAATACGAGGTACTCCAAATCAGCGAGCCTCAAAATCGGCGCTATTATTCAGTCTTCGAGGCTCAAGTAACTTTTACACCAATGCCGGCGTTTCAAGTCGGCCTGGGGCTATCGACGTTCAATCCCCAGTTGAAGCCCGATTCAGACTACTATAACCCGCTATTCAACCGCTATTCGATGATATTTGTGGATATGCGACTCAGCATTGACGGGCTGATCTCGCAGTTTACGAACGATTGAGGAAGGGAAGGCAGAAATGACACGCAAAATTAAAAAGGTAGCAATTTTCTTGGGAGCGCTGGTAATAGTGGCCGCGGGCCTGACCGGTTGCGCAACCGAACGCGATCCAATCAACCGCGTCCAGCCCTACGCGTTGGAGAAGACGTTTTTTGTCGGTGAGAATTTAACCGACTTTGCTGACAATCCTGAGTTCTACACCCAGGGCACTTTGATCGATGTGGGCGGCTACGGCGCCTCCCAGGATGGGTTGTTTGTCTCGACCTATGCCCAGTCGATGTCACGCATGAGATGGCAGATCACCGAGGATTTGCTGCTGGGTCGCCTGGCCTATGAGCGAATCGAAGGGGCCGATGGACGCGGGGTAGGTAAGTCAACAAATGACGGCACTATCGTCGTCGCCTTCAGAATCGAGAAGCACTTCGATATCGTCAGAGCCTACAACCCGAGTACGGGTGAAGAACTCAACATAATTGAAGAAAACGCCTATGATCGTCCCTGGTATGAGCGCGAATATATTCGAGTCGATTGGTCGAAAAACCTCAACACCGATTCGTACGATTTTGATACTCTGTCGTTGCTTGGTGTCTATGGTGGAATCACCTACGAACCGATGACAATCGATATCACCGATCCTAACGATCCGAATGCTCCTGAATTCGATTTGGAGAACGGTTATTTCGACATTACCAACAAGACGTTTGCCAAGCCGGGACTCATAGATTTGAGCAGTTTCGGCTGGGGCATCGATACTTTCCCGGCCTGCTTTTTGCCCAACGAGTTCATGAGCGGCACTTTTCCGGCCGGTTCCTGCAACCCGGTCGAGTTGACTATTCGGCAGTCATTCAGGAAAGTCATCGATACAGATTACGAACCAGTCGATTGGGACGGTTATCGATTTCAGGCCTTTGGTGCGTTTCTCAAGGAACGTTTCGGTTATTCACGGAATTACGGTATGAGTGACGAGCAATGGCACCGTTTTATAACTCGCTACAATATTTGGGAACGCAGCCATTACTATGACGATCCGGCGGGAATGACCGGCGCGATTGAATGTTACACTCCAGAAACAACGCCTTTTGGCGCCGATCCCCATCGCGACGATGACGGCAACGGCACCCAGGACGAATGCGAAGCCGTTGGTTCAGGTTCACGTTGTGATACCTTCCGACAGCGTTGCACACTTCCGTTTGCTTTCAGGAAAACCGTTACTATTCCCTGGTACTTCACTTCCAATGGTAATCAGGAGTTCTTCGATGCGTCCGAATTAGCCGCCCATGAATGGGATGTGGCGATTAGAATTGGTGCCCGTACAGGCCAGTATGCGGAATGCGAGTCAATCGGAGCGAGTAACTGCCTGGAAAGGTTTCCGATATTTTTTGGGCAACAAGGCGATGCAGTCGATGCCGTTCGGTTGGCCCATGAAATTGACGATTGTCGCAGGGGTTTGGCGTATGCAGGACAAGATTGTGATCAATTGGCCGAAACCCTGGGTACTCAGCGCGGATACGATCCGGGCGTGATTGCTGTTGCCAGAATGCCCGAAATAATTGTCTTGTGTCACAGCCCGGTCGAGTTCAACGACCACGTTGGCTGTGGATACCCGCGCCTGCCCGAGGGTGTCTCTAGCCTGATGTGCAATCAGGCTCGTGAGGAGAACAATGAAGAATTGATTCAAACTTGCGACCAGGCAATCAATGTGCGCCTGGGTGATTTACGTTATCACCAGGTCAACGTGCTGGTTGATCCGGCTACGCCGTCTCCCTGGGGTATCTACACCGATGCC